>JAOBWF010000426.1 GCA_025463215.1 Acidobacteriota bacterium | reverse complement strand
TCTACACGACCTTCAGCTTCGCCGGCATGGCGGTGATGTCGATCGTCGGCGGCCTGGCGGCCGACTGGATCATCGGGCGCGGGCATGATGCCATTTTCGTGCGCAAGGCCTTCACGATCGCCGGCTTTCTTCTGGCCTCGACGGAAGTTTTCAGTCCGCTGCTGCAATCGCTGAACCTGGCGCTGATCGTGTCGATCTTCTCGCTCAGCGGGCTGGGGCTGGCGACCGCCAATTACTGGGCGCTGACACAGACGTTGATTCCCGGCAACAAGACCGGACGCATCGTCGGCATCCAGAATTGCGCTGCCAGCGTTGCCGGAATCCTGGCGCCCATCATCACGGGCTGGCTTGTGCAGCGTACCGGCGGCTATGCAGCGGCGATGGAGATGGTGCTTTTCTTCCTGGCCTGCGGCGTCCTGAGCTACGCCTTCCTGGTCCGGGCGCCATCCAGGGCTTGAACTGGGCGCCGAAGCGAACTGACCGCCGCCGTTGCCGAACCCGATAACAAGTCGGGAGGGAGCAGGTTCTATCCGGCAGCGTCGCGGTCTCCTATAGTCCCCCGGAATCATGGAATGCGCTTTAGAATGACAAGGCAGTTTCTGGTCATGGGCGCCGCCGCCTGGTTGCTGCTGGGCGGTGCGGCCCTCGCCCAACCGTCCGGCACCGCGCCTGACAGTGCGCCTTTGCTGCCCGGCAGCGGCGAAGGCCTTTTCACCAGAAACTGCGGCGGCTGTCATGGCTATGATCTGGCCGGCGGCAGTGGGCCCAGCCTGTTTGCCGATACGCTGCTGTCCAAGCGCACCGATGACATGCTGCTGTACACCATCCGCAACGGCAGGCCGGGGACCCGGATGCCGCCCTGGAAAGCCCTGCTCAGCGACGCCCAGATCGGCCTGATCATCGCCTATGCGCGCAGTGAAGGTGAGCGCCTGCGCGGGCGGCAGAACTGAACTGCTGCGCAGGCCGCGTATCTTTTTGCGGTTCCCGACGGACCTTTCGCAACCCATCCGCCTTTTCCTCGTTGATTTTGGGTAGGTCCAAGACAAGGAACCAGGCCATGACGAAAAGCAGGATCGCCCTGGTGGGCGCCTTGGTGACCAGCGCGGTGGTGTTGGCCGGCGCGGCGCGGGCACAGGATTATCGTGATTATCACGCACCTTATGACGGCGCGCCCACCTATCACGGCGACGTTTACGATGATCGCACGGAAACCGTTATCGTGCGGCCAGACTATGGCTTCATTCAGAAGCATCAGGTCATCGGCCGCGTGAATGGCGAGGTCAACCCGACCGCCTATTCGTTGCAGCGCCCGGTCGCCCTGGCGGACCTGGACCTGTCGCGCGCCTCCGATCGCCAGGAGATGCGCAACCGCGTCTATGAGACGGCGGTCAATCTTTGCTACGAGCTGGATGACCGCGTCCCCGGCCTGCGCGAGGACGAAAGCGCGGACCGGGAATGCGTTCGCACCGCCACCCGCAACGCCATCCGCGATGTGATGGACCGGAGCGGCTGACGGGCGATCAGCCAATCTGCAGGCGATCAGAAAGTAACGTCGGTTCGCGCCCCGATCACCAGGGCAGGCTTGCGGTCGCCATAGCCGCCTGGATTGAAGATATATTGCAGATCCGGGCGCATGGTCAGCCACGATGCGAGCAGATAGCTGTAATAGACTTCGGTCGTATATTCGGCCTTTGGCCTCACACCGCCCGGGTTTGCCAGGCTGATCGCCGCTGCAGCCCGGTCATTGTAATCGGTGCGCGCCATTCCCAGGCCAACCTGGTCGTCCGGGCGTGAGGCGAAGGGCGCGGCATAGAAAATGCCGGCCGACGCCTGGTTGTCCTCAATGGTCGTCGCGCGATCGGCCTGGATGAAATTGAAGAAGACGGACAGGCCTTCCACATCCTTCCAGCCGCCCGGAACGGCCTCACCGGTACCGGTCAGCTGCTGCAATCCCTGGATATAATATCCATAGCGGCCATCCCTGTGAAACGGCGCAAGCCCGGTCAGGATTGCGGGCTGGCCGTTGCTGCCGAGAAAAACGTCATTGCCGCCTGCCGTGTTGTACCAGAAACCGACCTGGTATCGCCCCTGCAACTGATCGGCGCCGAACCTTGGCGTCCAGCCTTCCTCGAAGCGGCCGGTTACGCCGTTCGCGCCGCTGAACCAGCCGGGCGCGAAGCTGTGGTCCAGATCGCTGGGATTGGATTCATAGACCCCCGCCATGGAATAGAAATCACCGGTCTTGACGCGAACCCGGACGGCCCACTCGCTGATGGGCGAATTGTACCAATAGTCGCCCGCCAAGTTTCCGCCTGCGGTGCCGGCGCATAGCGCGTTGCTCATGAAGTTGCAGGGGAAGCTGTCAAAATCATCTTCCGCCATCCGCCCGAGCTTCACGCTCACGGCGCCGCCATCAAGCTCCTGCTGGTAGGAAAGTTCGGTGAGACGCGCGACATCGCCGCGGCCATACACCTCCTGCGCCTGTTGCAGCAGATCAAGGCCGAAGTGATTGGCCAAGGTTGCGCCCTGGCGGTCCGTGACGGTGACTTGAAAGGTGCCGCCCGTCAGATCGAACAGCTTCTGGGCATCGAATGTCGCGCCCAAGGTGAACTGGCCGACTTCCGTTGCGCCGAATTTTGTCCCGCCCTGGGGGTTTGAAGCAAACTCTCCCTTGAAGTTACCGCTGAGATCGATTCCCGCGTCGGAAAGTTCGGTTCGGAGGCCACCCCAATCGCCGGTCAGTGATGAAACCCCAACACCAGGTGCCTGGCTTGCATCAGCCTGTGCCAGTGCCGGCAGGGACCAGCACAAGATCGTCACCACGTGAATCGTCAGTGCTATTCCTCTCGACCATTTCCAGTGAGGGGCGCCCAGATCCATCATATCGATTGACGCCGCAATGTGACGAACATCCGCAGCCCTGATATCCGCAGTCCTGGGCCCAAGCCCTTATTCCCATGATCCACGGCCGGCATGCGCAAACCCGACGGGCTTGCGAACGGCAAGCCGCAAAAAACAAGCTCTTCGCGAGAGCGGATTTGAGTTGGGAGCGAACGCGCCGCGTTTCAAGGCATTGCTCCAATGCGCTGGGGTCGGGGCAGCCACCAGCCGGACAATTCGGCGCATTCACCATCGATAGATGACCATCGCGCCTCGGGCGAACCCTCCGCACGCCACGGGATATCAACCTATCCTGAGCCCGGGCCGCCGTGTAAAATCGCGGCGATGAAACAGCTGCGCCGCCCTTATCCACATCGGTACTGCGATCACTTGGCAGAGCGCCGTTTCGCGCCTGCGGGGAGAAGCGTGTGGACAGGCTTTGGCCCAGTCGTTTCGCATCAAGCAGTTGGCGCCAACCCCGGGGGGAGGGGGAGTCTGTTTTCTCGCCGGACAATTAAATTGCCCAGGCCCGGATTT
>JAOBWF010000370.1 GCA_025463215.1 Acidobacteriota bacterium | reverse complement strand
CGTCGATTTGCGGCCGGTCTATCCACCGCAGCACAGCGACGAGATCGTTCTCGGGATCGACGTAGACGAAGTTCGTGCCGTTACCCTGATGACCGAACGCGCTCGCGGGTGCACTCGGCATGAACGTGCGGTCCTTGTTCACGTAGAAATTCATGAAGCCGTAGTTGGGCTCAGCCGGCGTGGGCGTGAGTGCGCGCTCGATCCATTGATCGGAGATGAGCTGGCGCTCTTTCCATCGGCCACGGTTGAGCGTGAGATAACCGAAGCGCGCCATGTCGTAGGCGTTGATGAACATCCCGCCGCCCCAGTGGCCGCCGCCGCTCACCGACTGCATCTTCTGGCCGTCGAGATCGACCCAGGAATTCTCATAGCCGTACCACCGCCATGTCGACGAGGCGCCGATCGGCTCCATCACTTCCTCGCGCAGCACTTCGGGCAGCGGCCGGCGCCACACCTGCAGCGCGGCGAGCGCCATCACGTTGACCCGCACGTCGTTGTACTTGAAGTGGGTACCCGGCTCGTACAGCTTGCGGTTGGTCTGCTCGTCGACGGTCGCGCCGACCGGACGATCCGCCCAATCGGGCTTGCCCCACAGCGTGCCCTGCCAGTCACTCGTCTGCCGAAGCAGGTGATCCCACTTGATGTGCTGGTTGTGCGGCGCGTCGAACAGATCGACGTGCGGCGGCATGTAGTCGCGCGCGTAGTCGTTGACGTCCTTGATCAGTCCGCGCTGCCATGCCAATCCGACCACCGTCGTCAGGAAGGTCTTGGTGACGCTGTTGGTGATGTCGGCGCGCATCGGCTCGCCCCACTCCGCGACGATGTAGCCGTGCCGCGTGATCAGGCCGCTGGCGGGGCCGCGATCCTTGATCGGGCCGACGAGGCTGAAGAACGGCTCCTTGCCGAAGCTGTTGGTCAGGAACTGCGCCATGTCGTGCGGGCCGGGCGTGTCGGCGGCAATCGCGAGCTGCACCGCCTCCCTGACCAGCGCACCATTCATCCCGACCTCGTCCGGGGTTTTGTGCTGCCAGTCGAGCCGCTCGGGAAAATACGGTGGTGCCGCGGCGGGCCGCTGCGTCTGCGCGGTGGCGGCCGACGCCCGGAACGTGAGCGGGACCTTGCGATCCTGCGCGACGGCGGGGACGATGACGAGGGCGGCGAGGACGAGGGGAAGTGCGCGTCGCAGCATGCGTTATCTCCTGCAAAGGCTGCAGTATAGTGCAGGGACCAACCCGATGCGCGACCGCATGTATGGCCTCCTGCTCGCGGTGTTCGCCGGCTCGGCGCTGGTCGCGGCGGCGCCGCAACAAGCGGCGCGGCAGCCCGATCTCGACACGGTCCTCGACCGCGCCGGCTGGTATCTCGACTACTTCGTCGACGAGTTCGAGAACGTCGTCGCCGAAGAGAATTACATCCAGGACTCCTCGCAGCTGCTGCCGACGATTTCGCCCGCGGGCGGCGGCCGCGGCGGGACTGCCCCGCCGCCGTCGGCGGCCGAGATGCTGCGCGCGCGTCATCGCGATTTGCGGTCGGACTTCCTGCTCGTGAAGTCTCCCGAGACGCAGGCGCTCGTGCCGTTCCGCGACGTCATCCAGGTCGACGGCATCGTCGTGCGCGACCGCGAAGCGCGCCTGGCGAAACTGTTCCTCACCGACACGTCCGACGCGATGGGGCGCGCCGAACGGATCCGGGAAGAGGGCGCGCGCTACAACCTGGGCAACATGCGCAGCACGCTCGGCAACCCCGTGCTCGCGCTCGGCGTCCTGCAACAGAGCTATCAGCACCGGTTCAAGTTCTCGCTCGGCAAGGCCGACCGCTCGATGGGGCCAGGCGTGGCGGTCGTGGAGTACAAGGAGACGCAATCGCCGGCAATGATTCAAGGCGAAGCGGGACGTGATCTGCCGGCGCACGGCCGCGCCTGGATCGACGTCGCCACCGGACGCGTGCTGAAGACCGAACTGCAGGTCGAGCAGCCCGCGCTGCGCGCGACGGTGACGACGACGTTTCAGGCTGAAGAAAAATCCGGCATCGCAGTGCCGCTCGAAATGCGCGAACAATACACGTTCGCCAACGGCAGCCGCGTCAACACCACGGCGATGTACGGCCGCTTCCGGCGCTTCGACGTGACCGCGGCCGAGGATATCCAGACGCCCGTCGCCACTGCGTCCGACGCGTGGACCGGGATGATGTTCGTCGAGCTGCCGCCGGGACGCTTCACGATGGGCAGCGCGTCGCTCGAAGGCGGACGCAACGAGGACGAAGTCCTGCACGACGTCGAGATCACGAAGGCGTTCCTGCTCGGCCAGCACGAGGTCACGCAGCAGGAGTGGCGGATGGTGATGGGCAACGCGCCGAGCCAGTTCTCGGGGTGCGGACCGCGCTGCCCGGTTGAAAACATCACCTTTCACGACGTGCAGAAGTTTCTCGACAAGCTGAACGCGCACCCGCCGCAGACGCTCCACTACCGACTGCCGACCGAAGCGGAATGGGAGTACGCGTGCCGCGCGCGGACGACGGGGCCGTTCTCGACCGGGGAAAATCTCACCACGGCGCAGGCGAACTACAACGGCCGGCAGCCGTACGGATCGTTTCCCGCCGGCGAATTCCGGCAGAAGCCGACGCCGGCCGGAACATTCCCGCTGAACCCGTGGGGGCTCGCCGACATGCACGGCAACGTCTGGGAATGGACGTCGGATTGGTACGGATCGTATCCGGACAGCGCGTCGGCGAACATCGATCCGCACGGGCCCGCGACCGGCGACAAGCGCGTGATCCGCGGCGGCAGCTGGTCCTTCGACGCCAACAGCGCGCGCTGCGGGCTGCGCTACACCCACGCGCCGCAGGACAAGGGCTTCAGTCTGGGCTTCCGCGTCGCGGCGGATCGCCTGCGTTGATGGCCGCCGTCTCCGGCACCACGAACGCGTACTGCAGCTGATCGGTGATGACGCCGTTCTTGATCGCGCTTCGGCGCAGCCGCGCCTCGAGCGTGTAGCCGGCCTTCTCAAGCACCCGGCACGACGCGGTGTTCCAGGCGAACGGCAGCGCGTAGACGCGCGTCAGGTGGTGCGTCGCGATCGCATACCGGGTGATCGCCACCAGCGCCTCGGTCGCCATCCCGCGTCCCCAGAACGGCTCGGCGAGCCAGTAGCCAATCTCCGCCGACACGCGCTCGACGTCGTGACGGAGGACGAAGCCGACGCTGCCGGCCGCTTCGCCGTTGACCGCAATCGCGAAGGTCGTCTCGGGCGCACGATGGCGCAGCGAGTTGATGAACTCGCGGGCGTCGTGCGGGGTGTACGGATGCGGAAACGCGTCGCGCAGGTTCAGCCAGATGTTGCGGTTGTTGCCGTGGCGCGCCAGCGCCTCGGCGTCTCCCATCCGCCACGACCGCACCTCGCACGACGTGAGCGTCAGCTGCATCGCTCGGTCAACCGGCCACGACGTTCGGCGCGCCTGTTCGAGGACGACCGCCGGCCGCCCGCGGCGGGCGGCTGGTGCGCGGCGAAGTGTGCATGCCCGCAACGATGTACCACATGGAGCACTCAGGTCGAGGCCACTACTCCGCCCGCAGTGCTGTCAGCGGATCGACGCGCAATGCGCGCCGCGCCGGGATGATCAGCGCGGCGCACGCGGTGAGGGTGAACAACACCAGGACCGCCGCATACGTCAGCGGATCGGCGGGCGAAACGTCGAACAGCATGCCGCGCATCGCGCGGCTGACGACGATCGCGGCGAGGGTGCCGGCGATCATTCCGGCGGCGGTCAGCTGCAGCCCTTCCGCGGCGACCAGCCGGACCACCGCCCCGGGGTCGGCCCCGAGCGCCATGCGGATGCCGATTTCCTGCGTGCGCTGGGCGACGGCATAGGCGATCACACCGTACAGGCCGGCCGCCGCCATCACCAGCGCGACGCCGGCAAACGCCAGCAGCAGCGATGTCATCAGCCGTTCAGTCGAAATCGAATCGGCCAGCGCGGCGTCCATCGTCTCGATCCGCGTGATCGGGAGCTCACGATCGACGTCCTGCACCGCCGCCCGCACAGCGTTGACCAGCGCGAGCGGATCGCCGCCGCCGGCGCGCACCGCGAACTGCATCGCCGGCCAGGGCCGCTGCGGGTACGGCGTGTACATCGCGAGCATGGGCTCGCGCGCGAGACCGTTGTTCTTGACGTCCCCCGCGACGCCGACGACTTCCGCGAAACCGGGGAAGCGGCCGACGAGGATCTTCTTGCCGATCGGCGAGCCATTTGGCCATGCGCGGCGCGCGAGCCCCCGGCTGATCACGACGACGAGCGGCGTCAGCTCGGTGTCCGACACATCGATCGCCCGCCCGGCCAGAATCGGAATACCCAGCGTCGCGAAGTAGTCCGACGTGACTGCCGTCCACTGGCCGACCGGCCGCTCGCCGATCGCCACCAGCGGCTGATCGCCGGTCACATACGGCGCCATCGTCGTGATCACCGGCGGCAGCGACATCGACGCCCCAGCGTGCACGACCCCGGGCGTCGACGCGAGCTTCGGCATCAGGCGGGTCATGAACGATCGCATCGCCGCGGGATCGCCGTAGGCCGACGTCGGCAGCGACACGCGGAACGTGAGCAGGTCATCCGGCTTGAAGCCGACGGGGACGCGCGTCAGCCGCGCGAAGCTCTGAAGCAGCAGCCCGGCGCCGACGAGCAGCATGAGCGACAGCGCGACCTCCGCGATCACCAGCGCATTGCGCGGCCCGCGGCGTGACCCGGTCGAGCCGCGGCCACCGCTTTTCAACGCGTCGACCGGCGACTGGCGTGCGGCCAGCGACGCGGGAATCAGCCCGAAGATCAGACCGGCCGTCAGCGACACCGCGAGCGAGAACGCCAGGACGCGGCCGTCAACGGCGATCTCCGATCCGCGCGGCAACCCGTGCAGCGCCGACGCTGCCAGATCCACGCTCCAGAACGCGAGCAGGACGCCGAGGACACCGCCGGTCAGCGACAGCAGCAGGCTTTCACCGCACATCCACCGCGTCAGGTCCCAGCGGCCGGCGCCGAGCGCCAGGCGGACCGCTGCCTCGTGCGATCGCGCGGTGGCGCGCACGAGCAGCAGGTTGGCCACATTGGCGCAGCCAACCAGCAGCACGAGGCTGACCGCGCCGATCAGGACCAGCAACGGCGATCGCGCGCTGCCGACGGTGCGCTCACGAATCGGCACGAGGCGCAGGCTCGCATCCGGATCCGCGTCGGTATTCGTCGGGTTGGCGCGTGCGTAGCCGTGCGCGATCGTGTCCACTTCGCTCTGCGCCTGCTCGACGCGGACGCCGGGCGCGAGCCGCGCCACCGCGGTCAGGTAGCCGAGACCGCCGCTGATCAGATTGCGCGGGAAGCCGCTGATCTCGTCCACCCGCGGCGCCCACACGTCGACATCATCGAACGGCGGTGGCAGCTCGAGGGCCAGAGCGCCGACGACGGTGTACGGCGCGCCGTTGAGAGTCAGGGTGGCGCCGAGCGCGGCCGGTCGACCGCCGAAGCGCCGCGTCCAGTAGCGCCGCCCGATCACGGCGACCGCCGGCGCTCCGGTCTTGTCCTCGGCGGGCGTGAAGGTGCGGCCGACGGCGGCGTGAACGCCGAGGACGTCGAAGAAGCTCGCGGACACGCGTGCGCCCGGCAGCTGCTCGGGCCGGTCGCCGTCGCTCGCGTTGAAGCGCTCGCTGGCGATGGCGGCGACGCCGGCGAGCATCGCGTCCCTCGCCGTCAGCTCGACGAACGACGGATACGAGAAAGGTCCGTCCACAATCGCGCGCTTCGGGTTCGACGCCGACAGCATGAACAGGCGCGCCGGGTCGGCGAACGGCAGCGGCCGCAGCAGCGCGGCGTCGACGATGCTGAAGACCGCGGTGGTCGCGCCGATGCCGATCGCGATGATCGCCACCGCGACGAGGGTGAACTCGCGCGCCTTCAGGAGTGATCGGATGGCGTAGCGCATGGTGTCTTCAACCGCGGTTCGTCGCGCGGGCCTTCAGGGTGACCCGACCGAGGCAGCCCTGACCGGCTGCGCTGCAGGTGACGTCATTGTCGATCAGACCACATACCGCTCGCCGGCAGCGGCGCCGTGCCGGCCGAACCGGCCGGCGGCGAACGGCGTCAGATCGAATCGTGGATCGCGACCGGTGATCAGGTCCGCGAGAATGCGGCCGGCTGCCGGGGAATGCTGGAAGCCGTGGCCGCTGAACCCATTGATCAGATACAGCCCGTCGATCCCATCTGCCGAACCGAGGATCGGGTTGCCATCGGGTGACATCTCGTAGAGCCCGGCCCACGCGTGCGAGATCGACGCGTCGGCGAGCGCCGGCAGCCGGGTGATCGCGACGTCGATCACCTGCGGCAGGAAGTCCCACTGCACGGTCGTGTCGAACGTCGGCGTCTCCTGCCGATCGCCCATCCCAAACAGCAGACCGGCGCCCTCGCGATGAAAGTAAAAGGTCGTGTCGAAGTCGATCACCATGATGTGCGACGAGGGCACGTCCAGCGTCGCCTGCCCCGATCCTGGAGCAGCGATGAAGATGTGCCGCCGGATCGGATCGACCGGGACATCGGCGCTGGCCATCGTCCCCACCAGCCGCGCGTACGGACCGGCGGCGTTGACGACGATGCGGGTATCGATCGTCCCGCGCGTTGTCTCCACCGCCGAGACCCGCCCGGACACCGTCTTGATCGCGGTGACCTCGACGTCGCGTTCGACGACGACGCCGAGCGACTGCGCGGTTCTGGCAAAGCCCATCGTGACGCCGTTCGGATCGGCGATGCCGTCGCGCCGACAGAAGGTCGCCGCCAGCACGCCGGTGACGTTCAGCCCGGGCGCGAGCGCCGCGGCCTGGCGCGGCTCGAGCCACTGCACGTCGACGCCCAGGCCGCGCTGCAGCGCGACGTTATGCCTGAAGGTCTCGACGCTCGCGGGGGTCGAGAGTAGGAACAGATAGCCGTCTTGGTGAAAGTCGATCGGATGGCCGACTTCGTCAACGAAATGTTCGAGGAGCTCGATCGATTCGATCGAGAGCCTGATGTTCGCCTCGTTGGAGAATTGATGCCGCACGCCGCCCGCATTGCGCCCGGTGGATCCGGTCGCGAGCATCTTCCCGCGCTCGAGCAGCACGACATCGGTGACGCCGCGCCGGGCAAGATGATACGCAACGCTCGCGCCCATGCAGCCGCCGCCAACAATGACGACTTCAGCGGATGGTTTCATGTCCGGAGTTATCCCTCAGACCAGCGAAACCGCGCCGCGGCGATCGTCCAGAACGCGCCGGCGAACGCCATCAGCACGAGCACCGGCATCATGGCGCCACGCAGACCGACGCCGCGCCAGGTCATCGCGTCGAGCCCGTCGACCGCCCATCGCACCGGCACGATCAGCGTGAGCTGCTGCAGCCACGCCGGAAAGATGAATGTCGGCACCCAGGCGCCGCCCAGCATCACCATCATCAGCACCGCCAGCGTCGTCACGCCGCGCGCGGTCGCGGGGGAATTGCCGAGCGCCGCGACCAGCAGGCCGAAGGTGGACGCCATCAGCGCGCAGGCGACCGAGATGCCGAGGAAGCCGAGGACGCTGCCGTGGATGCGGACCTTGAACACGATCATGGCGAAGCCGAACGACACGAGCAGGATCAGCAGGGAGATCAGCGCGCCGCTGATCGCCTTGCCGAGCAGCAGCGTCGTCTTCGAGATCGGCGCACTGCGCAAGCGGCCCCACAGCCCGCGCTGCCGCTCGAGCAGCATCTCGACGCCGATATTGGCCATGGCGAACAGCAGGAACTGGATGGCCATGCCGGCGAACGAATGGGCGTAGCCGTTGTAGGCGACGTTCGATCCGGCGGTCATCGCCTCTTCTTTCACCGTGTACGGCATCGTGATGCCGCGCGACGTGTTCGCGGCGGGCGCGCCATCTGCGGCCGGCCGGTTGTAGAAGCGCTGCACCGATCCGAGCAGGTCGATCAGCATCCGCCGCTGATCCGGCGGCATCGCCGTGGACGATTGAATCTGCGGCAGGGTCCGCTCGATCATCTGCCGCCCCTGTTCGCCGCCGAACATCTCGCGGCTGACCGCTTCCATCACGTGCTGCGTCAGGATGCCGCGCACCATCGCGAGCTCGATGTTCCGCGACGGATCGTAGAGAAAGCCGAGCGCCGGCTTCTGGCCGCCGCCGAAGAACGCGGCGCCCGCGGCCTCGCCGAAGCCCCGCGGGATCACGACGGCGACCGCCGTCTTGCCGTTCTTGACGACGTCGCGCGCCGCGGCCTCGTCGAGGGTGGTCAGCTTCAGGTTCCGGTCGTCCTGCGCGCCGGCAACGATCGCCTTGGAAATCGCGCTCGCGTCCTGGTCGACCACCGCGACGGCAATCCGCGCCGGCTCGCTGCTGTTGCTCGGCCCGGAGAAGATCGAGCCGAAAAAGGCGGCGATCGCAATCGGCACGACGAAGCTGACGATCACCGAGCGGCGATCGCTGAAGAACAACTGCAGGTCCTTGCGGACCATCGCGAGAAGCGGGATGACAGCCATCAGTCGCGCAAGCTCCTTCCGGTCAGCGTGAGGAACACCGACTCCAGCGTCGCCTTGCCGCCGCCGACGCCGGCGACGCGCGACTGCAGGCCGTCGAGCGTGTCCTCCGCGATCACTTTGCCGTGGTCCATGACGACGATCCGATCGGCGAGCCGCTCGACCTCTTCCATGTAGTGGGTGGTGTAGAGCAGCGCCTTGCCTCGCTGCTTGAGCGTTTCGAGGTTATCGAAGATGGCGTTGCGGCTCTGGGGATCGACGCCGACAGTCGGTTCGTCGAGCAGCAGCACGTCGGGATCGTGCAGCAGGCCGGCGGCGAGGTTCAGCCGCCGCTTCATGCCGCCGCTGTAGGTCGACACACGATCGTTGATACGATCGCTCAGCCCGACCAGGTCGAGCGCATTCTTGATCGCGGTGTCCAGCGCCGCGCCCGACAGGCTGTAGAGCGCGCCGAAGAAGCGCAGGTTGGCGCGCGCGCTCAGCTCGTCGTAGAGCGCCAGATCCTGCGGCACCAGGCCGATGCGGCGCTTCTTCGGATCGGTGTCGCCCGACAGGCGCGCACCTTCGACCAGCACGTCTCCCTTGTCCGGCGCCGCCAGGCCGGCAATCATCGACACCGTCGTGGTCTTACCGGCGCCATTGGGGCCGAGCAGCCCTACGAGGGTGCCGCGCTCGACGTTGAACGACACATCGTCGACCGCGACGAGGGCGCCGTATGACTTGCGAAGATGTTGAATCTGCAGCATTGAACGCATCTTGTCATGCGTCCGCCCGGACCCGGCGCGGTTTTCGACGAAGGGCAGGTTTTCGACGACGAATGACAGCCCGGTCCCGGTGGGTTGTCGTCGCGCACCGGTCGTCAACGCGCCACCGACCCTCGGCGGTCTAATAGTCTCTGTGTCTCTGTGGCTTGACCCGCGGACACCAATGCCGCGTGATCACGCATCGTCCCTGACGAAGAGGACCAGGGTCGCGCCGGCGGCGAGCATGGCGGCGACCGCGAGCAGGCCCAGCGCGAAGCTGTGCGTCTCGTCGTTGATCTTTCCGACCAGGTACGGCCCGACGAAGCCGCCGGTGTTGCCGACCGAATTGACGAGCGCGATCGATGCCGCCGCCCCGACGCCGCCCATCGTCGACGTCGTCAGCGCCCAGAACGGGCCGAACATGGAGGCGAGGCCGAGCATCGCGATCGACAGCGTGACCACCGACCACGCGATCCCGGTCGACGCCGCGCTCAGCGCGAGACCGGTGGCGCTGACGAGCGCCGGCACCAGCACGTGCCAGCGGCGCTCGCCGGTGCGATCCGAATGGCGGCCGACGATCACCATCGCGATCGCGCCGGCGGCATACGGCACGGCGCTGAGCAGGCCGACGATGAAGTCGCTCGAACCGGACGCGGTCTTCAGCATCTGGGGCAGAAAGAAGCCGATGCCGTAGAGCGTGACCGGAATGGTGAAATAGATCGCGGCCAGCAGCCACGTCCGCCGGTTGCGCAGCGCCGCCGCTGTGGTTTCGTGGCGCAGCGCGCCGGCATCGTCGCGCAGGCAGGCGACGAGCGTCGCCCGTTCCACGTCCGTCAGCCAGGTCGCGTCTTCCGGACGTTCGGCCAGCACCTTCAACACGACGACGCCGAGGACGATCGACGGCACCCCTTCGAGCACGAACAGCCACTGCCAGCCGGCGAGTCCGCCGGCGCCGTGCAGCGAGAGCAACGCCCCGGAGATCGGCCCGCCGATGACGCCGGCGATCAGCGTCGCGGTCATGAACGCGGCGATCGTCCGCGCACGCTCGCGCGCCGGGAACCAGCGGGTCAGGTAGAAGATGATCCCCGGAAAGAATCCCGCTTCGGCGAGGCCGAGCAGAAACCGCAGCGTGTAGAAGCCGGAGGCGCTGTGCACGAACATCATCGCGGAGGACACCAGGCCCCACGTGATCATGATCCGGGCGATCCACAGCCGCGCCCCGACTTTCGCGAGGATCACGTTGCTCGGGATCTCGAACAGCACATAGCTCAGAAAAAAGATGCCGGCGCCGAACCCGTACACCGTCGCCGAAAAGCCGAGCGCCTGGTTCATCTGCAGCGCGGCAAAGCCGACGTTGATGCGATCCAGATACGCGACGATGTAGAGGAGGAAGAGGAACGGAATCAGACGGCGGCGCGCCTTCGCGAGGACGAACGTCACCGCCGGCGCCTCGCTCGCCCGGATCATGCGGTGAGGAACTCGGCGATCGCCGCCGCCCATTCGCCGCGCCGCTCGGCGGAGATGGCATGGCCGGCGCCGGCAAACGTGCGCACCTGGGCGCCGGGGTAGAGCGATGTGAGGCTGTCGCGCGCCGGCGTGTGCGCGATCCTGTCGGCGCCGCCTTCGAGGATCAGCACGACCCCTTGCCACTCCTGCCGCCCCGCCGGCGACGGCGGACCCTGGCGATCGACGTCGGCACCGAGCGCGTACTGCGCCGCGAGCTCTTCGCGCGACAGCACCGCGATCGCGTCGAAATAGAACGCCCGCCAGAAGGCGCGATCCATGGTCACCGGCATGAGCGACACGCGGACGATCACCCGCAGCAGCATCCGCGTGATCCCGATCGGCAGCCGGGTCATCACGCGCGCGAACCTCTCGGTCGACGCGGCGCGTTCCGGCTTCGCCGGGCCGGTCGCCGACAGCACCACCCGCCGTGTCCGCTGCGGAAACCGCCGCAGGAACGCCTGCGCGATCAGCCCGCCGAAGGAACCGCCAAGGACGTCGGTGGAGTCGATGCGCTCCCGATCGAGGATGTAGCGGATTCCGTCGAGCAGGGCGGTCAGCGAGGCCACCGCCGGGTACGCGATCGCGACCATCGTATGCGTCGAGGACAGCAGCGGCCACAGGGGGAAGTACGCGTCGGCATCGCCGACGTCGCCGGGCAGGAGCAGCAGCCCGTGCGGACCGTTTCCGGCGACCCGGTAGTGCCACTCGACGCCGCCGTGCTGCAGACGGCGGATCGGCGCGGCGGCACGAAATGCAGCAAGCGACTCGGAAGCGGTCACCGCCGCGCGGCGCTCTTCAGCACACGCGGATTATAAGGCGCCTTGGCGTCGAGCTCGCGATTACTCGGTCAGCGCGACGATCGGATCGATTCGCGTCGCGCGCCGCGCCGGCAGCGCGCAGGCCACGAGGGCCACCGCGGCGAGAATCGCGGTGACGCCGGCGAGCACGATCGGATCGCCGGCGCCGACGCCGAACAGCTGGCTTTCGAGGCTGCGGCGCAGTACCAGGGCGCCGATCGCGCCGAGCACGAAGCCGGCCGCGATCAGCGCCACCCCCTCGCGCAGCACCAGCTCGAAGATGGCACGCGCGCTGCTCCCGAGCGCGATCCGGATGCCGATTTCCCGCCGCCGCTGCGTCACCAGGTACGCCAGCACGCCGTAGATGCCGATCGCCGACAGGCACAGGGCGACGATGCCGAAGCTGAGCGACAGCAGCACCGGAGATTTGCGTGTCATCAGCGACTTCTCCAGCCGCACGTCCATCGTCTGCGTGTCGAACACGGGGAGCTCGCGATCGAGCGCGTTGAGGACGCCGCGGACCGCGCTCGTCAGCGATAAGGGGTCGCCCGCCGTCCTGATCGCGAACGTCATCGCGGATGCGGTGTCCTGATCCATGGGGAAGTAATAGGCGCCGACACTCTTGCTGCCCTCGGTCAGGTCGTGCAGCTTGACGTCCGTAATCACGCCGACCACGGTGTAGAACAACGTACGATCAGTGATGGCGGTGAGATCCTTGATGTCGTTCGGCTTGTACATGCGCCGGCCGACCGGGTCCTGCCCCGCCCAGAATCGCTTCGCGAGCGTCTCGTCGATGATCACGGAACCGGGCGCCGTCGGCCGCCCACCGGGCGCGGCAATCTTGAGCGCCGCCGCGCCGTCGCGCTCGTCGAAGAAGCGGCCGCGAACCAGGCGCGTCCCCATCGCCTCGAAATACCCTGGCGTCACGTCGACCGCGCTCGGCGAGATCACCGACTCGCCCGGCTTCATCTGATAGCCCTCGGCGAGGATCACGCTGTCGCTGTTGTTGCCGCCGAACGGGATCGTGTCGGTCGCGCCGACTGCCGCGACGCCGGGCAGCGCCCGCAGCCGCTGCAGCGCTTCATGCGTGAAGCCGATCAGCGCCTGGTCGTTGGCATAGCGCGCGCGCGGCAGGCTGATCGAGGCGGTGAGCACGCCGTCCGGATTGAAGCCTGGCTGCACCGCGAGCACGCGGCGGAAACTGGCGAACAGCAGGCCGGCGCCGACCAGCAGGATGAAGGCGAACGCGACCTGCGCCACGACCAGCGTGCGGCGCAGCGCGCGGGCACCGCGCCCGGCGGTGCCGCTGCGCCCCTCTTCGCGCAGCACGATCGTCAGGTTCGCCGGCAGGACGTTCGCGACCGGAATGAGGCCCAGCACCAACCCGATCACCGCCGCGACGCCCACGGTGTAGGCAACGACCACGGCGTCGAGCCGGATCTCCTCGCCGCGCGGCAGCTCCTGGATGTCGAGCGCGCCGAGCAGGCGCAGCGCGCCATAGCCGATCGCGAGCCCCGCCGCGGCCGAAATCATCGCCAGAATCACGCTCTCGGTGACCAGCTGCCGCGCCACGCGAAATCTGCCGGCGCCGAGCGCGAGCCGCGTCGCGAGCTCCTTCAGCCGCACGCGGGATCGCACCAGCACCAGATTGGCGACGTTGACGCAGCCGATCAGCAGCACGAACAACGCGCCGCCCCACATCAGGTACAGCGTCGCCTTGATGTCGCGCACCAGCGTTTCCTGCAGCGGATAGACGGTGGTGTGAAAGCCGGCGTTGATCAGCAGCGGTTTCAACGCCGGAAACTTCTCGAGATTGCGCGCGTTCAGCGCGTCGATCTGCTGGCGCGCGCGCTCGATGCTGGCGCCGGGCTTCAAGCGGCCGATGTGCTGGAAACTGTTGTTGTGCCGCTGCTCGTCGCTTTTCTGCTCCGCGGTGAACGCGAGCGGCCGCCACAGCATCACGTTCCGATTGAGAAAGTAGAAGCCTTTCGGCATCACGCCGACGACGGTGAACGGCTGGCCGTCGATCCGGATGTCCTTGCCGACCGCGCTCGCGTCGCCGCCGAACTGCGACTGCCAGAACGCGTAGCTCAGGACCACCTTCTTCTCGTTGCCGACGTCCCCGTCCGAGTCTACGAACGTGCGCCCCAGCGCCGGTGCGATCCGGAGCAGGCGGAAAAACGACGGCGTCGCGCGCGTCACGCGGATCCGAAGCGGCATGCCGCCCTGATCGACGCTCTGATTGGTCCCGTTGTAGAGCGCCTGCTCCTCGAAGACGTCCGTGTCGCGCAGCCGATCGTAATAGTCGGGGACCCCGGACGAGGTCCCGGCGGCCGCTCCTGCACCGGCACCGGGATACGCATTGCCCATCTGGACAATCCGATCCGACTCGGGCACCGGCAGCGGCCGCAGCAGGACGTTGTGGACGACCGAAAACAGCGCGGTGTTCGCGCCGATGCACAGCGCGAGCGTCAGCGCGGCGGTCAGGGTGAACGCCTTGTCGCGCCACAGCAGCCGCAGGCCCACACGGAGATCGGACAGCATACGTTCCGTAGACGTCAGAACCCGCGGCGAAGTTCTGGCTGAACCGCGACGTGACGGTTATTCGCTGCGCAGCGCTTGCGACGGATCGACGCGCGACGCGCGCCACGCCGGGACGAGATTGGCGAGCGCCGAGACCGCGAGCAGGAGAGTGGCGGCGCCGAGCCACGAGAACGGGTCCCCGACGCTGACGCGATACAAGACGCCCGCGATCATCCGCGCGCCGAGCAGGGCGACGACGGCGGTCGCCGCACAGCCGACGACGAGCCCGGCCGACGCCACCAGCAGACCCTGGCGCATCACCAGGCCGACGACCGCGCCGGGGCGGGCGCCGAGCGCGAGGCGGATGCCGATCTCTTTCGTGCGCCGCGCAACCGAGTAGGCAATGACGCCGTAGAGGCCGATCGCGGCCAGCAGCATCGCCACGAGCCCGACCGCGCTCACCAGCCACGCGCTCGCGCGCATCGGGAACAGCGTCGCGTTCACCTGCATCTCCATCGTCTGATTCTCGACGAAGACAACGTTCGGATCGATCGTCAGCAGCTCACGGCGCATGTCGCGCAGCAGCGCGTCGGCGTCGCCGCGGGTGCGCGCGACGATGGCCGAGTACGGACCGGTCCGCTGGGCCCGCGGAATCTGGAGGAACGGCGTCGGCGGTTCGCTCAGCGTCCGTACCTTGTGATTCGCGGACACGCCGACGATCACGAACGCCGGCCCGACGCCGCCGCGCGTGTGGAAGATCTTGCCGATCGCGCTCTGTCCCGGCCACACCAGCTGCGCCAGGGTCTCGTTGACGATGGCGACGCGCGGCGTGTCGGCACGGTCGGCGTACGTGAATTCGCGCCCCTCGACGATGCCGACTCCCATCGTCTTGAAGTACTCGGGAGAGACGGTGGTGACCTCGACGGCGTCGCCGTGCTCGCCGGGCCGGTGGCGGCCGGCAATCCAGATCTCCCACTGGTTGGCGTTGACTTGCATCGGCACGCGGGTCGCCAGCGCCGCCGACTCGACCCCGGGAATCGCCGAGACCTTGCCGAGCGCGGTCGCGAAAAAGCGTTCGGCCTGGTCACCCTTGAGGCCGAGCATCGACGTATCCGTCGAGACGATCGCCAGACGGTTGACGGCAAAACCGGAGTTGGTGCGCTGCGCCGCGATGAAGCTGCGCGTCAGCAGCGCCGCGACGACCAGCAGGAGCGCGGTGATCGCGATCTGGCCCGCGACCAGCATGTCGCGCAGCGTCCAGCGGTGGCCGGCAGCCTGCGCCGCGCCTGATTCGCCGCGCAGATCGGCGACCAGGCTCGGCTTCGTCGCCTGCAGCGCCGGTGCGAGGCCGGCGAGCAGCGCCGCGACGAAGGTCGTGGCGAGCGTGAACGCGAGCACGCGCATGTCGAGACGCAGATCGAACGCCAGGGGAATCGGGATCGGCAGGCTGAGCGCGGCGACGCCCGACGTGATCCACCAGGCGAGCAGTGTACCGGCGGCGGCGCCGAGCAGCGACAGCACGATCGATTCGGTCACCAGCTGGCGCATCAGCCGGCCGCGGCTGGCGCCAATCGCGAGGCGGATGCCGATTTCCTTGTAGCGCCCCGAGGCCCTCGCCAGCAGCATGCTCGCGACGTTGGCGCAGGCGATCAGCAGCACGAGGCCGAACACGATCATCATCCCGCCGGCGATCGGCACGACGATGGCGTCGAGGGATGGATGAAAATGGACGTCGCTCGTCGGCTTCACCGCGAGGCGCCGATCCCTGTTCGTCAGCGGGTTGTCGGCGGCCAGGGTCGACGCGAGCACCGTGAGGTTGGCGCGCGCCGCCTCGATCGTCTTGCCCGGCTTCAGCCGCCCGCGCATGAACAGCCAGCGATCCGCACGCCGATCGAGCCGCGTCGTGCCGGTCGGCGACGGCAACGCGTCGTGCAGCCCGACCGGTTCGACGTCGAGCGATGC
Source organism: Acidobacteriota bacterium (assembly GCA_025463215.1). Taxonomy (GTDB): domain Bacteria; phylum Acidobacteriota; class Vicinamibacteria; order Vicinamibacterales; family CAVVIG01; genus CAVQFC01. The sequence goes on along the minus strand of JAOBWF010000370.1, from coordinate 6,370 downwards.
CGACACCGGGATCCACATCTCGGGAGAGAGAATCGGCACCATGCCGCTGAACGCGGCGGTCGCGACGCCGACAATGGTGTACGACGCGCCGCGGATCCGCAGCGTGCGGCCGACCGCGTCCGGCGCGGAGCCGAGCTCGCGCGCCCAGTAGCGCCGCGACACGAATACCACGTTCGGCGCGCCCGGCTGATCGTCCGACGGCAGGATCGTGCGGCCGAGCGCGGCGCCGACGCCGAACACCTGGAAGTAATTGCCGGTGACGATCTCGCCCATCGCCAGCCGCGAGCGGCCGTCGAGGTTCAGCGCCGCCATCATCGGGCTGTAGCCGACGAGGCCGTCGAAGACGTCGTTCTGCGCGCTCAGATCGCGATAGTCGGGATATGACGAGGTGCTGAATTCGAGCTTGCCGGTCGAGTCGCTGGTGAATACGTCGACCAGCCGGTCGGGCGCCGCCACCGGCAGCGGCTTGAACAGCACGGCATCGACGACGGCGAAGAGCGCGGTGTTGAAGCCGATGCCGATCGCGAGCGAGGCGACGGCGACCAGCGTGAACCCCGGGCTCTTCAGCAGCCAGCGGACCGCATAGCGGATGTCGGCGACAAGGGACTCGATCAAGACGGGCGATTATAGTCCGCCGACCAATGACCCACGACCATATTGACTACGGCGTCGAAGCCGGCGCCACACGCCGTTTCGTCGCCTGCTCGAATGCGTAGGCGAGCTCGAGTAGCTTCGGCTCGCTGCAGGCCATCCCCGTGAAGCTGACCCCGAACGGCGCCGGCCTGGCGTCGAACCCGGCCGGGAACGCCGGCGTCGGCGCGTTGGCGACGAGCGCGTACGGCACGATCACGGTCGGATAGCCCGGCTTGGCGGCGATCGCGGCGCCGTTCGCACCCGGGAACAGCAGCGCATCCAGCCGCTCCGCTTTCATCACCTCGTCGATGCCGTGCGTGCCCGCGAGGCGGATGTCCTTGGCGCGATCCGCTTCGTAGCGCGCGCGATCCCGTTCGACGTCCATTTCGTCGGAGATATCGAGCTGCGACTGGCCGTATTTGATCGCGCCGGCGTTGGCGTGCCTGGTGTTCCACTCACGCAACTCGGTCAGCGACTGCAACGGCGCGGCCGCGCCGAGCGACTTCAGCCACGCATTGAAATCGCGCTTCATTCCGTACTTCAGCACGACCGAGCAATCCTCGTCCTTGCCCTTGGCGTTGGTCACCCCCGAGCACTGACCCCAGCGGAGGAAGTTGTTCTTCGGATCCGGGTCCACCACGCTCGGGATGTTCGCCGGATCGACGATGATCGCGCCCTGCGCCTTGAGGACGGCGATCGCCTCCTCCATCGCCTGTTTCTGGTCCGCGGCCAGACCGCCGCCACCGCCGCCGCCGGCACCGCGCCCGCGTCCCCGACCGGCTTCGGCCGTGGCACCGGTCGTGGTTCCGGCAGGAGCCGGCTCTCCGCCGGGCGGCGTGAACGCGTCGTAGAACGACGCGCGCGGGATGCCGATGCGCGCACCCTTCAGTCCCTCCTTGTGGAGAAACCTGGTGTAGTCGCGGCCCGGAGGCGGCGTGCACAACCGCGTCGCCGGATCGTTCGGGTCGGGTGACGGGCTCTCGAGCGCGCCGAACATGATCGCGACGTCCGAGACGCTCTTCGCCATCGGTCCGGCGGTGTCCTGATCGGCGGTGATCGGAATCACGCCGTAGCGGCTGATGCGTCCCACCGTCGGTTTGATCGCCGCGAGCATGTTCTGGTTCGACGGGCTCAGGATCGATCCCGACGTTTCGCTGCCGACGTTGCCCGCCCAGAAATTCGCCGCGGTGCCGACGCCCGAGCTCGACCCGCCGGTCTGCAGCGCCGGCCGGCCGTCGAAGGTCGCGTCGCGCGGATCCTTGCGCGGGTCGTACGGGTTGTATCCCTGGCCGCCGACCGCGTTGTAGTTGGCGGGCATCGGCGTCGGCGCGCCGGCGACCCAGTTGGCGAGCTCGCTCAACCCGGTCTTGGCGATGATGATCGCGCCGGCGTCGATCAGGTTCTTCGTCAAGGTCGCGTCGTACGGCGGCACCAGGTTCTCGAAGGCCAGCGCGCCGCCGGTCGTGCGCATGAACGTCGTCTGGACGTTGTCCTTGAGCGCGATCGGAATCCCGTGCAGCGGTCCACGGATGCGGCCGGCGGCGCGCTCGCGGTCGCGCTCCGCCGCCAGTTCCAGCGCCTTCGGGTTCACCGTGATCGCGGCGTGCAGCCGATCCTCGTAGGTCCCGATCCGCTGCAGGTACTGGCGGACGATCTCCGTCGAGGTGACGCGCCCGGCCTTCAGCGCCGCCTGCATCTCGGGAATCGTCGCCTCGACGACGGTGAAATTCTTCGAAGCGCTCGGGCCAGCCGCCTTCGCCGGCGTGGCGCCGGCGGACGTCGCCGCCGGCTTGCCGGTTTGCGCGGTGACGGTCGTGATCAACGTGGCGATCGAGACGGCGACGGCAGCGGACGACAGCAGACGTTTCATCGAAGCCTCACGAAGCAGGGGGGAATGCTCATATTATCGACCAGTGAACTTCGATCCGACGTGGCTTTTCCTGTCGCTGATTCCAAGCGGGGTCGGGTTCGTGCTGTTCGTGTACGGCAAGAAACAGGAGCGCTGGCCGCACATGCTCGCCGGAATTGTCTTCTCGGTGTATCCGTATTTCACGTCGAGCATCGCCGCCCTGCTCGGCGTCGGCGCCGCGCTCGGCGTGGCGCTGTGGCTCGCGGTTCGCGCGGGCTGGTGACGCGGAGCGCCGCCATCACTTCATCAGATCGTTGACGTCGTTGAACGACATCGCGCGCGTGGTGAACGACGCGTAGGTGCCGGTGGTTTTCAGCTCGCGCGCGATGTCGCGCAGCACGATCATCGTGGCGCGCATCGGGCCGGACCCGAGGCTGACGCGGGCGACGCCGAGCGATGCGAGCTCGGGGATCGACGGCGAGCCCTCGACCGCGAGCACGTTCAGCGGTCCGCCGATGCCGCTGACCAGCGCGCCGATCGTCGCCGCGTCGCGGACGCCGGGCACGAAGACGCAATCGGCGCCGGCGTCGAGAAAGGCCTTGCCGCGCTCGATCGCGGCGCCGAGACGGGCGCCGGGCGCGCCGAAGCCGCGCAGGAAGCCGTCGGTGCGCGCGTTGATCACGACGCGGACCCCGGCCTTGGTCGACGCCTTGATGATCGTCTTGATCTTGTCGACCTGGAGCGCGAGCGGCTCGAGATCGGTGGCGCCCGGTACGTAGTCCTCGAGGTTGATGCCGACCGCGCCGGCGGCAATGACGCGCAGCACGACGTCGGCGACGGCATCGGGCGTCGCGGCGTAGGCATGCTCGATGTCCGCGGTCACCGGCACTTTGACCGAGCGGGCAATCCGCGCGATCGCTTCGATCATCTCGTTGGACGGCACGACGCCGCCATCGGGATAACCGAGCGCCGCGGCGACGCCCGCGCTGGTCGTCGCGATCGCCGGGAATCCTTCGGCTTCGATCAGCCGCGCGCTCGCGGCGTCCCAGGCGTTGGGCAGCACGAGAATCGGCGGCGTCCGATGCAGGGCGCGCAGTCGCTCGGCGTGGTCGGGCATGCCGTGAGTATACCGGCAGGAACCGGGAACCGGTCGTTGCGGTGCCTTCTCGATCCGCCCGCAGCGCGACCGTCACAGCGTGGCGCGCGCGTCGGGCGGGTTCGGTCGGTTCAGCGAAGCGCCGCTTCGGCATCTGCCTTGAGCGCCGCCCATTCCTTCATCAGCTGGTTGAAGCGCTCGTACGCGCTGGCGCCGACTTTCTGATCGGCGCCCGAGATCGAGCGGTTCACGTTCGACAGCTGATCGACGAACATCTGATCCTCGTACGGACCACTCCTGGTCGCCAGGCGTTCCCACACGCTCTGCAGCTTCGTCTGATCGCCGCGCTTGGCGTCGATCGCCTGCCGCACGCGCGCCTGCACGGCGCGGGCGTCCGCGAGCGCGTCGCGGACCTTCAACGAGAACCTGGTTTGCTCGGCGAGATCCGCGATCGTGACGCCGTCTTTCGCGATGCGCGGATCGATCCTGACCGCGAGCGCTTCCGTCTTCGTCACGCCGCCGGCGGTGAGCCGCACCTTGAAGGCGCCGGGCGCGGCCATCGGTCCGCCGCCGCCGAAACCGCCTTCACCGTCGCCGCCGCCCGCCGCGCCACCCGGGTAGCGCAGATCCCAGACGAAGCGGTTCATCCCGACCTTGATCGGGAGCGCCGACGGCAAGCCGCTGCCCCGACGGCCGCGGCCGCCGGCGGCTGGCGCGCGCGACGCGCTGCTGTACGACCGCACGACCGCACCGGCGGCGTCGAGAATCTCGAGCGTCACTTCACCCGACGGATCCGCGAGGAAGTAGTCGATGCGCGCGCCGGCCGCCGGATACTCCGGCTGATCGAGCCGACCGGTCAGCGGCTGATAGTGCACGCGATAGGCCGGCGCCGGCGTGAACAGAAACACGTTCGAGCCGTCGAACGGCTTGATCGCAGGCCTCACGGCCTGCACGACTCGCGCACCGGCCGGCTTCGCCGCCGCCGGCGCTGTCTGCATCGATGCGCGAACCGCATCGCCGGCAGGCCTGAAGGCTTGCGCGACACCGGCTGGATTGTCGGTCGTCCGCGTGCGCGTCGGCTTGGTCACACTCGCCGCGATCTGCCGCAGCGGCGACACGTCATCCAGAATCCAGAACGCCCGCCCCATCGTCGATGCCACCAGATCGCCGTGGTGGACCTTGAAGTCGGTGACCGGCGTGTTCGGCAGGTTCTGCTGCAGCGTCTGCCAGTGCTTGCCCTGATCGAACGAGACGTACGCGCCCTGCAGCGTGCCGGCGTAGAGCAGACCTTCCTGCTCGGGATCCTCGCGCACGACGTGCATCGGCTGATCCGACGGGATGCCGTTGCTGCCGTCGGTCAGCAGCGTCCAGTGCGCGCCGTAGTCGTTCGTCATGTAGAGGTACGGCTTGAAGTCGTTCATGTACATCCGGTACACCGACACATACGCCGAGCCCTTGCGATGCGGCGAGTCCTCGATGGTGTGGACGCGGCCGCCCGGCGGCAGGCCGGCGGGCGTCACGTTCTTCCATGTCCTGCCGTTGTCGCGCGTCATCCAGACCGGGCCGTCGTTCGATCCGGTCCAGAACACGCCGGGCTCGAGCCGCGACGAGCGCATCGAGTAGAGCGCCGCGTAGACTTCTTCGCCGGTCATGTCGCGCGTGATCGGCTCACCCGACATGACGTGCCCCTCGGGCCCGTTGGCGGTGACATCGGGGCTGAACTTGGTCCAGTGCACGCCGCCGTCGGTCGTTTTGTGCACGAACTGCGACCCGTGGTACACGATGCCCGGATTGTGCGCGTCGATCTCGATCGGCGCCTGGCGCACGAAGCGGAACATCATGTCCTGCGGCAGCTTGCCGTAGCGCTGCTGCGGGTTGATCCAGAAGTTCTGCTCCTGCCCGGTCTCCACGTTCATCCGGCCGAACTCACCCTTGCAGTCGCCGTAGACGATCTTACCTGACGGGATCGGGCGGACCTGACCGCTCTCGCATCCCGGCGCCGGCTGCCAGAACTGGAGCGGGTCGTCGGGGCCCCATGACGTCGGCGGAAAGCTCGGGACCGTCAGGTTCTTGCCGGTGTCCTGCTGCGGTCCGTAGATGTTGTAGGGGAACTGCTCGTCGGCGTCCACCATGTACATCTCGGCGGTCGGCTGGTTGTTGATCGACGACCAGCTCCTGCCGCTGTCCTGTGTGATGTTGGCGCCGCCGTCGTTGGTCTCGATGAAAATGCGCGGCGTGTCGGGGTTGAACCAGACGATGTGGTTGTCGCCGTGCGGGGTGTTGACGTTGACGAAGGTCTTGCCCGCATCGGTCGAGTGATGGAAGTTGAGCTCGGACACCCAGACGTCGTTCTCGTCTTTCGGGCTGACGAACACTTTGTTGAAATAGAACGGGCGCGCGCGCAGCGCCTGGCTGCTGTTGACGAGCGTCCAGTTCGAACCGCCGTCCGCGGTGCGATACAAGCCGCCCTTCGCGCCCTTCGCTTCGACCTGCGCGTACACCACCTTCGGATTCGACTGGGCGACATCGACCCACACTTTGCCGATCAGATCGTCCGGGAATCCGTTGCTGACGCGCGACCAGTGATCGCCGCCGTCGGTCGTTTTGTAGACGCCGCCTTCGGCCGCCGGGCCGCCGCTGATGATCGTCCACGGCTTGCGCTGCCCGCGCCAGGCGCCGGCGTAAATCTCGTTCGGGGTCTGCCAGTTGATCGCGACCGACACCGCACCGGTCTGGTAGTTGATGAACAGTACCTTATGACAGCTCTTGCCGCCGACTGAGGTGAGGTAGAT
>JAOBWF010000362.1 GCA_025463215.1 Acidobacteriota bacterium | reverse complement strand
GACGGCGATCGGGCGATCTTCGTCGATCACCGCGGCCACGTCGTCGACGGCGACGCGGTGCTGCTGATGTGCGGCCACCAGCTCCAGCGCGAAGGCCGGCTGCGCGGCAACGCGATCGTCGCGACGGTGATGAGCAACATCGGCCTCGAGCTCGCGCTCAAGCCGCTCGGCATCGATCTGGTGCGCACCTCGGTCGGCGACAAGTACGTGATGGAGGAGATGCTGAACCGGAATCTCTCGCTCGGCGGCGAGCAGTCCGGCCACATCATTTTCTCCGACTATCTCTTCACCGGCGATGGGCTCTGCACGGCGCTCAACGTCCTCAGGACCGTCGCGCTCTCAGGCCGCACGCTCGCGGATCTCGCGTCGGACCTGACGACGTATCCGCAGGTGCTGCTGAACGTCCGCGTGCGTGACAAGGTGGAGTTGAATACGGTGCCCGCGGTCGCCGCGGCGATCGCGCGCGTCGAGGGCTGCGTCGCCGGCCAGGGCCGTCTGCTGATCCGCTATTCCGGCACCGAGCCGCTGCTGCGGGTCATGCTCGAAGGGCAGCAGCACGACGAGATCCGCGGCTGGGCGCAGGAGATCGTCGACGTGGTCAAGGAACACCTTGGCTAGGGTCGTCAACCTTTCGGTCAACGTCAACAAAGTGGCGACGCTGCGCAATTCGCGCGGCGGGCGCGAGCCGAACCTGCTCGATGCCGTTGCGGTCTGCGTCGCCGCGGGCGTTCCCGGCATCACCGTGCATCCGCGTGCGGATCGCCGTCACATCACGCCGGACGATGTGCGGGCGATCGCGCGGCTGTTGCAGGAACGCGCGCCGGCTGTGGAATTCAACATCGAAGGCGACCCGCGTCCCGAGCTGCTGGATCTGGTCGACGAAGTCCGCCCGGCGCAGTGCACGCTCGTGCCGGTCGTGCCGGGCGAGGTGACGAGCCAGGCGGGGTGGCAGGCCGGCGGCGACACCGATCGCATTCCCGAGACGATCGCGCGTCTGCATGCGGCGGGCGTCCGCGTCAGCCTCTTCGTCGACGCGCAGGCGGAGGCCGTCCAATGGGCGGCCTCGACAGGCGCCGATCGCATCGAGCTGTATACCGAGCCGTTCGCGCGGGCGTGGGACGCCGGACGCGACGCCGCGCGGCACTCGTTCGGCGTGTTTGCCGACGCCGCTCGCCTGGCGCATTCGCGCGGTCTCGGGGTCAACGCGGGGCACGACCTCGATCTCGCGAACCTGGCCCTGTTCCGCGAGCTGCCGCACCTCGACGAGGTGTCGATCGGCCACGCGATCATGTCACGCGCCCTGTTCCAGGGCCTGGCGACGGTCGTGCGCGAGTACCTGCAGGTCCTCGGCGGCGTTTGATATGATCAGCTGACAGCCGAAAGCTCCTAATTTCATGAAATCTGATGCGATCGCCTTCGGAATTGCCGGCGTCCTGTTCGGCCTGATCGCCGGATGGATCATCGGCTCGCAGCAGGCGGTCCCCCGTTCCGCGGCCGCGCCCGCTCCGTCGGCGCAGCAGGCGCCGGCCGGCGGCGGCACGACCGCGCGCGCCGCGGTGCTGGACGAGACGCAGGTGCAGGCGCTGAAGACGGTCGCCGAGCGCGAGGCGTCCAACGCCACGCCGCGCGTTCAGCTCGGCAACCTCTACTTCGACGCCGAACGCTACGACGAGGCGATCAAGTGGTACGGCGACGCGCTCAAGCTGTCGCCGAAAGACGTCAACGTCAGCACCGACCTCGGCGTGTCGTATTACTACGCCAATCAGCCGGACCGGGCGCTGCAGCAGTTCGAACAGTCGCTCAAGCTCGATCCCAAACACGCGAAAACGCTGCTCAATGTCGGCATCGTCAAGGCGTTCGGCAAGCAGGATCTCGACGGCGCCGGCGATGCCTGGAAACAGGTGGTTGCGATGGCGCCGGACAGTCCCGAGGGGCAGGCCGCCAAGCGCGCGCTCGAGAGCTTGACCTCTGCGCACGCCGGCGTCGGCAAGAAACCCGGCGTCTGATGCTGTTGAAGCTCGCGCTGTTCATCGTCTTCGCCATCGTCATCGCGCGCGCGTTCTGGCGCCTCGTGGACGGCATCGTCGAGGGCGTGCGCGGCGGCGGCGCGACCCGGGGCCAGGTACCGACGCGCGGCGTGCAGATGGTGCGCGACCCGGTGTGCGGGACGTTCGTGCTCCCCGACGAAGCGCTGATGATCACGAATGGCCGTGAACGGGTGTTCTTCTGCTCCATGGCGTGCCGCGACAAGTACCGGCGTTCCGCATGAGCACTGAATCGTCGCTCCGCGCCGACATCGTCGAAGTCGGCCGCCGCATGTACGCGCGCGGCTACACCGCGTCGAACGACGGCAACATCAGCGTCCGGCTCGACGGCGGCCGTCTGCTCATGACCCCGAAGAGCGTGTGCAAGGGGTTCATGACGCCGGAGATGATGTGCATCACCGATCTCGAGGGGCGCAAGCTGCAGGGGGAGCGCGATCCGTCGTCCGAGACGTTGATGCACCTTGAGGTCTACCGTCAGCGGCCGGACGTCCAGGCGGTGGTGCACGCGCATCCGCCGACGGCGACCGGTTTTGCCGTCGCCGGCATTCCGCTCGATCGCGCCGTGCTCGCGGAAGTGCTGACCACGCTCGGCAGCATTCCGATCGCCGAGTACGCGACGCCGTCGACCAGGGAGCTGCCCGAAGCGGTGCGCAAGTACATCAAGTCGCACGACGGCATGCTGCTCGCGAACCACGGCGCGCTGACCGTGGGAGCCGACCTGTTCAGCGCGTACTACAAGATGGAAACGATCGAGCACTTCGCCACCATCAGCCTGGTCGCGCGCACGCTCGGACGCGAAAACCTGCTGTCGCGCGAGGAGGTGACGCGCCTCCAGGACCTGCGGGGCGCTTACGGCATCAAGGCGCCGGCGCCGATTTGCGCGGAGACCGCGGAGGACGAGTCGTGCCAGATCGTCCAGGCTCCGGCCGGCGGCGGCCGACGGCTCGTGCCCGAGGTCGTCCGGCAGGCCGCGGTCGACAATGGCGAGGGGGAAATTCGGCTAACATACCGGGAACTGTCGGCGCTGATCGAAGACGCCATCAGGAGCCTGCGGTGAACATGGCGAACGGCTAATCGCTTATGGCGATGGACGATGGAGCGGCCATCGCCCACGACCATGGGCCATCAGCCATCGGCCATGACAAGGAGATGGTAATGGGTGAAGCGCTAGGCATGATCGAAACCAAAGGTCTGGTCGCGATGATCGAAGCGGCCGACGCGATGGTGAAGGCGGCGAAGGTGACGCTGGTCGGCTGGGAGAAAATCGGCGCCGGCTACGTGACCGCGATGGTGCGCGGCGACGTCGCCGCGGTCAAGGCCGCGACCGATGCCGGCGCTGCGGCGGCGCGCCGCGTCGGCGAGCTCGTCTCGGTCCACGTCATTCCCCGGCCGCACGCCAGCCTCGAAGACACCCTGCCGATCGGCAAGGCATCCGCGGTAAAGGCGTAGAACCGCCGGGTTCGGCGTGCCCCCATGCTCTTAGCCAAAATCGTCGGGACGGTGGTCGCCACGCGCAAGGATCCACGCCTGGTCAGCAGCAAGCTGCTCGTGGTGCGCCCGATCGATCCGCACGGCAAGGCCGAGGGCAACTACCTGGTCGCGATCGACACCGTCGACGCCGGCGTCGGCGAGACCGTACTCGTCGTCAGCGGCAGCTCGGCGCGGATGGCGGCCGGCCTCAAGGAATGCCCGGTCGATGCCGCCATCGTCGGCATCATCGACACCGTCGACGTCAATGAGTGACGAGGACTCGACAATCGACGAATCTGGTAATCGGGTAATTGATTGCGCGATTGATCGATCCTCCGACTCGATGACCCGATTACCCGATCACCCGATTATCCAATGCAGCTAGCGAGAGTGATCGGCGCCGTCGTGATGAGCATCAAGGACCCGAACCTCGAGGGCATCACGCTGCTGCTGGTCCAGCCGCTCACCCCCGCACGCGAGCCGGCGGGCCGGCCGATCGTCGCGGTCGATTCGGTCGGCGCCGGCGTCGGCGAGGAAGTGTTTTTCGTCCGCGGTAAGGAAGCGAGCTTCCCGTTTTATCCCGCGGAGCCGCCGGTAGACGCGGGCATCGTCGGCATCGTCGACCACTGGGATCTCGGATAAAGGAAGGATTGCGGGATTGCTGGATCGCAGCAAGGAAAGTGTCAAGGCGCTGAAGGCCTTCGTGCATTTCTGCAATGCAGATCTGTAGGGTCGTCGGCACCGTCGTTGCGACCCAGAAGCACCGCAAATTCGAAGGCGCCAAGCTGATGCTCGTCCAGCCGCTCAACATCGACGACACGCCGCGGGGCAACGCGCTGCTCGCGGTCGACGGTGTCGGCGCCGGCGTCGACGAGAAGGTGCTCGTCGTTCTCGAAGGACGCGCGGCAGCCGAAGCGCTCGGCCGCAGAGGCGCGCCGGTCGACGCAGCGATCATCGGCATCATCGATACCGTGTCGATCGTCAAAGGCGATGACTGACTGACTGACTGACTGATGACTGATCACGACCTGCGCGAGATGATCCGCGATTCCATCGCCCGGCACTCGGGCAACCCGCGCGTTGCGCCGAATCCGGACGCCGCGTTCAGCGCCCACGTCAGTCACCTGCGCCTGCCGCTGGTCCGCGGCGGCGACGATGACGGCGCGTGCATCATCGAGCCGGCGGTACGCTGCAACCACTGTGGCTACTGTCTGTCTCTGGGACACTGACGGCAGACGCGTAGCGCAGGGCTCGAGCCCTGCCCGCCGGCAGCCCTGAAGGGCTGCGCTACCAGACCGCAACCCTCATGAGCGCCATCCTCGTCACTCGCAAGCTCCCGTCATCTGTGCTCGCGAAGCTGAGCGCGGTCGCCGACGTCGATCTCTACACCGGTGAGGCCGCGATTCCGGCGGAGGAGCTGCGCGCGCGCGTGGCCGGCAAGGACGCGCTCGTCTGTCTGCTGACCGACGCGGTCGACCGCGGCGTGATCGACGCGGCGCCCTCACTCAAAGCGATCGCCAACGTCGCGGTCGGCTACAACAACATCGACGTCGCCTACGCGAGGTCGCGTGGCATCGTGGTCACGAATACGCCGGACGTGCTCACCGAGTCGGTCGCCGATTTCACGTGGGCGCTGATTCTCGCGATCACGCGGCGATTGTCCGAAGGCGAGCGTCTCGTGCGGCGTGGCGAATGGAAGGGGTGGGCGCTCGACCTGCTGCTCGGCACGGAGCTGCGCGGCAAACAGCTCGGGCTCATCGGGGTCGGCCGCATCGGCCGCGCGGTCGCGGCCCGGGCGGGCGCATTCGGCATGCGCGTCGCGTATACCTCCCGGCGCGAGATCGAGTTCGCGGGGGCCGAGGCGCTGCCGCTGGATCGCCTGCTGCTGACCTCGGACGTCGTGTCACTGCACGTGCCGCTGACGCCGGACACGCGGCACCTGATCGACAAACGCGCGCTCACCCGCATGAAGCGCTCCGCCTATCTGATCAATACGGCGCGTGGTCCGGTCGTCGACGAAGCGGCGCTGGCGTGGGCGCTGCAGCATCACCTGCTTGCTGGCGCGGCGCTCGACGTCTACGAGGACGAGCCGGTCGTTCACCCCGACCTGTTCGGGCTCGAGAACGTACTCCTGGTGCCGCACCTGGCCAGCGGCACGACCGAAACGCGGACGGCGATGGCCGACCTCGCGGTCGAGAACGTGCTCGCGGTGCTCGCCGGCGGTGCGCCGCTGACGCCGGTTCCGTGACCCGACGTCTTCCGCGTGTCGGCCATGCGGCGGCTGGCGGCGTGCATCACACCTCCGGCCACGTCGCGATCGTGATGCGCGCGCTCGGGCGCGCGATCGACGATCTCGAACTGCCCGCGGTCGAGAAGATCGCCGCGAACAGCCAGGAGGATCCGTTCGAGGTCCTGATCGCGACGATGCTGTCGGCGCAGACCCGCGACGCTGTCACCGCCGCAGCGTCCGGCCGCCTGTTCAAGGTGGCGCGGACGCCGGAGACGATGACAAAGCTCACCGAAAAACGGATCCTCGACCTGATTTACCCCGTCAGCTTCTACCGCAACAAGGCGACGCACGTGAAGGCCGCCTGCCGCATCCTTGTCGATCGGTTCAACGGCCGCGTGCCGTCCACGATGGAGGAGTTGCTGACGCTGCCGGGAGTCGGCCGGAAGACCGCGAACCTGGTGCTGATCCTGTCGTTCCGCAGCCGGAAGAACATCTGCGTCGACACGCACGTTCACCGCATCTCGAACCGTCTCGGCTGGGTCCAGACGCGGACGCCCGACGAAACCGAGCAGGCGTTGTACAAACGCACCAGCGCGCGGTGGTGGCCGTACATCAATTTGTATCTCGTGACGTGGGGACAGAACGTCTGCCGGCCGCTCTATCCCCGATGCGGCGGCTGCCTAATCCGGCCGCACTGTCCGCAGCTCGGCGTGGAACGCGTGGGGAAGTGATGACGATACGATCGGAAGGAACCGCAAAGGGTGCACCGATCGCCGAGAAACGTTGGGGTCTCGTTCTCTGCGTTGTCGGCGTGCTCTGCGGTTCCATGATTTCGTCGGCGCAGCCTGCGGGTCCGGTGATCGTGGTCGAGACGACGAAGGGGACGTTCGAGTTCGAGACCTACCCGGCCGACGCGCCGAAGACGGTCGCGCACATTGTCGATCTCGTCACGCGGCGGTTTTATGACGGTCAGCGGATTCATCGCGCCCTGCCGGGGTTTCTCGTGCAGTGGGGCGACCCGCGCTCGCGCGAGTTGTCGCGCGAGGCTGACTGGGGCCGCGGCCCCGACGCGTCGAGCGGTCACCCGATCGGCGCCTCCGAGCTGCGCCGCAACCGGCGGCATACGCGCGGCGCCGTCGCGGTGGCGCATCAGGGCGTCCCCGCGCTCGCCGACAGCCAGATCTTTGTGACGCTGGCAAACCGGCCCGATCTGAACAATCGCTATACGGTGTTCGGCCACATCACCGCCGGTGATGATGTCCCGCCGCGGCTCGAGCGGGGCGATTCAATCAGGAGGATGTACGTGAAGGAGTGAGGCCGGCGCCGTCTTCACCGCGCCGGTCAACTCCGGGTAGCGCTCGAGAAATTCCGGGGGATAGTCCCCCTCGAGCGGCTGGCCGAGTTGCCGCTTGATCATCGCAGCGTTCGCAATCGACTTCGCCGAGAAATGATTGTTGGTGTACAGATACAGCTTCTTGACCAGCTGCTGTGCCGCGCCGGCGGTTTCGGAGAACTCGGTCAGTTCATCGGCTGAATAGAGATAGTTGTAGCGGTCTTCCGACTTGTCGTGCCGCCACCACTGCGCCGCGTTCCGGCCGTGCAGCCGCATGTAGTAGAAGCCTTCGACGTTCGGCAGATAGTTCTGCCGGATGGAGAAGCGGAACTTCGGTTCGTCGATCTGCACCCACGCGGCGCCGAACGCATTCAGCAGCGTCAGTGTGTCCACGATCCGATCGCTCCAGCTCTTGTGACGCAGTTCGACCGCGACCGGGTAGCCGGCGAAGGCGCCGAGCAGGTGCACGAGATAGTCGCGCGACGCGGGTTCGTCCTTGAAGCTGGCGGGGAACTGGGCGAGCAGCGCGCCGAGCCGGCCGCTCGACGCGAGCGGATCGATGCCGCGGCGGAACGCGTCGATGTCCGCCTCGTTCGGCCGCGCCAGCGCGTCGAGCAGCGCCGGGCCGGCGTCTGCCCCCTCGGGCAGTCCGGCCGACAGCCGCTGCTTGAACATCGTCGGGTGCGTGAATTTCTGATAGAGCTTGACTGAGAACTCGAAGCCCGACGGCGTGCGCGCGGCCCAGGCTCGCGTCACCTCGGCGCGCGGCTGGCCGTAGAACGTCGAGTTCACCTCGACCGTGTCGAAATGCTCGGCGTAGAACGCGAGCTCGTCGAACCCCTTGGCGCGACCCCGCGATGGCGGATAGAAGATGCCGTTCCAGGTGCCCTGTCCGGTCGGGTAATTCCAGCCGGACGTGCCGATCCGCAGGTCAGAGCTTGCCGTACTCATCCTTGTCGAAACCGAAGATGACCTTCGACCCTTTGATCATGATCGGCCGCCGGATCAGGTTCGGGTTCTCCAGCATCAGCGCGATCGCCTCTTTCTTCGACGCCGGCAGCGGCCGCGCCTTGAACACCGGGCTGCGCGTGCTGACGAAGTCGAGGAACCGGTCCGCGTCGATGTGCCGCTCGAGAAACTCACGGGACGGCGGTGTGGTGTTGATGTCGATCTGCGTGACGTCGATGCCCGCCGTGTCCAGAAAACTTCTGGCATTCTTGCAGGTCGTTCACGTCGGTTTGGTATAGAAGGTCGGCTTCGCCATAGACGTAGCATAATAGACATGGCAGATTTCCGGCCGCAGATTTCAGATTGGGAGAGCTGCCGTACGGCGAAAATCTGAAATCCTGAATCAGAAATCCGAAATTCCATGCTGACCGTGAACGAGATTTTCCATTCGATCCAGGGCGAGTCCTCGCGCGCCGGCCAGCTCTGTGTCTTCGTCCGGCTGACCGCCTGCGACCTGCGCTGCAGCTGGTGCGACACTCCGTATGCCTTCCACGAAGGGCACAAGATGTCGGTCGATGACGTGGTCGCCGCCGTCGAGGCGCATGGCACGGCGCTCGTCGAGATCACCGGCGGCGAGCCGCTCCTGCAGGAGGACGTCTACCCGCTGATGGATCGGCTGCTCGCCGCCGGACGGACGGTGATGCTCGAAACCGGCGGCCATCGGCCAACGCAGCGGGTGCCGCCGGCGGTGCTGAAGATCGTCGACATCAAGTGCCCCGCCAGCGGCGAGTCCGGCAAGAACGACTGGAACAATCTCGAGGCGCTGCAGCCGCACGACGAGGTCAAGTTCGTCATCCAGGATCGCGGCGACTACGAATTCGCATGCGACGTCATCGCGCGGTACGACCTGCCGGCGCACGCCGCCGCGGTGTTGATGTCGCCGGTGCACGCCGTCCTCGACCCGAAGGTGTTGTCCGAGTGGATGCTCGCCGATCACCTGCCGGCGCGCCTCCAGCTTCAGCTTCACAAATACATCTGGTCGCCGACGACGCGGGGAGTTTGATTGCGCGCGGTGGTGCTCCTGAGCGGCGGCCTCGATTCGTACACGGCCGCGGCGATCGCCCAGGCGGACGGCTTCAGCCTGTGCGCGTTGACGATCCATTACGGCCAGCGCCACGCGCGTGAAGTCG
>JAOBWF010000313.1 GCA_025463215.1 Acidobacteriota bacterium | reverse complement strand
TGCTCATCAGGCCGAGCGGCACGGTACCGACGGCGGTGACCCAGACGCCGGGTGCCTGGTCGAGCCGGGCGTCGATCGCGAACATCTGGCGGCGGTAGGTGAACGTCGCCTGCAGCTGCTGATAGCTGACGCGCTCGACGCGGCCGTTGGCGATCGTCAGCGTGCCGGCCGCCTCCGGCTGGTCGCGCGTGCCGCGGATCGTCGCATCCAGATCGACGAGGCCTCCATAACGCGTCGGCCGCTCGAACGCGCCCTGGAGCGTGTCGAGGAAGAGATGGGTCGCGGTGACGTGCAGCGCGCCGGCGCCGTCGCGCCGCCAGGTGCCGGCAATCCCCAAGCGCTCGTCGTCGGTGCCCGCGGTGAACGTGATCGGAGTGACCGCGATTTGCTCGTCGCTCCACGACACGGTCGGCGGGGTGGCGGCAGCCACCAGCCGCCATGGCAGGCGGCCGAGGGTCACCGTCAGGTCGAGGAGCGAAGCCTCGCGCTGGTCGAGCCTCAGCGCGGCGGTACCAGTCAGCCGTCCCTCGCGCCCCGCGTGCTGTTTGAGCGCGACGTCGAAACCGACGCGCTGCGCGTCGTAGGTGACCGTCCCCGAGGCCTCCTCCAGTGACTGGCCGAGGCCGTTGAGGAACTCGCCGCGGCCGGTCACGCGCGCGGTGGCGCGCGCGGCGTCCCCCGAGGGCACGGTCGCGTCGTACTGGCCGGTCATCGTCACCGCCTGGACGCCGAAGGCGTCGAGCTGCCGGATCGACCCGTCGCCGGCCGCATGCAGCAGCGACCATGGGCCGTCGATCCGCCCTTTCGTCGCGATCGTGCCCGCCGCGGTCTGCCCCGTGAGCCATTGCAGCTGCGCGAGATCGGCGCGGGTGACGTCGTAGTTGAAATCGGCGGTCATGTCGTCGGTGAAGCCGACCCGGCCGTTGCCCTGTGCCTCGATCGCCGGGCCGTGCAGGTCGAGCGCGGCGACCGCCAGCGTCGAGTCGCGCAATGTGCCGGTCATCGCCGCCTCGTCCAGCCGCAGATCGCGGATGCGCGACGGACCGAGCGTCAGCGTGCCGGCGACGTCGTAGTCGGCCAGCGTGACCGTGCGCGTGAGCAGGTCGCGGACCGTCGCGGTCACCGCGCCGTGCCCGGTCAAGGCCGATTCGAGGCGCGGATCAGCGAACGGGATCGACGGGTCGATCCGCGCCAGACGCCCGTCGTACGACGCCCGCAGCGTGCCGCCGGCAATCGCGATCGTGACGTCGGCGTCCGACAGGGCGCCATTGAACAGATCGCCGCGCGTCAGCCGTCCGCCGCCGGTGAGCGTCAGCGTCGCCGCCGACGAGCCCGAGCCCTCGACGTTGAAGTGACCGGAGATCGTGCCGGCATAGCGCGGCTGCTGGAGCCAGGCGACGTCGAGCCCTTCGCCGAATCGGCGCAGGTTGATGCCGTCGATCGGGCCGTCGCCGGAATAGTGCACCGGCTTCTGCTGGGTATCGATCGACCCGACCGTCCCGTCGCCGATGCGGGCGCCGAGGAACTCGGACGGTGCGAAGGCCGCGCGACCGGCGATGAACGGCTCCGAGAAACGGCCGGTCACGTCGTAGTCGAACGTCAGCAGACTCTCGACCCGCGGCACCGGCACGGTGGCGGGCACGCGGCGCAAATCGATCCCCGCTGTCCGTCCCTGGAAGTGAAACGGGAACGGCGCGTCGATGCCGATGGCCGACTGGTGCGCCGTCACCGCGGCGCCGTACGCGGTCGCGGTCATCTCGGCGATCAGGACCTGCGTGTCGGTGAGTTGGCCGTGCGCCCGGACGTTGTCGGCGGCGTAGTCCATGTACATCGCGTGCGGCCCCTGGAAGGCGTACATGCCGCGCGGGAAGCGCCGGCCCAGCTCGAGCGCCAGATCGAACGTCACGTGGCCGGTGATCTCCGACGGCCGGTCCGCCCGATTCAGCCAGTGCGCCAGGTTCAGGCGATCGACGTCGACGCCCCCGGTTCCATGCCAGCCGGGGACCGACGTGTCCAGCGTCAGCTGACCCTTGACGCCGCCGCCGGTACCCGAGAGCCGCAGGTCGGTGACCAGGGCGGTCACCGGCCCCTTCAGCGAGGTCTCGAACGAGGCGTCGATCGCGATGTTCTTCAAGCCGCGAATCACGCCGGCCCATTCCTGGAACGCGAAGCGCGCGGCCCGCACCTGCAGGTTCAATCGGGTCGGTTTCATCGCGGTGTCGATGGTGCCGTCGAGCGTGTAGGCGGAGCGGGCGGTCTGCACCGAGAACCGCTCGAAGAACCAGCCGTTCGGGCCGCGGCCGAAGACCCCGCTGAGCGGGCTGACGGACAGATCCGGCGCGTGGCCGATCCACGAGACGCGCGCGAAGTCGAGCGTCCACCGGACGGGGAAGTAGGCGAACGCGAACTGCGCGTTCAGCTGCTGAAAATCGGTCGGCACGTGCGCCGGCCCGAAGTCGAGCGGATCCTGCAGCGAGATGTGACCGTCGATCACCTCGATCGACTGGATCTGAATCGCCCGGTTCGGGCCGCTGCGATCCTGTTCCTTCGACTCGCGCTTGACCAGGGCGCCGAGATCCCACCGGCCGTCGGCCATCTTCGCGCCGACGACGGTCGGGCGGGTCAGGCGGACGCTGCGGATGACGACGCCTTGCTGGACCAGTTCGCGGACGCTGTAGGTGAGGGCGATCTCGTCGATGTGGATCAGCGTGCGGCCGTCGCGGCCGAGCGAGATGTCGCCGAGCTGCAGTCCGCGGAACAGGGATCCTTCCAGCCGGCCGATGCTCAGCGTCGCGGTGAGGAACTGGTTCGCCTGGCGGACAATCAGATCACGTAGGCGGTTTTTCGCCCAGCTGGTTTCGACGACCGTCAGCGCCAGCACGGTGATCGCGAGGACGAGCGCGATGAGGCCGACAGCCGCTTTCGCCAGCGTTGCGGAAATGGACCGAAGTCGTCGCAATCGCGGCACCTGAGCTCAGTGTATCAACCGGCGTGCCGGTCCGGCTCAGCGGCAGTGCTCGCGGACCAGCTCGAGCAGACGATCGAAATCGAGCGGTTTCTTCAGGAAGGCAGCGGCATCGACATTCGCGGCCCGCCCCTGGTCGAGCGCGGACAACACGATCACCGGCACACCCGCGAGGTCGGGGTGCGCCTTCTGCTGGCGGCGGAATTCCCACCCGTCCATGACCGGCATCATCAGGTCGAGCAGGATGACATGCGGGGTGATTGAGGAGAGCAGATATTCGAGTGCTTCGCGTCCATTGGCGACGGTCGCCGCGTCGAACCCTTCGATCGTCAGCATGTGCGCCATCATTTCCCGCAGGTCGTCATCGTCCTCGACGATGAGGACGGGGCACTGGCTCGGCGCGGTGGTACGGCGATTGTCGGCGGGCGAATCGGCGCTGTCCATCATGGTCAAGAATTGTTAAGCTCTTCGGCGCGCTCCACAACTGTATCGCTTCGACCTTTCCAGATGCCAAAGGTTTCCGCGCACGACGCGGCCGTCGCCACTGTCGCAACCGTCCTTGTGTTCGTCGCCCTTTTCTGGCGCCTTGGTGCCCCCACTTTCTGGGATCCCGATGAAGCGCATTATGCCGAAACGACGCGCGAAATGATCGCGACGTCGGACTGGGCGGCAACTTTTTACAATGAGCAGCCGTTTTTCGATAAGCCGGTCCTGTTCCACCAGCTGCAGGGGGTGACGATGCGCCTCGTCAGCGACCCCGAGCTCGGCGCCCGCTTGGTGCCCGCCCTTGCCGCGCTGGCGCTGGTGGCGATTACGGCGTGGTTCGGCGCGGTCATGATGTCGTGGGAGACCGGTGTTGTCGCCGCCTTGATCCTGGCCGGCTGCCCCGCGCTGTTCGGCCTGGCCCGCTACGCCATCCTCGATACCGTGTTCACCATGTTCATGTTCGGCGGGGCGGCCTGCCTCGCGGTGGCCGTGCTGCGCGATCGGCCGCGGTTGCAGTGGATCGGCTACATCGCGATCGCCTTCGGCGTCCAGACGAAGGGGCCGATCGCCCTGGTGCTCTGTGGTCTCACCATGGGGCTGCTGATGCTCGTGTCAGCCGGCTTGCGCCGCCGCCTGCTCGGCCTGCGGTGGGTCGCCGGACTCGTGCTGATCGCCGCGCTATCGTCGTGGTGGTTCGTCTACATGTACGTCCGATTCGGCGACGGATTCGTCAACGGGTACGTCCTCGACGAAAACTTCCGCTTGTTCACGGCCAGCCGCTTCGCGCACCAGCCGGGGTTCGGGTTCTACGTGCAGATCCTCGCGTTCGCGCTCCTGCCGTGGACCGGCCTGGTGGTCGGACGGCTGATCGACGATGCGCGCGCGCTGCTGCGCGGCGAGCGGCTCGACGATCTTCAGATCGTCCTCTGGGGATGGACGGCGACGATCGTCGGATTCTTCACGCTGTCCACCTTCAAGCTCGATCACTATGTGTTCCCGGCGGCGCCGGCGTTGTGCCTGCTGATCGCGCGAGCCTGGTCCGACCTGCGGGCGGATCCAGCCGCGACCCGCTATCGCGCGTCGCGCGTCGGGTTCTACCTCATCGGACCATTGCTGATCGTCATCGGAGGCGCGTGCTGGTATTTCCTGCGGGTCCGCCTGGCTCTGCCGATCGGGGCACTCGTCGTGCCGGCTGCGCTGCTGGTCACCGGCGCGGTCATCGTCGTCGGCACCGTGTTCCGGCGCGCCAAACCGCCGCGTGTGCCGTGGCTCGTCACCGCGGCGTTCGTGGTGACCTATGCTGGCCTGATCCTGTTCGTGCTCCCGGTCCTCGAGCAGCGCAAGGTCGTGCCCGACGTCGCGCAGTGGGTTGCCGCCCGCGCCCAGGACGGCGACCGGGTTGCGAGCTATCGGTTGAACCGGTGGAATCCAGCCTACCGGTTTTACGTCGGTCGGCACGTCGAGTTCCTCGAGGACCACGCACAGGCGGCCGCGTTCTTTGGCGCGCCCCAGCCGTTCTACTGCGTCATGAAGGGCAGCGAGTACGACGAACTCGTCGCGCGCGGCCTGCCGCTGACGATCGTGTACGAACGCCAAGGCATGTCGGCGACGTCGGGTCGCGCGCTCTGGCGCACCGCGCCACCGATGGTCCGGTTCATCGTCGTCTCCAGTCGACGGTAGTAGAATGACGCGCATGTCTCGACTCTCGA
Source organism: Acidobacteriota bacterium (assembly GCA_025463215.1). Taxonomy (GTDB): domain Bacteria; phylum Acidobacteriota; class Vicinamibacteria; order Vicinamibacterales; family CAVVIG01; genus CAVQFC01. The sequence continues at coordinate 27,795 of JAOBWF010000313.1, read as the reverse complement.
AATATGCGGTCGTCTGTTTGCTGCTCGTGGTGCCGGCGGTCGCGATCGCCCAGCGCGGCGGAGGCGGCGCCCAGCCGGCGAGCGCCGGTCCGTTCGGTGCGCTGCGCTGGCGCAGCCTCGGTCCGCCGCGCGGCGGCCGCTCGATCGCGGTCGCGGGCAGCGATGCGCGGCCGTACGAGTACTACATGGGCGCCACCGGCGGCGGCCTATGGAAAACGACCGACTCCGGCATCTCGTGGAAGCCGGTCACCGACGGCCTGATCAACCACTCGTCGGTCGGCGCGGTGGCGGTCGCGGCGTCGAACCCTGACATCCTCTACATCGGCACCGGCGAGTCAGACATCCGCGGCAACATCATCCAGGGCGGCGGCGCCTACAAGTCGATCGACGCGGGCAAGACGTGGTCGCACATCGGTCTGGCCGAAACCCAGGTGATCGCCAAGATCCGCGTCCATCCCACCAATCCCGATCTCGTGTATGTCGCGGCGTTCGGCCACCACGCGGCGCCGAACCCGGACCGCGGCGTGTATCGCTCGAAGGACGGCGGCAAGAGCTGGGAGAAGATCCTCTTCCGCGACGACAAGACCGGCGCCAACGAGCTCGTGATCGATCCGAAGAACCCGCAGGTGATCTACGCGGCGCTCTGGGAGGCGTATCGCAACGCCTTCGAGATGTCGAGCGGCGGTCCCGGGAGCGGCATCTTCAAGACGACCGACGGCGGCGATCACTGGACCGAAATTTCCCGCAACCCGGGGCTGCCGAAGGCGACGCTCGGCAAGATCGGCTTCTCGGTATCCGGCGCCGACTCCAACCGCCTCTACGCCCAGATCGAGGCGGAGGACGGCGGCTTCTTCATGTCCGACGACGCGGGCGCGACGTGGACGAAGGTCACCGAGAACCGGAACCTGCGCCAGCGCGCGTTCTACTACTCACGCGTCTACGCCGATCCCAAGGTCAAGGACACGGTGTGGGGCCTCAACGTCAATGTCTACAAGTCGACCGACGCCGGCAAGACGTGGAAGTCGAGCAACGTACCGCATGGCGACAACCACGACATGTGGATCGCGTCGAACGACTCGAACCGGATGATCGAGGCGAACGACGGCGGCGGCACGATCTCGATCAACGGCGGCGAGACGTGGACGCCGGAGCCGATGCCGACGGCGCAGTTTTATCACGTGATCACGACCAAGCACGTGCCGTATCACATCTGCGGCGCGCAGCAGGACAACAGCACCGCGTGCGTCTCGAGCGCACCGGCGCAGGGCGGCCCCGGCGGCTCGGGCGGCGGCGCCGATCAGGTGTTCTACTCGGTGGGCGGCGGCGAGAGCGGCTACATCGCCAGCGATCCGCGCACCCCCGACATCTTTTATGCCGGCAGCTACGGCGGCCTGATCACGCGGCTGGATCGCCGCACCGGACAGGAGCGCGAGGTCAACCCCTACCCCGACAATCCGATGGGCTATGGATCGGTCGACATCGCGGAGCGCTTCCAGTGGACGTTCCCGATCGTGATGGCGCCGACCGACCCGAAGATCATCTACGTCGGCTCGCAGCACGTCTGGAAGTCGACGAACGAAGGCCAGAGCTGGGAGCGCATCAGCCCGGACCTCACGCGCCACGATCCCAAGACCATGGGGCCGTCGGGCGGACCGATTACCAAGGACAACACCGGCGTCGAGACCTACGCGACGGTGTTCTCGATCGCGCCGTCGGCGAAGGATGCCAGCGTCATCTGGTCCGGCTCGGACGATGGCTATGTGCAGGTCACGCGCAACGGCGGCACCAGCTGGAAGAACGTGACGCCGAAGGCGCTGGGTGACTTTGCCCGCATCAGCCTGATCGAAGCGTCGCCCCATCGCGCCGGTACGGCGTACGTCGCCGCCAACCGTTATCAGCAGGATGACTTCAAGCCGTATGTGTTCCGTACCGATGACTACGGCGACACGTGGACGGCGATCACCAGCGGTGTCGGCGCGGCCGACTTCGCGCGCGCGATCCGCGAAGACGTCAAGGTGCCGAAGCTGCTGTATCTCGGCACCGAGCACGGCATCTACATCTCGTTCGACGACGGGGCGAAGTGGGAGTCGCTGCGGCAGAACCTGCCCGACACGCCGGTTCACGACATTGCGGTCGAGGATCGCGACCTCGTCATCGCAACCCACGGCCGCGGCTTCTACGTCATGGATCACATCGCGCCGCTGCGGCAGGGCGGCATCCAGACGACCAGCACCTTCCATCTCTACAAACCGGACGATGCGCTGCGCGGGCTCGATCGCAACGTGGCGGTCGACTACTACCTGAAGCAGGCGGCGCAGAACGTCACGATGGAGTTCCTCGACGCCGACGGCAAAGTGATTCGCGCCTTCACCGGCACGCCCGCCGATGCCGAACGCAAACCGCCGGCCGAAGGGGCGGACGAAGGTCCGCGGCGTCCGCCTGAACCGCATCCGCCGGTCGCGGCGGGGCTGAACCGGCTGACGTGGGATCTGCGCTATCCGGGCGCGACCGATTTTCCCGGCTTGATCATGTGGGCGGCCAACTCGCGCGGTCCGCTGGCGGCGCCGGGCGCGTACCAGGTGCGGGTGACCGTCGACGGCCAGACCGAGACGCAGCCGTTCGCGGTCAGGCGCGAGCCGCACGTGTTGAAGGACGTCACCGACCAGGATTTGCGCGAGGAGTTCGATCTCGCGATCAAGGTGCGCGACAGGGCGAGCCAGGCCAACGAGGCGGTGCTGCTCGTGCGCGGCATCAAGCAGCAGATCGAGGATCGCAAGAGCAAGCTCGATGCGAAGTCGGCGGCGGTGGCCAGGGCGCTCGACGACTTCGCGTCGCAGTTGAGCGCGATCGAAGCCGAGATCTACCAGGTCAAGCTGCAGAGCAGCCAGGATCCGCTGAACTTCCCGATCAAGTTGAACAACAAGATTGCTGCGCTCCAGGGCGTGATCGAGAGCGCCGACGTGCGCCCGACCGAGCAGGCGTACTCGGTGTTCCGCACGCTGTCGAACCGGCTCGACGAGCAGCTCGGGAAGCTCGATACCAACGTCAAGGGCCGGATGCCGCCGGTCAACCAGCTCCTGCAGCGGTTGAAGCTGGAGCCGATCAAGGCCGAGCCACTGAAGCCCGAGCCGCCGAAGGCATCCTCGCCGCAGTAGCCTGTTGACGTCCATCATCGACCATGCGAGTCGCGCGGCGGTTCCTGATCAGCGGGCGCGTGCAAGGCGTCGGCTTCCGCTATTTCACGCAGGAGATCGCCACGCGTGAAAACCTGCACGGCTGGGTGCGCAACCTGCCGGACGGCCGCGTCGAGGCGGCCGCCGAAGGGGACGCCGAGGCGATCGACCGATTCGAGGCGGCGCTCAGGCACGGCCCGCGCGGCGCGCGGGTCGAGCAGCTGGACATCGAACATACCGCGCCAGCCGGCAGGGACACCGGCTTCATCGTCACATGACCGACCATGACTGATTTGAAAACGCAGATCCGCCACGTGCCGGATTTTCCGAAAGCCGGCATCCTGTTCTACGACATCACCACGCTGCTCCAGGACCCCGCCGGGCTGCACGCCGCGATCGACTCGCTGACAATCCCGTTCATCGATCAACGGGTCGATCTCGTCGTCGGGATCGAGAGCCGCGGGTTCATCTTCGGCGCCGCCGTCGCCGACCGTATCGGCGCCGGCTTCGTGCCGATCCGCAAGCCGGGCAAGCTGCCGTCGGCCTGCGTCCGTGAGAGCTACGCGCTCGAATACGGCACTGACACCCTCGAGATCCATGAGGACGCGATCAAGCCAGGGCAGCGGGTCGTGATCGTCGACGATCTGCTCGCGACCGGCGGCACCGCGCGGGCGGCGACCGACCTGGTCAAGCGGATCGGCGGCACCGTGCACGGCCTCGGCTTCCTGATCGAGCTGGTGGCGCTGAATGGCCGCGCGAAGCTGGCGGGCGAGCAGGTCCACGCGTCGCTGCAGTACTAGGTGCCGGGGGCTCGAGAAGCGTGATCCTGATTGCGGCACTCGTCGTCGCGGCGGCGATCGCGTGGGCGGCGCTGCAGATCGTCGCCGAGATGCGCGCGTCGCGCGGCGGCGGCGCCGACGATCGGACCGCGGCGCTGCTGGCGCTGTTCGCGCCGGCGCTCACCGATACGCAGCGCGATCCGCGCGCGTTCCTGGTGTGGCAGCCGATCGCCAAAGCGGCCCGGCAGCTGTTCCCGGCGGAATTCGCGGCGCTCGACCGCGCCATGGGCAGCAGCTTTCCGTTTCCCCCGGAGCGGATCGAAGCGGCGCATTCGCAATGGACCGCCGACTGGCTGGCGTGGGAGCTCGCCCACGATACTGAATACAAGCTCAAGGCGGCGATCGCCGAGCACGACCTCGCGTCGCAAGCCGGATCCGCCGTGGCGCGCGCGCGGCTCGACGGCGTCGAGCGCGAAAAGCTGGATCTGTATCAGCGCCGCTACGCCGACTACGTCCGCACCGCGAAAGCTCTCCAAGCGCTGCTCGGCGCGTGATCGCACGCGACCGCGTGCAGAAATCGTACTTCCAGTAGCGTAACGGAACACAGTGACATAACTGTTGTGTTTACAACAGTTATGTCGTCTAGCGCCGTCATTGACCGTGCGTTACTGTTCCATTAACGTTCATCGCGGCAATGTGTCGCTCCCGCCGCATCCATTCCAAGTAGCAGCTGAATAAAGAGTTACATCCAAGAGACCGATCTGGCCGCAGAGTTGCTTTTTATGGACACGCTGACCGTTAAAGTCCTCCTGGATGCTTCTATGACCACTAAGCTTGCTGCCGTCGTCGCCGCCATTGTCGCCACATCCGCGCTCGGAGTTCGTGGCGCCGGAGAGGGGCACCGCGCCCACCTGTCCGATGATCTGAAGATTCATCTCGACGGCCACGCGAAAGCCCGCGCCCGAGTGATCGTGCACGGCGATCCGGCGACCGTGGCCGCCATTGCCGCCCGACATCATCTGCAGGTGCTACGGCAGTCGGAGCGGTTCGCCGTGCTCGCGGCCGACGGCGCCGAACTCGCCGGCCTCGCGAGCGACACCGCGATCGACCACCTGTCGGGCGACGCGCCGGTGCAGCACACGATGTCGGTATCGATCAAGTCCACGGCGGCCGACCTGGCGCGCGCCGGCACCTCCGGCTTGCTGGGCATCGGCGGGATCGCGGCGGTCACCGGTCAGGGCATCGGGGTCGCGGTCGTCGACTCCGGAATTTCGAACCACTCGGCGCTCGCGAAGAAAGTCGTTGCCAACGTCAGCTTCGTGACCAACGATCCGGCGGTCGCCGACGTCTACGGACACGGCACCCATATCGCCGGCATCATCGCCGGCCAGGCCAGCGCCGCCTCGTATGTCACGCCGCTCTACACCGGGGGCATCGCACCGGGCGCGCAGCTGATCAACGTCCGCGTGCTCGGCGGCGACGGCACCGGCCTGACAAGCGACGTCATCGCCGGGATCGACTGGGTGATCGCCAACCGCACGAAATACAACATCCGCGTCATCAACCTGTCGCTCGGACATCCGGTGACCGAGCCGTTTGCCACCGATCCGTTGTGCGAAGCCGTTGCCGACGCGGTCAACGCCGGCATCGTCGTGGTTGCGGCAGCCGGCAACTCCGGGAAGGCCGCGAACGGGTCGATGGTCCTCGGCGGGATCGTGTCGCCGGGCAATTCGCCGCTCGCGATCACGGTCGGCGCGCTGAACACGCATGCGACGGTGACGCGCAGCGACGACAGCGTGGCGACCTACAGCTCGCGCGGACCGACACGGTTCGACCTCGGCGTCAAGCCCGACATCGCGGCGCCGGGCAACAAAATCATCTCGCTGCAGGCCTACGCGTCGACCCTCGCGTCCCTCTACCCGGCGCTGCACGTCGCGGGCAGCGGCACCAACAGCTACATGACGATGAGCGGGACCAGCATGGCGGCGCCGATCGTGAGCGGCGGTGTCGCGCTGCTGCTGCAGGGATCGCCGGGGCTCTCGCCGGCGCAGGTCAAACTCGCGCTGCAGAACGGCGCGACCTACGTCGCGGATGGCGGGCTGATGGGCGCCGGTGCCGGCAGCGTCAATTTCTGGGCATCGCGCAAGATTGCCGCGAGCGGTCTTGTCGGCTCGCTGCTGTCGACGGTGGTCGGCGGCGTCACCGTCACGTCCAGCGGCGCGTCGTTCTGGGACGCGGGAACGCTCAGCCCCCGGCTGTATGGCGGTCTGGGCGTTCGTCTCCTGTCGCTGCTCGAGGCGCCGCTCGTGTGGCTGAACCCATCGCTGTTGCAGTATGGCAACGTGAACCTCGTCGGTCTGCTGAATCCGCTCGCGTCGATTCGGCCGAAGTGGATGCTCTACGGTCAGGTGGGCGACTGGACCGGCCGTCAATCGATCATGTGGGGCGACGCGATTTACGATCCGCAGGGCAATTCGATCATGTGGGGCGACTCGAACATGACGGACGACACGTCGATCATGTGGGGCGATTCGGTGACGTCGCCGGATCCGAAGTAGCCGCCGATGAACACGTCTGCGTCCAGCCCGGAACCGTCTCGCGCACTGCAGGTCTATCTGCAGTGCGTGGTGGCGGCCGGCTCGCTCGTGATTGTCTACGCCATGGTCGGCGCGGCGAAGACGCCGCAGCCGTTCGCCTGGCTGACGCTGGCGGCGCTGGCGCTGATCTCCGGCTGGTTCAGGCTCAGCTTCAAGTCGGTCTCGGCGACGATCGGCGTCGACGATACGTTCTGCATCGCCATCGCATTGCTGTTCGGCGCCGCGCCGGCGACGCTGGCGGTCGTCGCGCACTCGCTGGTGTATTCGCTGCGCCGCCGGCGGCCGTTCAGGCAGATGGCCTTCAATGCCGCGGCGCTCGGGCTGTCGATGTCGGCGAGCGCGAGCACCTTCTTCGCGCTCGCGGGCGTCGGCCCGCTCGCGATCACCGACGCGGCGATCACGCCGCTGGTCTGGCCGCTGTTCGCGCTGACGGCGGTCTACTTCGCGCTCAACTCCGGCCTGACCGCGGTTGCCGTCGGTCTCGACGGCCGCCAGTCGCCGCTCCAGATCTGGCAGCAGAACTTCCGCTGGCTGTGGGTCGGCTATCTCGGCGCCGCGTCGGTCGCGTTCTGTCTCATCCTGCTGCTGCAGCAGCGCAGCCTCGCCGCCGCCGCCATGGTCCTGCCGCTGCTCGCCGTCTTTCATCTGACGCTGCGCTCGTCGTTCGGACGGCTCGACGACGCGCGGCAGCATCTGGGAGATCTTGACCGGCTGTATCTCTCGACCGTCGAGACCCTGGCGATGGCAATCGACGCCAAGGACGACGTCACGCACAGCCACGTGCGGCGGGTGCAGGCGTACGCCGTCGGCCTGGCCCACGCGTTGAACGTCACCGACAAGCTGACGCTGAAAGCGATCGAAGCGGCGGCGCTGCTGCACGACACCGGCAAGCTGGCGGTGCCCGAGCGCATCCTGAACAAGCCGGGTAAACTGACCGCGTCCGAGTTCGATCGGATGAAGGAACACGTCGACATCGGCGCCGATATCCTGTCGCTGGTCGAGTTTCCGTATCCGGTGGTCCCGATCGTCCGCGCCCATCACGAGAGCTGGGATGGCAGCGGCTATCCGCGCGGACTGCGCGGCGAGGACATTCCGCTTGGCGCGCGCATTCTGTCGGTGGTCGACTGCTTCGATGCGCTGACGTCGGACCGGCCGTACCGGCGGCGGATGAGCGATGCCGACGCGATCGCGATTCTTCGCGAGCGGCAGGGGACGATGTACGACCCGGGCGTGGTCGAGACCTTCGTGCGCGTCTATCGCGACATCGAGGTCGGCGGCGCGGACGCGCCGGAGCACCGTGAGGTGATGCAGCGGCTGACCCTGTCGCGCAATGACGCCGGCGGCGCGCGCGATCTGGCGCCCGAGGTGAGCGCCGGCGCACCGGCGAGCCTCCTCGCCTTCGTCAGCCTGTCGCGCGTCGCCTCGGGCGAGGCGACGATCGGCGACGTGCTCGCGCTCGGATCGCGGCTGCTCGGCGATGTCGTCCCCGGCGCCAGCGGCGCCTGGTACGTGCCGGACGGCGGCCGCGATCGCCTGATCGTCGCCGAGGCGTTCGGGCCGGCGGCGGCGTCGCTGCGCGGCATCGGCATCGGCATCGGCGAGGGGCTCACCGGCTGGGTCGCGGCCAACCGCCAGGCGATCGTCAACTCGGACGCGGCGCTCGATCTCGGCGCCAGGGCCGACGCCGCCTCGCTGCAGAGCTGCATGAGCGTGCCGCTGATGATGGGGGACTCGCTGGTCGGCGTGCTCAGCCTGTATGCGCCGGCGGCGAACGCTTTTGCCGACGACTGCGGCCGGTTGATCCAGATGGTCGCGCCGCACATCGCCGCGGCGATGCACGCGGCGCCGCCGGCGGCCGACGAAGCGAGAACGCCCTCGGACAAGACATCGGCCGCCCCGTTGCGCCTGGTCGCGCGCTAGTCGGCTTCGATTCGCGCCCTGATATCGTCGCCCGAAACGGATGCGGTATCCTGTCGCCGTGACCTCGTCGACGCACGTGCGGCCCGCGGTCCTCGACGATCTCCCGGCGCTGACCGCCATCTACAACCACTACATCGTCCACACCACGATTACGTTCGATCTCCGTCCGTTCGCGCCTGAAGAGCGGCGCGGGTGGTTCGACGATCACACCGGATCACCGAGGCACCGTTTGCTCGTCGCCGCCGATACGGATGGGCGCGTCCTTGGTTATGCCAGCACCAGCCGGTGGCGGCCCAAGGCCGCGTACGACACCACGGTCGAGTCGAGCGTCTACTGCCATCCAGACGCGGTCGGCCAGAGGATCGGCAGTCAGCTGTATACGGCGCTGTTCGACGCGATTGCCCGAGCGGACGTCCACCGCGCCGTTGCCGGCATCGGCCAGCCGAATCCGGCGTCGGTCGCGCTTCATGAGCGCTTCGGATTCCGCCAGGTCGGCGTGTTCTCTGGCGTCGGCCGCAAGTTCGACAAGTACTGGGACGTCGCCTGGTTCGAGCGGCCGATCACGAACCGTTAGCCGATCCGAACGCGCGCGGCGATCGCCGGCCCCTGGCGCCGAGGAAACGTACAGATCTCGCGGTGTTGGAAAACGCTGCGCTCCAAAATTAATCGCGATCCGTGCTCACGAGTCTGTTCGACCGCGAAGGCGCGCTGCTATAGTCGGCACCTCCTCCGCGGACCGCCGGTCACGTTCGCCACCGGGACGCGTCCTCAATACGTGCGAACGATCCGCACGCGCACGACCGCCTCCGTAGCCGGCCCGGTGAAGCACCGATGAACAGTACTGCCGTCTCGCTCTCATCATTTTTCAACGGCGGCGGCGTTGCCGGTGCCTTGGTCCGTTCGATCGACTGGACCAAGACAGACGTCGGGCCGATGTACGACTGGTCGGAGAGCCTGAAGACCACGGTGAGTACCGTTCTCCACTCGCGCCATCCGATGTTTCTGTGGTGGGGCCCGCACCTCGTGCAGTTTTACAACGACGCGTACCTTCCGAGCTTCGGACAGGGGAAACATCCTGCCGCCATGGGGCAGCGAGGCGGGCACTGCTGGCAGGAAATCTGGCCGGTGATCTCGCCGCAAATCGACGACGTCATGCAGCGCGCGACGTCGAGCTGGCATGAAGATCACCTCGTCCCGATTTTCCGCAACGGTCACCTCGAAGAGGTGTACTGGACGTACGGATACTCGCCCGTGTTCGAATCGTCCGGTGCGGTCGGCGGCACGCTCGTGGTGTGTACCGAGACGACCGCGCGGGTCATCAGTGACCGGCGGCTCAGCACGTTGCGCTTGCTCGCCGAACGGCTGGCGCACGCGATGGTGCCGTCCGCGGTCCTCGGCGCGGTGACGGACATGTTAACGGACGCGGATGCCGACGTCCCCTTCGCGCTGGTTTACGAGGTGACGGCGGCGGGGAGGCCCCGCCTCGTCCGCTCGGTCGGAGTCGGCGTTGAAGCGGGCATGTCGATCGATGGCGCGGTGGGCGACTGCCTCGACCAACTCGCCGGCGACTCGACCGTGCAGCTGCTATCGCAGCCGATCGAGCGGACCGGATACCGGTGGTCCGAGCCGGTCGACGAGGTCTTCGTTGCGCGCATCGCCTCGCACGATCCGCGCACCGCTTTAGGGTATCTGGTGTTCGGCCTCAGTCCACGGTTGCCTTTCGACGATTCGTACCGTGAGTACCTGCGCCAGCTCGCCGACTGTATCGGTCAGACCGTCGCGCGCAACGAGGCGGTGCACTTACACGCCGTCCTGGAGAATGAGCGGAATAGTCTGCTCGAGCAGGCGCCGGTCGCGACCGCGGTGTTGCTGGGACCCGATCACATCTTCCTGCTGGCGAATCCGCTGTACCGGAAGATGGTGGGTCGCGCCGACCTGGTCGGCAAATCTTACCGCCAGGCCTTTCCCGAACTGGTCGACACGCTCGTTCCCACGCTGCTCGATCGGGTGTACCGGACCGGCGAGCCGTTCGTCACCAACGAGATGGTCGCCCGTCTCGATCGAGACGGCACCGGCCGGCTCGAAGACTGCTTCTTCAAGTTCAATCTGGAACCGATGCGGAATGCAGCGGGGGACGTCTACGGCATGATGGCGGTCGCCGTCGAGATCACCGCGATCGTCCAGGCACGTCAGGTGGTGGAGAAAGCGCACCAGGAGCGTGAGGAGTTGTTGCGCGAACTGGAGCGCGCCAGCCGGACGAAAGATGAGTTCCTGGCGATGCTGGGGCACGAGCTGCGCAGTCCGCTGGCGCCGATTGTGACCGCGCTGCAGTTGATGCGTCTCCGGGGCGTGCAGGGCGGCGAGAAGGAGCGGGCGGTCATCGAACGCCAGGTGAAACATATCGTCCGCCTCGTCGAGGACCTCGTGGACGTGTCGAGAATTACACGCGGCGCGATTCAGCTGACGATTGACCGCGTGTCGCTGAACGACGTCATCGCGAAGGCGATCGAGATGGTGAGCCCACTGATCGAGGCGCGGCAGCATCGTCTGACGGTCGACGTGGAGGACAATCTGACCCTCGACGGCGATGCCGGCCGATTATCTCAGGTGATCGCGAACGTGCTGACCAATGCGGCGAAATACACCGATCCGAAAGGGGATATCGCCATCCGCGCGGACTCACGCGACGGCGCGATCCGGCTGACGGTGCGGGATACCGGCGTCGGCATCGACCCGGCGATGCTGCGCCGCGTGCTCGAACCGTTTGCGCAGGAGCATCAGGCGAGCGATCGTTCTCGCGGTGGGCTCGGTCTCGGCCTCGCGGTCGTGAGCAGTCTGGTTGCGGCGCACGGCGGAACGGTCGCGCTGCACAGCGAGGGGTGGGGCCGAGGCACGGAATGCGTCATCTGCCTGCCGTGTTCGCCGCCCCCGCCGGAAGCCCCGTAGCCTGCGGCGTACCCTGATCGTCTAGTGGACGGCGGAATGCCTGAGGCTGGTCTCTTCCTCTTCCGACAGCACATGCGACTGCTGGTGACGAATCGCCGCGAGGGCCGCGTCCTTGTAGAAGTTGCCCATCGCGTAGCCGCACCGAAAAGTTGTGGGACATCGCCAGTTTGCTCCATAACATTTCGGGACGGATGGCGGCGACGTCCTGTCCGGCCTTCCAGAGCACATCGACCATTTCCCCGTACGCCCGGACGTTGCAGCCCGTGCGGCCGGCGCACAACAGTCAATCGCGGTCCGGGCGGTTCCGGCAAAGCGCTCCGCGTCGGGCCTGCCGTCGACCATGAAGTCGGCGGGCATTTCTGACGCGTCGATGATCAGGGGCGCCGGCGAACGGGACCAAGGCGCGTTACACTAGTCGTTTCCGGTATTATTGCGCCCGTAGCTCAGCGGATAGAGCACCCGCCTCCTAAGCGGGGGGCCGCCGGTTCAATTCCGGCCGGGCGCGCCATCAACAGTCGTCAGCACGAGTCGCCAGGCAGCAGTCTCAGACATGAAAACCAAAGAACGTCATCATCTGAAAGAAAACGAGCTCCGGAATTTCGCCGTGCAGGCGGGGCACACCGTCGCCGGACGGCGCAAGGAAACGACGACCGTGATCGCGGTCGTGGTGGTCGTCGCCGCGCTGGGGCTGGGGTATTTCGGCTGGCACGAGCACGTCCAGGGCAAGGCACACGGCCTGCTCGCCGAGGCGATGGCCGTGCAGGACGCGCGCGTCGGCCCGCCGCCCGCGCCGGGGGCGCCCGCCGGCGGCCTCTACTTTCCGACCGAGCGGGAACGGTCGCAGTCGGCGCTGACCAAGTTCAAGATCGCCGCTGACGCCTATCCCTCGACCGACGCCGGCGTCTACGCGCGCTATCAGCAGGCGGCAACGTCGCTGGCGCTGGCCGACACGCCGGGCGCGATCGCCGCCTACGATCAGGTGATCAAGGAGTCGGGCGACAGCTTCTACGGCCAGATGGCGCGGCTCGGCCTCGCCGAAGCGCAGGCGCGCGCCGGCCAGTACGACACCGCGATCAACACCTTCAAGGAGCTGGCGCAGCGTAAGGATGGCCCGCTGCCGGTCGACGGTATTCTGATGCAGCTCGGACGGACCTACCTCGAAGCGGGCAAGCGCGCCGACGCGCGGCAGACGTTCAACAAGATCGTCGAGGAGTATCCGGAATCGCCGTTCACCGGCGACGCGCGCAAGGAAATCGAGACGCTGAAGAAACCGTCGACGACCTAGCCGCGGGTCCGCCGCGTGCCGGACGCTACTTGGCCCGCGACCCGAGCGGTTCCTGCTGCGTCAAGCAGTGAATCGTTCCCAGCCCCCACACCAGGTCGACGGCGTGGATGCCGACGATCTGATGCTGCGGCATCAGCTCGGCCAGGACGTTCATCGCGACCCGATCGTTCGGATCGTTGAACGTCGGCACCAACACGACGCCGTTGGCAATATAGAAGTTGGCGTAGCTCGCCGGCAGACGCTCGCCGTTCATGGTGACGCGCCGCGGATACGGCAGGCGCACGACCCTCAGCGGACCGACCTCGGGATCGCGCGAGGCGAGCTCCAACCGCCGCACGTTGTCCAGCGATCGCTCGTGGTTTTCGTCCTCTGGATCGTCTTCCACCGCGAGCACGACGGTGTCGGCCGCGACGAACCGCGCGATGTCGTCGATGTGGCCGTGCGTGTCGTCGCCGGCGCAGCCTTCGCCCAGCCAGATCGTCTTGCGGATCCCGAGCCACTCGCCGAACGCCCGCTCGTAGCCCTCGCGCGTCAGCCCGGGATTGCGGACCTGAACGTTGCTCAGGAGCCACTCCTCGGTGACCAGCAGCAGACCGGCGCCGTTGGCCTCGATGCCGCCGCCTTCGAGCACCATCTTCGCGCTCGTATCGGGACGGGTCGGCTCGACGTGCGGCAGCCGCGTGATGTCGGCAATCGCGCGGCCGACCTGGGCGTCGACGCGCCAGTTGGCGTACTTCGCCCACGCGTTGAACGACCAGTTGAGCAGCGTCACCGCGCCTGCCGGATCGACCACGCCGGTCGGCGCGCTGTCGCGCAGCCAGGTGCGATCGTTGGGCACCAGGTGGAGTCGGATGTGATCGGCGCGCACCCCGTGGCTCTCGAGGATCGCCCCGGCGTTTTCGTAGACCGGCTCCGAGTGACAGAGGATCTCGACCTGTTCGTAGCCGGCGAGCACGCGCACGATCTCGCCGTAGACCCAGGGGATCGGCGCCAGCTTGCCGGGCCAGTCGGGCTCGAAGTGCGGCCACGCAATCCAGGTCGCGCGATGCGGTTCCCACTCGGCCGGCATCCGCCAGCGCTGCGGCGTGCGATCGGCGGCGGTCATCCGATGTAGCGCTGCAGGATTGGGCCGTAGGCGTCGATGCGCCGGTCGCGCAGGAACGGCCAGTTGCGCCGGACCGTCTCGATCAGCGCCGGCTCACAGCGCGCGACCAGCACTTCCTCGTTGCCGCCGGCTTCGGCGATGTAGCGGCCGAACGGATCGGCGATGAACGAGTGGCCGAAGAAATTGAGGCCGTCGGTGCCGGGCTCGTCCTCGTGGCCGATCCGGTTGGGCGCGGCGACGTACACGCCGTTGGCGATCGCGTGCGAGCGCTGGATCGTGCGCCACGCGTCGACCTGCGCCGGTCCCCATTCCTCCTGCTCCGACGGATGCCAGCCGATTGCGGTCGGGTAGAACAGGACCTGCGCGCCCATCAGGCTCGTGATCCGCGCCGCTTCCGGATACCACTGATCCCAGCAGATGAGGACGCCGATCGTGGCGTAGCGCGTCTCCCAGACCCGGAAGCCGGGCGTGTCGCCCTGCGTGAAGTAATACTTCTCGTTGAACATCGGGTCGTCGGGGATGTGCATCTTGCGATATATGCCCAGCACGCGGCCGTCGGCGTCGATCACGACCGCCGAGTTGCGGTAGACGCCGGGCGCCTGCCGCTCGAACATCGGCACGACGAGGACGACCGCGAGCTCGCGCGCGAGGCGCGCCATCGCATCGGTCGTCGGGCCCGGGATCGGCTCCGCGAGATCGAAGCGCTCGCACTGCTGCGACTTGCAGAAATAGGGCGCGTTGAAGAGCTCTTTCAGGCAGATGATCTGGGCGCCGCGCCCCGCGGCCTCGCGCACCAGCCGCTCGGCCCTCGCCACGTTCGCCGCCGCGTCGCCGGTCGCGTGATCCTGAATCAGCCCGATGGTGAAGGGCTCAGAGCGCTGGCTCATTCACTTCCTCGAAACGCTCGGAGGGAACCGCCAGGCCGTCGACGGTCATGACGCGGCCGGTCAAGGTGAAGGCCGGCTTGACCCGCACCGCGAGCAGCGGCGGCGCCGTCGTCGCCAGCGCGCTCAGCAGGATCGGCAGCGCGATCGTGGCGTCCGACTGCACCGTCACCCGCGCCGAGCCGCTGGCGAGCTTGCCCCAGCTCTCCGCCTCTTCGAGGCTCGAACCGGAGGCGCCGCCGAAATGCGGCACGTCGGTGATGATCTGCAGCGCGTAGCGGTGGCCGCCGACCTGATCGCTGTAGAACTCCGCCTGCACGCTGGCCTGGTTGATGAAATTCTTCGGCGTGCCGCCGCCGAGGACGATCGACGCCGTGCGCGGCCGCCGGATGACGAGATTGGCCGACTCGACGATGTCGCCGATGATGTCGATGTAGCCGGCGCCGGCCTTCTTCTGCCGCGCCTGCGACAGGCCCATGCCGATCGACGAATCGGCGATCGCCGGGCAGAAGATCGGCACGTTGGCGCGATACGCCGCCGTCAGGATGCCGTCGCGGCCGGTCGTGTTCCACAGCTGGCCGCCGAGCAGATACAGGAACTCGCGGGTCGTGTACGGCCGCGCCTCGAGCGTGGCGGCGAAATCCGCGATCCAGTCGTCGTTCGAGCAGAACTCCTCTTCGCTTGCGTAAGTGTCGTAAACCCGATCGATGCGATCCTCGGCGAGCGCGGCATCGTCGGCATGCGGCGAGCCGACGTAGTGATGCTGGCCGCGGGTCTCGTGCAGATCGTGATAGAGGTTGGCGCCGGTCGACACCAGGCAGTCGATGTAGCGGTGCGAGATGAGGTGCGCCACCGCGAGTCGCAGACCGCCGGCCGAGAGCGCCCCGGCCATGCCGAGAAAGATCGTCACGTCGTCCTGCAGCATCTTCTGCCAGATCCGATGCGCCGTGGCGAGATTGCGGCCCTGAAACGAGATCCGTTCCATGCGAGCGAGGACCTGATCCGCCGTGAGCCCCGGCTCGACGGCGAACGGCTCGATCGGCGTCTGCAGGAAACGGGATTTCTTCTTCATGCGGAGACAATTAAATCATATCTAGAACCCTTTGCCGACGCGGAAGTAGGCGGTCACGCCGTCCGGGATGCGGCCGCTGCCGTCGTGTCCCCACGCCGCGCCGATCGTCGCGGTGAACGGCGCGACGAATCCGGCGATGACGTCGGCGGACAGCTGCGCGCCGGCGGAGGATTTGATCTCGCGCGCCTGAAACGATCGCGTCCATGCGTGGCCGGCGTCGGCGACAATCGCGGCGTGCACCGTCTGCACGAACAGCGGCCACGTGCCGTAGCCGCGCTGCGGCCGCGCCAGCGGCCAGCGATACTCGGCATTAACCACGGCGATGTGCGTTCCAGAGAAGGTGTTGGCGCCGAACCCGCGCAGCAGTGAGAACGCCGTCCCGTCGAGGTCAGCGGCGCTGACGCCGGGGGAGTCGCCGCCGAGCAGAAATTCCCGGCCGACCGTCGGGTCGCCGATCGAGGCGCCGCCGCCGGCGCGCACCGCGACGACATGATGCGCCCCGAGCCCGGGCAGATAAGCCCGCATGTCGGCGGTCGTGGTGGTGGCGTCGGCGAACGAGGCGAACGCACGGCGCACGATCTCCGCCGTCGCGCCAGCGGCGACGCCCTGTTCGCGGCTGATCGAATAGCCGTAGGTGTGGGCCGTGATCGTCTGCCAGGCGGCGCGAAGCGGCGTGCGATCGCGGGCGAACGTGGTGCCGGCCACGTTGTCATCCGCGGTCGCGCGGGCGAGCGACAGTTGCAGGGCATGCTGCGCGCGGGCATGCCGGATCGGGAAGAGCACACCGCCTTCGAACTGCCGCTCGCGGCGTGTCGCCGGCGCGGGCGTGCCGTCGTCGAGCGCCGGGCCGGCAAAAAACGACGTGTCGCTCCGCGCCGCGACGTAAAAGGTCGGACGCCAGCGATCGTAGAGATAGACGACCTGCCAGTCTGGGGTCGCCGCCGTCGTCCTCGGCGTGCCCGCCGGACTTGATACCAGCCACGTCGCGGCCGCGGCATAGGCGTGGTAGCCGAGCACATCGTAGCCGCTGACGCCGGCGCCGATCCGAAGCTGGCTGCCGCCAGTTTCGATCACCGGCGTCCACGACGTCGGCTTCAAGGTGTCCAGCGGCGAATAGCCGGTCGTCGTCTCCGGGATGGCGGGCCTGAAGGCCTGCACGACCGGTGCGGGCGCAGGCGTGAACGACTGCGGTAAGGCCGCCGTCCAGCCGGCATTCGGGCTTGAATACGGGATCGAGAACAGATCGTAGCCGTCGGTGGTGTAGCCGGCGAACACGATCGTCGTTCCGTCGGGCGAGAAGTCGGGCCACAGCGCGCCGCCGGTGGTGTTCGTCAGCTGACGCGCGCTCGAGCCGTCGACCGCGAACTCGAACAGGTTGAACGTCTCGTCCTCGGCGGCGGCCGCGGCGACGATGGTGCGCCCGTCGGGCCGCCACGCCGGCATCACGTACCGCGTCGCGCGACCCGAAGCGACGATGCGGGCCGCTTTCGTGGCGACGTCGACGATCACGATCTCCGGCATGGCGCCGAGCCGATGCCGCGAGACGGCGATCGACCGACCATCGGGCGACCATCTCGGTGTGTCGAATTGCGCGTCGGGTTCGGCGATCAATGTGGTGATCGCAGGCCTGCCGCCTTCGCGCTCACCGCGCCTCGGCGCGCCAGGGACGGTCGGCACTGCATCTGTAGCGCGGGCCGTCAGGCCCGCCGTGGTCACCAGCACGAGGTCCCGCTGGCCCCGGTGGTTCTGGACCGCCGCCAGCGTCTCGCCGTCTGGCGACAGATCGGGATCCTGCAGCCGCGCCTCCATCGTGAGCTGCTGGACCCGGCCGTCGGACCGCCGCCAGACATAAAGATCGTTGTACAGGCCGACGTTGCGGCGCTGCTCGACCTGATCGAAATAGATCGCGTCGGGGCCGACCGCCGTGGTCGACCCGAGATAGCGGGTGGCCAGCTGGCGCGGCTCGCCGCCGTCGAGCGCGATGCGGTACAAGGCCGGGAAGCCGCGCGGGTTCACCGCCGAATAAACGATCGACGGCGGGCATCCCGCACACGCAAACCGGTCGAAGCGCGGTCCGGTCACCGAGAAGCCCTGCTTCGTCAGGCGCGTGATTGACGCGTCGGCCGCCGGAGTGGTCGCGGCCGTGGTGAGGCTCGACTCGTAGTCGCGCCACAGATCGCCGAGCGACTCACCGTAGACGCGCTTGAACGCCGGCGCCGCGAGATACGGCACGCGGCGCGCCGTCGCCTCGGCCAGGATCGCCAGCCGATCCGCGCCGAACCGGTCGGCGAGGTATTGATGAAAGCCGACGCCGTACGCGTACACGCCGGCGCCGCCGGGCCAATCGACGAGGCCGCCGTTAACGCGATCGAGCGGCTCGAGCCGGCCATGACGCGCCGCCTCCGCGACGATCGCGCGGAAATCGCCGGCGTGCAATCGCCCCTCGCCGGTCACCACGGTCTCTTCGTAGGTCGCCAGCCCTTCGACCTGCCACGGCGGCAGAAACAGGTTCGGGAAGGCGTATACCGTTCGCCCGAAGATCGAGCGCACGACGCGCGCCCATCCCTCGGATCGATCGAGGTGGACGATGTGGGTGAACTCGTGGGTGAAGGCGACGCGCAGCCAGTCGCCGAAATCGAGTCCCGAGCCGGACGGCGCGACGGTGTAGATGACGATCGTGTCGTAGGGCAGCGGCGTCGCGTAGCCGTTGAAGACCTCGGTCTGATCGGCGAGCACGACCCGCGTCCGCCGCGGCGGCGTGACGTCGAGCGGCCGCTGCAGCGCGTGCCACGTCTCTTCCGCGATCATCCCGAGACGCTGCGCCAGGCGGTCCTCCCCCTGGTGAAAATAGATCACGAAATGCTCGGTCGGCATGGCACGGAAGCGCAGCAGCGGATCGAACAGCGACGCCGCCTGCGACGGGGACGCCACGACGAGGAGCAGCGCGAGCGTCGTGCAGGCCTTCAGGCCTGCCGCGACGGCGGACCTAAAGGCCCACACGACCTTGCTCGGCGGCGGCCGCGGGCGCGGGCCTGGTCTGGCGCACCGCTCGTGCGAGCACGATGCACAGGATCAGCGCGGGAACGCCGAGCAGGCCGGCGCCGATGAAGAAGAGGCCGTAGGCGTCGAGCAGCGGGCGGCCGACCGCGAGCCGTTCGACCGCCACGCCGGAGAAGCCCTTCGCGAACTTGCCGACATAGGTGTACGCCGAACTGAGCAGCGCGTACTGCGTCGCGGTGTAGCCGATGGTGGTCAGGCTCGACATGTAGGTGACCAGCGCCACCCCGGCGAAGCCGATGCCGAAATTGTCGGCGAACATGACCGCGCCGAATACGCGGAGGTCGGGGCCGGTGTGCGCGAGCGTCGCGAAATTCGCGATCACCACGATCTTGAGGATCACGCCCGCGATCAAGGTTCTGAGATAACCGAATCGCAGCGTGCTGACACCCCCGGCCGCGATGCCAATCAGCGTCGCCACGAGACCGATCGATCCGCGCACCGCGCCGACCGCATCTTTCGACAGGCCGAGGTCGTGATAGAACGGGTTCGCCATCGGCCCCATCACGAATTCCGGCAGCTGGTAGAAGCTGATCATCGCCAGCATCAGCACCGCCAGCCAGCCGTAGGTCCGGAAGAATTCCCTGAACGGACCGATCACCGCGTCGAAGAAGCCGCGTCCGCTCCACAGCGGCGCCGTGTCCGCTCTCGATTCCAGCGGCCTCGCGGCGCGCACCGGTTCGCCCGCCATCAGGGTCGCGCACAGGCCGACGCCCATCAACACCGCCATCGCCGCGTACGAGAGGCGCCAGCCGAAATGGCTCGCCGAGATCAGGATGAAGGCGTCGGTCACGATGATCGCGGCGCGGTAGCCGAGCTGATACGCGGACGACAGCAGCCCGAGCTCGTCCGAGTCGCTCGCCGCTTCGATCCGCCACGCGTCGACGACGATGTCCTGGGTCGACGAGGCAAACGCGACCACGAGGGCGAAGATGCCGACCGCGACCAGGCCGGCGCGCAGCCCGATCACCGCCAGCATCACCAGGCCGAGCGCGACGATCAGCTGGCTGACGATCATCCAGCCGCGGCGGCGGCCAAGACGCCCGAACAGCGGCGCGTCGACGCGATCGATCACCGGCGCCCAGAGGAACTTCAGCGAGTAGGCGAGGCCGACCCACGACAGGAAGCCGATCGCCGCCAGCGTCGTGCCCGCGTCGCGCAGCCAGTAGCCCAGCGTATTGCCGCTGAGAAAGAAGGGCAGCCCCGACGAGAAGCCGAGCATCAGCATCACCGCGACTTTCGGCTGGCCGAGCGACGAGAACACGCCGCGGCGGCGCACGGCGGACTTGGCGGTCACAGCGTCTGCTTCAGCTCCGCGAGCAGGGTGAGCGCTTCCATCGGCGTCATGTGATCGACGTCGAGCGCCGCAATCTTCTGCCGCAGCCCATCGTCTGCCGGCGCGTGAAACAGGCCGAGCTGACGCTGCGGATCCGAGGCGGTGCCGCTGACCGACGGACGGCCGCCGCGGGTCAGTTCGTCGCGCTCCAGCGCGCCGAGAATCTCGCGCGCCCGCGCGATCACGCTGGCCGGCAGGCCGGCGAGCCGCGCGACCTGGATGCCGTAGCTGCGATCAGCCGCGCCTTCGACCACGCGGCGCACGAAGACGATGTCGTCGTTCCATTCCTTCACCGCGACTGAATAGTTCCGCAGCCGCGGCAGATGTTTGTCGAGCTGCGTCAACTCCTGGTAGTGCGTCGCGAAGAGCGTGCGCGGCCCCCGCTCGGCGGAGCGGTGCAGGTGCTCGACCACCGCCCAGGCGATGCTCAACCCATCGTAGGTCGAGGTGCCGCGGCCGATTTCGTCGAGGATGATCAGCGAGCGGTCGCTGGCGTTGTTGAGGATGTTGGCCGTCTCGTTCATCTCCACCATGAACGTCGAGTTGCCGCGCGCGAGATCGTCGCTGGCGCCGACGCGCGAGAAAATCCGGTCGACCAGCCCGACGCGACAGGCCTTGGCCGGCGCCCAGCAGCCGATCTGCGCCATCAAGGTGATGAGCGCGACCTGCCGGATGTAAGTCGACTTGCCCGCCATGTTGGGGCCGGTGATGAGGAGAATCTGGGCATCGTCCGCCGAGAGCGCGGTGTCGTTCGGCACGAAGGTGTAGCTGCCCGCGAGCCCGAGGCGCTCGTGCTTCATCATCTGCTCCACGACCGGATGCCGCCCGTCCGTGATCGTCAGGTCGTCGCCGTCGTCGAGCTGCGGCTGGCAATAATCCCACTCGCGCGCCAGCACCGCCCAGCCGGCGAGCACATCGAGTTCGGCGAGCGCGTCGGCGGTGCGGGTCAGCGTGATCGACTCGTCGAGCACCGCGTGGACGAGCGCGCCGAACAATTCCAGTTCGCGCGCGAGCGATTTCTCCTCGGCGGAAAAGATTTCCTTCTCCTTCAGCTTGAGTTCCTCGGTCACGTAGCGTTCGCCGCCGACGGTGGTCTGCCGGCGGATGTAGTCGGCCGGCACGTTGGCCAGATTGGCCTTGGTGACCTCGATGTAGTAACCGAAGACGGAAGTGAAGCGGACCTTCAGGCTCTTGATGCCGGAGCGCTCCTGCTCCTTGCGCTCGAGCTCGGCCAGCCAGGATTTGTTGTCGGTGGTCAGGCTGCGCAACCGGTCGAGCTCCGGGTCGTAGCCGGCGCGGATGTAGTTTCCATCCTGCAAATCGTTCGGCAATTCCTCCGCGAGCCCCCTGGCGAGCAGGTCGCGCAGTGCCGGCAGATCGGTCAGTCGCTGGCGGAGCTGCGCCACCTCGCCGCCGTGGCGGCCCACGAGATGCGAGTCGAGCAGGTCGAGGCAGGCCATGATCGCGGGAAGCTGCGCGAGGGTGTCCTTGACGCCGCCGAGTTCACGCGGATTGCGCAGGCGGTTCTGCAGCCGGCCGAGGATGCGCGGGATGTCGCGGACCCGGTTGAGCAGCTCGCGCAGCTCCGCAAGATCGCTCGGTTGCGCGAGAAGTTCGCCGACTACTGTCTGCCGGCGGGCGATCTCGGACAAGTCGAGCGTCGGCGCGGCCAGCCAGCGTTCGAGCAACCGCGAACCGGCCGCCGTGCTGCTGCGGTCGATGGCGCCGAGCAGCGAGCCATCGCGCGTGCCGCGCGTGGACTGGAAGATCTCGAGATTGCGCAGCGTCGCCGGGTCGAGGAGCAGGGTCTTCGCGCTGCGGTATTCCTGGAGCGAGCGGAGATTCTCGGGCTTCGCACAAAGATTTTCCGTGGCGTAATAGACGAGCGCGCCGGCGGCGCCGAGCGCCGGATGCGCATTGGCCAGGCCGAACCCCTGCAGGTTGAGGACGCCGAGCGCGTCCATCACGGTCTTCGCTCCGCCCAGCACTTCGAAGTGATACCCGGGCAACTCGGAGCAAAGCCGCGGCGCGCAGAATTGATGCAGGGCATGCACCGCGTGCTGTTCGTGCGGCGCGGCCTGCCACCGGGCCAGGTCGCCTTCAATCAGGACCAGCTCGGCGGGATCGAGCGCGGTCAGGACCGGCAGCAGGTTTTCGGGATGGGCGTCGGTCGCGAGCCGGAATTCTCCGGTGGAAAGATCCAGCCAGGCGGCGTGCAGGCCGGCGGCGTCGAGCGCCAGCGCGCAAAGGTAGTGGTTCTTCGCCGCATCGAGCTGGCCCGCGGCCAGGGTGGTGCCGGGCGAGAGGATGCGCGTGAGCTTGCGCTTGACCAGTTTGCCGGCGGTGGCGGGCTCGGCCTGGTCGCAGATGGCGACCTTTTTGCCGGCGGCGAGGAGTTTGCCGACGTAGTTGTCCGCCGCGTGATGCGGGATGCCGGCCATCGGGGTGTCCTGACGCTTCGTGAGCGTGATGCCGAGCAACCGCGCGCCCAGCTCGGCGTCCTCGAAAAACATCTCGTAGAAATCGCCGAGCCGGAACAGCAGCAGCGTATTCGCCGGGAGGCCGCGCTTGACCTCGAAATACTGGGCCATCATCGGCGTCATAGCGAAGGATACCCAGCGGTGATATCCATTCCCCCGGAATTAAAATTCCTGAAATTGGCGTCCGGGATGCCCTGAGGGTTCCGACTTGCGGGGCGTTGCGGGAACCTGCTACTCGCGATCTGGAATGGGGGGCCAACGGACATTCAGGTCTCTAAAGACTAAAGTATTCACCGTCGCAAAGCTCAAACACACGCGTCGCGCAAAGCGGGGAGCGGGATATTCCGCCGGGTGGGTCACGGGCGGTTTTTGGGGCGAGGAGCTAACGGAGGCCGGGGCGCTCAGGCGGCGCAGGCCGGGGCGTGGAGTTGCGCGCGATAGGCGGAGGGCGCCGCGCCGGCGATGCGGTGGAACACGCGGTTGAACTGCGAGAGCGACTGGAAGCCGGCCTCGAAGGCGGCCTCGCTGACCCGCTTGTTGGGATTGAGGAGCAGCTCCTTGACGACCTCCACGCGCGAGCGGGCGAGATAGTCGGTGAAGGTGAGGCCCGTGCTGCGGCGGAAATTCTTGCAGAAATAAAACGTGCTCATCCCCACCGTGCGCGCGACCTGCTGCAGGGAGATTTCCTCCGCGAAGTTCGCGGCGATGAACTGGCGGGCGCGGGTGATCGCCGGCGCCTCCGCCAGGTTTTGTTGCACCATGAGCTGGTTGCTCAGGGCCGCCAGCTGGTCGGCAAAAAAACCGAGGACCCGCAACGCGGCGTCATACTGCGCCCGCGGCATGATGCGGGTCTGGAGGTAGGCGGCGGCGAGTTCCGCCGCGGGAATGGCGGCATCGAGGCGATGGATTTCGCGCGCGGCCTTGCGGGCGTCGGCCGCGGTCGGGACCTGGTGGAGCACCTGGCCGGTGTGGAGGTAGCCGACCAGCTGTGCGCCGACGAGGAGCGGCACGGCCGACTCATACAGGTGGGCGAACGACTCCAGCGTCGCGGCCCCGGTGCGCGCCGCGAGTTCGAGGCGGTCCTGGAACTGCAGGGCGGCGGCGCAGGTTTTGTTGTGCGTCGTGAGCAGCGCGCAAAAGGGATTACCCTGGCGGGCGCCGCTCAGCGCGACTTGGAACGAACCGGGGGCCCGCAGCACGAGCGGCAGCCCCGTGAGGGATTGGAAGGCGCGCTGGTAGTCGCGGAAGGTGTCCGAGGTTTCCAGCCGGTGAACGAGGGCGCTCCGCTGGTGGGCGTCTGGGGGAGAGGCGGTGCCGGCAGTCGTGGTTTCCATGGGCCGACGATACCAGCATCGGGTGGGGCCGGGAATTGGAGGCGGAGCGGTTTCCGGCTAGGGAAAACCTTTAGGCGCGCTAGGTGCGGGGAGTAGGGCGGTCGGGCCTTGCGCCGCGAGTTCGTGGTGTTAGCCCTAGGCCGTGCCCGCGAAACGCCCCGACATTTCACGTGTGGAATTGACCGAGCGCCTGGCCGCGATCGTCGAGTCGTCGGACGACGCGATCATCGGCAAGAACCTCGACGGCATCGTGACGGCGTGGAACCCGGCGGCGGAACGGATCTTCGGCTACCGCGCCGCGGAAATGATCGGCCACTCGATCAAGATCCTGATGCCGGCCGACCGGCAGGATGAGGAGGACCGGATGATCCGGCGCATCCGCGCGGGCGAACGGATCGAGCACTACGAGACCCTCCGCCGGCGCAAGGATGGCGAAATCATCGACGTCTCGCTCACCATTTCGCCGATCAAGAACAGGCAGGGCCGCATCGTCGGTGCGTCCAAGATCGCCCGCGATGTGTCGGCCCGGAAGGGCGCCGAGCTCACCCACGCCGCCATGGTCAACGAACTGAAGGAAATCAAGGCGGCGCTCGACGAGCACTCGATCGTCGCGATCACCGATGCGAGGGGGCGCATCACCTACGTCAACGACAAGTTCTGCGCGATTTCACAATACTCCCGCGAGGAGCTGCTCGGCCAGGACCATCGGATCATCAATTCCAAATACCACCCGAAGTCCTTCTTCCGCGACCTCTGGGGCACCATCGGCCGGGGCCGTGTCTGGCACGGCGAGGTCCAGAACCGCGCCAAGGACGGTTCGTTCTACTGGGTGGACACGACGATCTTTCCCTTCGTCAACGCGGCCGGCAAGCCCACGCAATATGTCGCCATCCGCACGGACATCACGCAGCGGAAACAATTGCAGAAGGAGGTGCTCGACATCAGCGAAAGCGAACAGCGCCGGATCGGCGCGGATTTGCACGACGGTCTCGGCCAGCAGCTCACCGGCATCGAGATCCTCTGCGCCGGCCTGAAGGAGGATGCGGCGGGCAATCCCGCGCTGGCCCAGCAGGCGGACCGGATCGCCAAGCTGTTGCGCGCCTCGATCGGCCAGGTGCGCGCGCTCGCCCGCGGCCTGGCGCCGGTGCAGGACGAGCCTGACTCACTCTGGGCGGGCATCGTCGAGCTGGTCGAACAGACGAACTCGCTCGGCAAGGCCGAGTGCGAGCTGGACAGCCCGACGGTCGTGCGGTTCGACGATCCGGTGGCAGCGGGCCAACTTTACCGGATCGCCCAGGAGGCGGTGAACAACGCATTGAAGCACAGCCGGGCGAAGCGGATCACCGTCTCGCTCCTGCGTTCGGGCAAGGAACTGGAACTGGCGGTCGCCGACAATGGCGTGGGTTTCACGCCCGGTCCCGGCCGGGGCATGGGCTTGCAGGTAATGCGCCACCGCGCCAGCGTCATCGGTGCCGGCTTCACCATCGAAGCGAAGCCCGGCCATGGCACGGTCATCCGGTGCCGCCTGCTTTCGCGAAAATGAAATCGTCCCGCCAGAAATCCCCGCCGGTCGCACCGCCCGGCCCCGTGACAGCCGCGCCGCGGCGACGCGTCCTCATCGTCGACGACCACCCGTTCATGCGGGCCGGCGTCGCGCAGCTCATTGACCGCCAGCCCGACCTGATGGTGGGCGGCGAAGCCGGCAATCCCGCGGAAGCCGGGCCGCTGCTCGCCAGGGGCGGCGTCGACCTGCTGCTCACCGACATGACCATGCCCGGGCGCAGCGGCTTGGATTTCCTCAAGGACCTGCAGGCGATCCATCCCAACCTGCCGATCCTCGTGCTCTCGATGCATGACGAGATGGTCTACGCCGAACGCGCACTGCGCGCGGGCGCGCGCGGCTACATCATGAAGGAAGCCGGCGGGGAAAACCTGCTCGCGGCCATCCGCCAGGTGCTCGGCGGCCAGGTGTATGTCAGCGCGCGCATGGCGACGGTATTCCTCGGGAGTTTTTCCGGCAGCAAGACGCGCGATGCCAATTCGCCCTTCGGCAAGCTGACCGACCGCGAGTTCGAGGTTTTTCAATTGATCGGCCAGGGCCGCAGCACGCGCGAGATCGCGCAGCAGCTCGGGCTGAGCACCAAGACGGTCGACGTCCACCGCGCCAACCTGAAGGCGAAGCTCGACCTGAAGGACACCACGGCGCTGGTCCGCCACGCGGTGCGCTGGGTCGAAACGCAGGGCGCTGGCCCCTAGGGCGTGTTTGAAAAATGCCTTTGTCATCGCGAGGCTCGCAGAGGCGGGCCGTGGCGATCCAGCCAAAGTCATGGATTGCTTCGTCGGCCCACCCGGTGGGTCTTCTCGCAATGACATTTTTCAAACACGCCCTAGGCGGGCTGTCCCGGGGAGGACTGCAGGACGATTTTGGCACCGAGGCCCAGGAGCTGGCCGCCGGCCACAATGAGCGGCTGCAGGTTGATTTCCCGGATCCCGGGGTTCGCCGCGAGCAGACGCCGGAAATTTTCCAGCAACTGTTCGAACTGGATGGCCTCCGCGGCGGGGAGTTCGCGCAGGCTCCACGGGTTGGCGGCGCCGCGGTTCGCCGGGTCCCGGCCATAGCGCAGCGCCGGGCCGGAATTGGGGTGCGACTCGCCGTGCACGAAAAATTCCCGGCCGTCGCTGGTGATCGCCGGCTGGACGGTGACGCCGAGAAAATGCTGCCGTCCGTGTCGCCCGATCACGGCCTCCCGGATGGCCTGCCAGCCTTGGCGCACCCCGGCGTCGTCGCTCACGACAACCGATATTCCCCCCGAATCATCCCGCAGGGTGTGGGAATGGAGTTTCAGCAGGACCGGAAATCCCAGCAGGGCGGCCGCGAGCACGGCTTCGTCCTCGTTGTGCGCCAGGCAGGTTTCGACGCAGGGAATGTCGTGCAACGCCAGCACCTGCTTCGATTCATAATCGGACAGGATGGTGCGGCCGGCGCGGCTGACGGCTTGCAACAGGGCACCGGGGTCCGCGGGCGCGCCGGCCGCGCGCGGGCTCAGGGCCGCAAGGCGATTGCCGGAAAACCTGCGGATGGTTCGATGCATGGCGATGGGGAATCATGGCATGAAGCGGGGGCGGGGTTCTCCTCACTTCCGGAGAAAGGCTCCGCATATTTTGCCCCTCCGCAACCGCCGCGGCCGGACCTAAAGGATTTCCCTAGGCGGATACCGCCCCCGTCCCAATTCCCCGCGGGGGGTGCAACTGGTATCGTCAGGCATGGCAATCACGACACCTCCACTCCGTCGTTTCCGGGGACGGGTGCGCCCGCTCCGGCCGGGCGACGAGGCGCGGCTGCAGGAATTCTTCCGCTCCCACACGCCGGACACGATTCACGACCGCTATGGTGGTGTCGTTACGACGATGTCGGAGGAGCGGGCGCGCGAGCTGGTCGGGGTGGACCAGACGCGCGATTGCGCCCTGGGCAGCTTCACGCGGGACGGACAGATGCTGCTGGCCGTGGGCCGCTATTGCCTGGATCCCGCGGGCGACGCCGCCGAACTCGCCTTTGTCGTGCGCGAATCCGTCCGCCGGCGCGGCGTGGGCACGAGGTTGTTGCAGTTGCTCATGGCCGCGGCGCGCGCCCGGCGGCTCCGCCGGCTGTGGGCCCAGGTGGACGTGCACAACGCGAGCATGCTCGGCATTTTTCGCCACCATGGTTTCAGGCTGACGCCGCAGCCGGGCAGCGGGGACGTGCGGGCCACTCTGGAACTTCCCCGGGATCGGCGCGGCGTGCGCCCGGCGGCAGCCTGAGCCCGGGCCGGCTCAGAACCGGCGGCTGT
>JAOBWF010000337.1 GCA_025463215.1 Acidobacteriota bacterium | reverse complement strand
CACTCCGACATCCAGGCGCACCGCAAGAACGCCAAGGACTCGGATCAGCCGTTCGCGGCGGTGATCAAGGATCTGAAGTCACGCGGCCTGTTCAAGGACACGCTGGTAATCTGCGGATCCGAGTTCGGGCGCACGCCGGTGATGGAGATCGGCGGCGGTGCCGGCGGCGCGCAGAACGGCCGCGACCACAATCCGTTCGGCTTCACGATGTGGCTCGCCGGCGGCGGCGTCAAGGGCGGCACGGTCTATGGCGCGACCGATGATTTCGGGTTCAAGGCGGTGGAGAAGCCGGTGCACGTCCACGACCTGCACGCGACGATCCTGCACCTGCTCGGGATCGATCACACCAAGCTGACGTATCGCTACAGCGGCCGCGACTTCCGTCTCACCGACGTGTCCGGCACCGTGATCCACGACATCATCGCCTGATGTCGTGCGGACCTTCGGTCCGCCCCACACGTCTGGCAGGAACCGTCTCGGCCGTTTCTTCTTATCGCGTCGCGATCATCTCCATGGCCGCGACCAGCGCCATCGCACCGCCGCGGTCGTCGGGGCCCTCGATGGCCGGGCGGTCGTAGTAGTAGCGCTCGGTCGCTCCGGCGCCCGTGCCACTGCAGACGTCGACGATCCCGCCGTCATCGGTGATGTGCGCGGCGAGCGCGTGCCAGGCGCGGTCGGCGACCGGTGTGAACGATCGGCCCAGCCAGCCGAGGCGGACGCCGCGGACCATCGCGGTGAGGATCATCGCCGTCGCGGTCTCCTCGCGATAGGCGCCTGGCCGATCGATGATCTCGCGCCATGTGCCGTCCGGCGCCTGCCATTTCGCCAGGCCGCGCATCTGCTGTCGGAAGATCTCGAGCAGCGCCGCGCGCGCCGGATGCGTGAGCGGCATCGCCGTCAGCGTTTCCATCAGCCCGAAGGCCGCGAAGCCGTTGCCGCGGCCCCACGCGACCGGACCGTCGGCCGCATGGTTGAAGATGCCGTCGGGCTGCTGCAGGCGGCCGGCATACGCGACCAGCAGCTGCGCCGCGCGATCCAGATCCCCGGCGCGCCCGGGCATCGCCGCGGTCCGCGCGAGGATCGCCGGCGCCATGAACATGTCGTCGGTCCAGCCCTGGCCGTATTGCGGAATGCCGCCGGCCTTTTCCTTCAGCGCGGCGTCTGCGCCTTCGAGCGCGAGCGTGCGCGCGGCCGCGTTCGCGGCATCCGCCTTCGCCAGTTCCGCGAACACCATCGTCCCCGCTGCCGTCGTCAGCTGAATCCGATCGCCGAGCAGCGGTTTCTCGCCAGAGAGCCACGGCTGCAGCTGCGCGAGCACCTTCGCGCGCAGCGCGGCGTCGTCGATCCGGGTCGACAGCGCGAGCGTCTTGATCCAGGCGAGTGCAGGGATGTAGCTGATGGACGGGGCCGCCGGATAGCGCGACGCCAGTACGCGGGCGATGGCGAGCGGAGCCCGCGCGATCCGTGTCCCGATCGCCTGCCGTAAAGGCGACCGCTCGCTCACGCTGGTCAGGACCTGCGCCAATTCGCGATGCGACGCGGAGGCCGACAGAATGCGCGCCGGCGTCGTACCGAGTCCGGCGGCACCTTCGCGACGCAACGCCGCGGTCAGCGAATCGGGTGGCTCGACCGCTGCCGCATCGCCGCGAATCTCGACGACCAGATCAGGTGCCTGATACGTGACCCACCGCCAGACGTAGCGGCTCTCCGGCTGTTGCGCGTCGTCGT
Source organism: Acidobacteriota bacterium (assembly GCA_025463215.1). Lineage (GTDB taxonomy): Bacteria > Acidobacteriota > Vicinamibacteria > Vicinamibacterales > CAVVIG01 > CAVQFC01. The sequence goes on along the minus strand of JAOBWF010000337.1, from coordinate 5,162 downwards.
AAAAGCCGCCCAAAGGAGGGAAATGAACCGGGTGTTCGGCCGCCGCGTGGTCGGGATCGGCCATCGGCAGCGCCGACACCACCCAGCGATCGCGAAGGCGGCGAGGCGCGTCGCGCTTCAGCCAGCGCACCGCATCGATCGCGGCCTGGGCGCCGCGCACGTCGTTATCGAGCCCGCCGACGATCACCAGCCGGAGCTTGGTGGACGCGGGATCGAACATCGACGCATTCTCGATGGTCCGCAGCGGTGTCTCGGCCCGCGTGATACCGCCGGCGCTGACGATGCGCGGCTCGCCAGGCAGCGCGGCGATCGTGGCAAGATCGACGTCCCAAAGCGTCGCGGAGATGTTCGCCGGCGTCGCCAGGGCGATGGCGAGAGCCAGCAGGAGGAGGGAGCACACGCGTGTCATCGACGCGCAGTGTAGCAGACCTATTTTCGCGCCAGCCCTTCCTCGAGCATCCGCCAGCCGAGGACGGCGAACGCGTCGAGCGCGGCGCGCGCCTCTCGCAGCTGGTTGGTCATGCCGAGCGTGGCGATGCCGTGGCTCAGCGCCCAGGTAATCTCGGCGAGCTGGAGCGGGTCGCCCGCCCGGATCCGGCCGCGCGCCTGGCCGCGGCGAATCGCGCCGACCAGGACGTCGAACGCCGCTGCGCCGCTCCGCTGCAGGTCGGGGTCCTGTTTCCCATCGGTCAGCACGCCGCTGAACATCGTCTGGTAGTGCGACGGGTGGCAGCGGGCGAACCGCGCATAGGCGGCGGCCATCGCGGGCAACGGGTCGCCGCCGCTCGCGTCCGCCTTCGCTGCGGCGCTCGCGAGGGCGTGATGAAAGCGCTTGAACCCTTCCGCCGCGACCCGGGCGAGCAGCGCCTGCTTGTCGTCGAAGTGCCGATAGAGTGCGGTTCGCGACACGCCGACCCGCGATCCAACGCCGCGCAGGGTCAGCGCGTCGACCCCTGCTTCCTCGATCATGCGGACGGCGGTGTCGACCAGGGCACGCTCGAGGTCGCCGTGGTGGTAGCCCCGCTTGGTGACCCTTCGGACCGCTGCTTTCGCCATTCATCCGCATTTTATGCGTCAAGTGTTGACAGCGTCAACATGACGGCCTATCGTATGTTGACTATGGCAACATTACAGCGTCTCTGGAAGGCAAGCCCGGCGCTCACAGCCGCCGGCATCCTGATGGGGGTCGCGTTCGCCGCATCGCTGGCCGCGATGGCGATCGATTCCGTCACCATCCTCGGCGTGCCGCGATGGCTGAAGCCGGCGAAGTTCGCGATCTCGACCGCGATCTACGTGTTCACCCTGGCGTGGATCTTCACATTTCTGCCCGACCGACGCCGGCTGGCGGCGCGCGTCGGCTGGACCACCGCGGTGGTGGTCGTGTTCGAAGTGGCGGTCATCGCGCTGCAGGCCGCGCGCGGCACGACCAGCCACTTCAATGTCGGCACGCCGGGCGACGCGATCCTGTTCGGCGCGATGGGCCTGGCGATCCTCGTCGCATGGGGCGCGGCGATTGCGTTGACGGTCGCGCTGTTCCGCTATCGCTTCGGCGACGAGGCGTTCGGCTGGGCGCTGCGGCTCGGCATGCTGCTGACGGTGATCGGCCAGGCGACCGGTGGTCTGATGACCAACCCGACGCCGGCGCAGCTCGCCGCGGCGCGGACCGCGCGGATCACCGTCGCCGGCGCGCATACCGTCGGTGGTCCGGACGGCGGCCCCGGTCTGCCGGTGACGGGCTGGAGCCGCGAATACGGCGATCTGCGTGTCCCGCACTTCATCGGCATGCACGCGATCCAACTGCTGCCCGCGATCGCGTGGCTGCTGCTGCCGATCGGGTCCGCCGCCGCGCGCAAACGCGCGGTCATCGCGGCGGCCGGAATGTATGCGGCGCTGTTTGCCGCCCTGTTGATCCAGGCGCTCAACGGCCATCCGCTCATCCCGATGATCGGGTCGCGATGACGCGGAAGGAATTGTGGCGCGCCGCGCCTACGGCTCGCGCCCTGTCTCGCGATGACGGTCATCCCCGAGCGGATCCGGCTGCTCCGGCGCGGTCGAGCGCACGAGCCGCTCGATGTCGCGGTACTCGCGCCAGTGTCGAAGGCTGACGGACAGAAAGCCGGCGACCGGCAGCGCGAGCACGACGCCGCCGGCGCCGCCGATCACCGCGCCGGTACCGAGGCTCAGCACCAGCGCCGGCGTCGACAGGTGCATGCCATGGCGGATCAGCCGCGGGTAGACGAGCGTGTCCTGCACCACGCGCAGGGCGACCAGGAACGCCAGCACCGCGAGCACGCGATCCCCCGCCTGCGTCACGGCGATCAGCAGCGTCGTCGCCGGGCCGATCCCCGGCACGAGCTCGAGGATGCCGGCTGCCACCCCCATCGACACCGCCGACGGCACGCCGATCGCGACGAAGCCGGCCACGCACATCAGTCCGACGATGACGCCGGCGGCGGCCTGGGCGCGGATGTAGCCGGCCAGGGCGCTGTTGACGTCGTGCAGGTACTCTTCGCCGCGCCACTGGAGATGGCCGCGCGGCAGAACGCGCAGCGTCGATCGCCGGAAGCTGGGCCACACCGTCAGCAGGATGAAGGCGAACACCGGCGTCACCGCGAGCCACGCGGCGTAGCGCGCCGCGTCGATCAGCGTGTCGAGGGTGGTGCGGGCATGGCGTTCGACGTAGCCGATGCCGCGGTCGACTTGCCGCACGATCAGGGGCCGCGCCGACGCGGGCACCGGCGCGGACGCGACCAGGCGGTCGATGGTTTCGAAGTCGCCGCCGGCGAAGAGATGTTCGACCGCGGTCGGCGCGGTGACGTGGACCCAGGCCGCGATCGGGCCGCTGGCGAACCGCCAGGCGAGCGCGACCGGTACTGCGAGGAACGCATAGATGAAGATCAGCGCCGCGCTGCGCGCCAGCGGGCGGCCGCGCCGGTTCACCCGGACGCTGCGGCTCACGATGTCGACCGCCGGCGCCAGCAGGTACGCGAGGAACATCGAAAGCAGCAGCAGGATGCTGCTGCCCTGAATCACTGCCGCTTCGTCTTCTTCGCCTCGTCCGCCTCCTTGAGGCGGGCGCCGCGCAGAATGTTGCCCATCGCGTAGTTCCCTTCGTGACAGGCGTATTCGTACATCAGGTCGTCGGTGGCGGGCCAGGTGTACTCGGCGGTCCACGGCCGCGTCCAGGTCGAGGGATCCTCGATCGTGAACTGGTAGCGCAGCGTTCTGGCGTCGACGCGCGTCAGTCGTTCGACCGTGTGCAGGGCCTCGCTCGATCCGCGGAACCGCGTTTTGTCCGTGAAGTTGGTGGTGTCGATGACGAGCGTGTCCCCTTCCCACCGGCCGGTCGAGTCGCCCATCCACTTGCGGATCGCGGGTGGCGCGTGCGGCGCGTTCATCCTGACGAAGCGCGCGTCGTGCACCATTTCGGTGAGGATGACGATCGTGTCCGCGGTCTGCACGATCTGGTGCAGGTTGTTGTAGAAGTAAGTCGGCAGGATCGGCGGCCCCGACGTCGAGCTGAAGCCGATCAGGCAGCGTTCGCCGAGCGGGCGCTGTTCCGGATCGTCGTAGGCGTCGGCGCCTTCGAAGCCCGGATCGTCTTCCTTGATCGCCTCGTCCGAGGTCGTGCGCAGCACCCGCGAGGCGTTGCGCGCGCGCGCCGATTCGGTCAGCGCCGGGACCCGGCCGTCGGGCGGATCGACAATCAGCGACGCGCGCTTGCCGCCGTCCACGGTGGTGAACCGCGAGCCGGGATCGAGCCAGAAATTGTTGTAGCCGCCGACGTTGCCGTACGGGCCGGCGGAGCCGTCGCCGCCTGACGGCGGCGCCGCGCGGTCGGCGGCGATCGGGGCGTTGAGCTTCTCGCTGCGCTCGGCCACCTGTTGCTCGGCCTTGTTCGCCTCTTCATCGGTCAACACCAGCGGCGTGCCGGGGCGGCGTTCGAGCGGCGTGATGGTGCCGAGATCGTAGGTGCCTTGCAGATCGGGGTGGCCGTCCGGCGTCCGCGCCAGTCCTCCAGCCGGCGCGCTGTGCACCGGTCCGCGCGCCTGTCCGGCGACCACTGCGGTTACCGCCGTCAGCAGCGCGATCGACGCCAGGAAGGGGGTGCGCATCGGAAGACCTCGCTTTTGGCGCATTCTACTATCGTTCGAGTGCCGCGGTGTGCAGTTCCAGGCACCCGGCAGATATTACCGAACTCTTACAGTCGGGCGCGGCGAGGTTCGCTACCGTAGATCCCATGAGCAGCGCCGCGACCGTCACCGACTCCCGCTACGACAAACTGAGCTACATCACCTGCGTCGTCCTGATCTGGTTTCACATCCAGGCGGTCGCCGCGTTCTGGTCTTTCAGCTGGACCAACCTGTTGGTCGCGGCGTTCCTCTACTGGGTGGCCATCGGCCTCGGCATCAGCATGGGCTACCATCGCCTGCACACGCACCGGGGCTTCAAGACGCCGCGCCTGTTCGAATACTTCCTCGCGATCTGCGGCACGCTGACGCTCGAAGGCGGGCCGATTTTCTGGGTCGCCACGCACCGCAAGCACCATCAGCATTCCGACCAGGAACTCGATCCGCACACGCCGCGGGTCAACGGCTTCTGGGCCCACCTCGGGTGGATCGTGTTCGGCGAAGCGCACCACAACGACACCACGCAGATGGCGAAGTACGCGCCCGACCTCGCGAAGGATCCGTTCTACCGGTGGTTGACAACGTATCACTGGGTGCCGCTGACGGTGCTCGGCTTCGGCCTGCTCGCGGTCGGCGGCTGGGGTCTGGTCAACTGGGCGATCTTCCTGCGCGTCGTCCTCGGCCTGCACTCGACCTGGCTGGTGAACTCGGCGACGCACATGTGGGGCAACCGCCGCTTCGCCACCAAAGACGACTCGCGCAATACCTGGTGGGTCGCGGCGCTGACGTTCGGCGAAGGGTGGCACAACAACCATCACGCGCACCCGACGTCGGCGCGCCATGGCCTGGCGTGGTACGAGTTCGACGTCACCTGGCTCGAGCTCAAGGTGCTCAAGGCGATCGGTCTGGTGTGGGACGTCAAGGTCGCGCGTATGAGCCAGGCCAGCGAGGAAGAGATCGCCGCCTAGCGCCGTTCGCCGCTATCCTTGAAGGCGTGAGGCGGGCATGAGGTCCGGCGGGCGCCGGAAGTCG
>JAOBWF010000312.1 GCA_025463215.1 Acidobacteriota bacterium | reverse complement strand
GTCGAACATTTCGTCGCGACGCATCGTCCCCCAGTTTTCAGCCGGCGGGTCCGCCCGGTGGCTACGGTGTCGTCACCCAGCATCCGGCGCGGCGCGGCCGGATCGTCGCGCACGGGTGGCGAAGGCGCGATCGGGCGCATCTCAGGCCCTGGCCACCGCCACGAGCGCGTCCGCCGTGACGAATTCGTGTTCCGGGTGACGCACGGTCAGCACCGGACAGGGCGCCGTTCGAACCACCTGCTCGGCCACGCTTCCCATCAGCAAGTGGGCGACGCCGCCACGGCCATGGGTACCGGTCACAATTAGATCGATGCGTTCGCGCCCGGCATAGTCCACGATCGCCGCCGCCGGGGCGTCGGACGTCAGCAGCACGCGTCGGGTCGGCAGCGGATGTTGATCGTTGTCGGCAAGACATTCGGCGAGTTGCGCGCGCGCCCCGTCTTCGATGTCCCGCTGTAGTCCGGGCACGGCGACGGTGTAGGCCTCGGCACCGTAGACGGCGCTCGACACCTGGCCGACGACGTGAACGACGTGCAGGGTCGCGTTGAACGCGCGCGCCAGGGCGCGGGCGTATGTCAGCGCCGCGTCCGACGGCTCGCTGAAGTCGATGGCGACGAGGATGTGTTTGAGCGTGATCACCGTAAGGCCCCCTGAAGTTGTGTGTTCACTCTCTCTGTGCAATAGGCGTGCTCAGAGAGATGTGGATCATCCATTGAGCACCGCTCGTGCCCACGGTTTGTTGATGACGGTGGGATTCGCGCTGACGGTATTCGGTGCGATTGTCACCGCGATCAATGGGGCGCCGTGGGGGCTGGCGGTGCGCCTGGTTGGGGCCACGATGTTCGTCGCAGGCGGCGGTGAGCCGTGCGGCGCGACGAGGCGTGAAGGGTCGGTTTCTCCGCAGCCGCTGGGGAATAACCCCCATCGGTGCCGCCGTCGGTCGGTGCGAGCCAGTCCTATTTCGGTGAGATGGCTACGTTCCGCCGCTGGTATGCGGGTTGCCTTCACCGTCAGCATGATCGGGCAGGCCCGTCGCATCGGTCCTGTCACGGCCATTCAGCGAAATCCAAAGGGCTACATGCCGAATCAGCTAGTCGAACCACTGTTCGCGGTCGTGTCGTGAACGCACGGAAGATCGCAGCGGCCGCACTCGTCCTCGTCGCCAGCACGCTCAACAGCGTCTCGGCCCAGGCACAGACACCGCTGTATTCCGCGGAGAGTGACTACCAGGAGTACTGCGCCTCCTGTCACGGCAGCAAGGCGAAGGGAGACGGCGCGATCGCGAAATCGTTGCTGCGGCGTCCGTCGGATCTCACAACCCTGAGACGACGCAACCACGGCCGGTTTCCGGGGGAGAGGGTCTTCGACGCGGTGGACGGCCGGCGCAGCTTCGTGCACGGCGACTCCGACATGCCGGCGTGGGCCGAGGTGTTCGCGAACGCGGCAGAGAGTCGTGGCAAGGAGAAGGCCGTCGCGCGCATCGACGCGCTCGTCAGGTACCTTCAGACGCTGCAGGTAAAGTAGGTGCCGGGCGGATGGCGCTAATGGCGACGCCGAAGATCCGACCGAGCGCAGCGGTCAGAGCCATGGCCACGACGCCTGCGACGGCCACTCGCAGCGCTGCACGCCGAGCGGTGCGCCTTTGAGATGACAGCGACGTTCGTTGTCGATCGCACTGGCCTGGGCTACTTGCGGCCTCCGCTAATTCGATCGGCCCTTCGTCGAAGTAGGAGGCGGGCTCGGTCTGATAGTGCCCGAACGCCGACGTACACGGAATAGCCGGCGAAAACCCAGGCAAGCCGACGCCAGTGCCGATTCCGCTCGCCGCGCCGTCGTCCCCCTCGGGTCGCTTTGCGGCGGTCTTGCCGACCGATGACGCGACGTTCGGTCTCAGACGTTTTGTGAGCCACTTGGGGAGCCTTCCGGATCGAACCGCACACCTGATGTTAATGCAACCGAGAGGGTTCGCGAAGGCTGACCGGGAGGCCTGACCTGAGCGCAGCTCTGCCACCAATGCGAACACGCGTATTTCCTGGTTTTCGACGACCGTTTACGACGTGAAGTTCCGTGAAAGAGGTGGGTGCCTAGTGCGGCGAATCCGCCCGGTAAATAGCTCGACGGTGGCGGTGAATAGCCACATCGCGGGCCCACGAACTCTTCGGACGTGGAGGATCGCCCGATCGCCGATGTCGATCGCGCCGCCTCTCATTCGACGAACTGATGCCGCAGCGTTCGGATGCGTCCGCCGCGGACATGTGAATGGAACCAAACCCTGGAGCGAAGATCGATGACGAAGATGGACACCTACGTGAATTTTGCCGGTAAGTGCGCGGAGGCATTCAGGTTCTACCAACAGCACCTGGGGCGGAAGATCGGCGTTATGATGACGCACGGCCAGTCGCCAGACCAGAGCAAGGTCAACCCTGAATGGAAAGACTTGGTCCTGCACGCGCGCATGTCTCTCGGCGGAACCGATCTGATGGGCGCGGACATCCCGCAGGCCGAAGCGATGCGCAGTGCATATCTGTCGTTGATGGTTGACAGCGACGCCGAGGTGGAGCGCATCTTTGCGGCGCTCGCGGGCGGCGGGCAGATTTTGATGCCCATCGCAGAAACGTTCTTCGCCACTCGATTCGGGCAGGTGCGGGATCGGTTCGGCGTCAACTGGATGATCCTGCACGAACGGCCGATGCCGTCGCGCGCCTAGATTGTTTTGAGCCAGCCAGGACGCCGCTCAGGCGGCAAGAGGTGAAGGACACATGACACCCAAAAACACGATCTGTCTCTGGTTCGACAAGAACGCGGAACAGGCGGCGCAGTTCTACGCCGCCACCTTTCCGAATAGCCAGGTGACCGCTGTCCACAACGCGCCTAGCGACTTTCCCGGCGGCAAGGCCGGCGAGGTGTTGACGGTGGACTTCACCATCTTCGGCATTCCCTGTATCGGCATCAACGGCGGCCCGGCATTCAAGCATAGCGAGGCGTTCTCCTTCCAGATCGCCACCGACGATCAAGCAGAGACGGACCGCTACTGGAACGCGATTGTCGGCAATGGCGGCGAGGAAAGCGCCTGCGGCTGGTGCAAGGACCGCTGGGGCCTCTCCTGGCAGATCTCCCCGCGCGTGCTGACCGAAGCGATGGCCGCCGGCGGCGCTGAGGCCGCCCGCGCGTTCGAGGTGATGATGTCGATGAAGAAGATCGACGTCGCCAAGATCGAGGCAGCGCGACGCGGTTGACGCGCGCCCCCTGGAAGTCAGTTCATGAAATGCGCGGAGGATCTGTGATTTCCTAAGCCGGCCGGCGACGCCGGCCAAGCAGACGCAGACGATGCCTCCGCAAAGGCCGCAGCAGTTTCGGGACTTGCGTTATGCGTGGCGGCTCCTGCGACGGCAGCCCGCGTTCGCCAGTGTGGCGATTGTGACCCTGGCGCCCGGCCATGTAATTAAGGAGCGTAACGGAACGTACGCGACGGCCGGCAAAGACTCACACTTCGCAACTGCGCTCTATCAACCGTTTTACGCTCTCGGGCGAACGGTCGCCTCCTCGAGGTTCTTCGCCGAACCGATTACAAGTTCAGCATCGTCAGCACCGGTCCGGATCCGGCGCACGTAGGCCCACAAAGCATCGGTTAATTCGATTCCATCTAATCCCTCCCGCACCCGCATCACTTTGCCGACGGTCATCCCGGGGTCACGCGGCGGATCACCGGCCGTGAGGTTGCTCCGTTTGAACATCCGGGAAGCTCGTCGTGAGTCGGCCCGCGACCGCCGTCGACGAATCGCGGTAACAGCGGCAGCATTTCATCGGTCAACATCGGATCGCATGTGCTCCAACGTGGATCATCACGCCAGGTGCAATCCTGATGCAATCCGAATAGGGCGGGCCGGCCACTCGGCCCGGCCGCATTGCTATTTCTTGGAGTGTTTTTTGGTGGCGAGGGACAGAATCGAACTGTCGACACTACGATTTTCAATCGTATGCTCTACCAACTGAGCTACCTCGCCACGAGGTGAGCCGGCACAACCGTGCAATTGTACCGGCTCCGTGGAGCTCAGCGCAAGGGACCGTCTACTTCCAGAGCCCGCCGTTTTTCAGCCGCACCAGTTCGTCGGGGTCGCTCGTCGTGTAGCCGCGCGCGCGGGCGTGGTTGACGAAGCCGGGCGTGATGCCGTGATCGCGCAGCCGCACGAGTTGCGGCAGCGTCAGATCCTTCAGGCCGATCTCCTTCATGTCGGCGACGAACTCGGCGCTGACGCCATGGTCCTTCGTGCGCACGATGTCCTCGACCGGCACGTTCTTGTAGCCCTGCGACTCGAGCGACTTGACGTAGTCGACGCTGACGCCGTGATCGCGCAGCCGCACGAACTGCTCGAGCGTCGTCACGCCAAGACCGAGGCGGCGGATGTCGGCGACGTACTCCGGCTTGACGCCGTGGTCGCGCGCCCGTACCAGATCCTCGAGCGTCGCGCCGGTGAAGCCAGCCTTCTTCATGTCCTCGATGAATACCGGCGTCACGCCGTGATCGCGCGTCCGCACCAGCTCCTCGAGGGTCGCGACCGTGAAGCCGTGACGCTTGAGGTCCTTGATGTAATCGACGGTGACGCCATGGGTCCTGGCGCGCTGAACCTGGTCGAGCGTCAGCCCGTCGTAGCCCTCGGCCTTGAGACCGCGGATGTACGTCGGCCCGACGTCGTGGAGCGCGAGCTGGAATCGCCGCCAGAGCGGGAGCTCCTCCCGGTAACCGAGCGCGCGCATCTCGCCCGCGTACGCCTCTCGTGGCTCGAAGACGAAGAGCCCGGCGCCGCGGCCGTCGCGAAACGCCCCCTCGAACGCCATCGACCCCGCCTCGCGGCGGAGGTCGAACTTCACCGACGCCATGGTGAACTGGTCGCTGTTGGCGAGCCCCTGGAGATCCTCGACCTGGAGACTCTGGCCCATGTTCCAGTCGGTGTTCGAGTGACCGGAACGGGCCGAATCGGACGGCGGGGCAGTGTGAACCTGGAGGTAGACCTTGCCGGTATGAATCTCGGCGGTCCAGGTGCCGTGCACGTCGGCCGCTGCCTGCGCGCCGCCGGCCGCGATGTGCAGGACGAAGAGGAACAGCGTGATCAGGTAGCGCATGCCTCGTTGGACAGACGCCGCGGGAGGAAGGTTGTCGGCGGTGGCAGGGCCGAACACTCAAGGCTCAGGGCCAAGCGGCCAGGGCGCCCGAAGCCCCAGCTCTCAACCCTGAGCCTCGATGCGCAGTTAGACGGCGACCGGCTCGGCGGCCGATTGCGTCAGTCCGAGTTCCTTGCGGACCTTGTCGTCGATCGATTTGAAGATCTCCGGGTTGTCCTTCATGAACTGCTTGACGTTCTCGCGTCCCTGGCCGAGACGCTCGCCGTTGTAGGCGAACCAGGCGCCGCTCTTTTCGACGATACGCTTTTCGACGGCGAGGTCGAGGAGATCGCCGGTTTTGGAGATCCCCTCGCCGTACATGATGTCGAACTCCGCTTCGCGGAACGGCGGCGCGACCTTGTTCTTCACGACCTTCACGCGGGTGCGGCCGCCGACGACCACGTCGCCGTCCTTGATGCTGGCGATGCGGCGGATGTCGATGCGCACCGACGAGTAGAACTTCAGCGCGCGCCCGCCGGTCGTGGTTTCGGGGTTGCCGAACATCACGCCGATCTTCTCGCGCAGCTGGTTGATGAAGATGAGACAGGTCTTGGACTTCGAGACGGCGCCGGTGAGCTTGCGCAGCGCCTGCGACATCAGGCGGGCCTGGAGGCCCATCTGCGCGTCGCCCATCTCGCCTTCGATTTCGGCCTTGGGCACGAGGGCGGCGACCGAGTCGACCACGACGACGTCGACGCCGTTCGAGCGGATGAGGACCTCGACGATTTCGAGCGCCTGCTCCCCGTTGTCGGGCTGCGAGACGAGCAGGTTGTCGATATCGACCCCGAGCTTCTTGGCGTAGGCGGCGTCGAGGGCATGTTCGGCGTCGACGAAGGCCGCGGTGCCGCCGAGCTTCTGTGCCTCGGCAATGATCTGCAGCGACAGGGTGGTCTTGCCCGACGATTCCGGCCCGAAGATTTCGATGACGCGGCCGCGCGGCACGCCGCCGACGCCGAGGGCGTAGTCGATGCTGATCGCCCCGGTCGGGATGGCGTCGATCGGCTGGATCGCGCCTTTCTGCCCGAGGCGCATGATGGAGCCCTTGCCGAACTGCTTTTCGATCTGGCTGAACGCCAGGTCGACGGCTTTGAGCTTCTCTTTTTCCTGACGTTCGTCTCGTTCGATTGCCATTGTGATTCGGTCCTCCGGAAGCGGGACCATTCTAAATTCGTGCCTGGGCGAAAGTCAAGCGCAAATAGGTAATTAGGCCTTTGACTGAGCCGCTCTAAGTGGCAGGACCGGCGGCAGTTAGGCGATGACGCAATTACTAAGCCTTGACGCAACCGGTGGCGAAAGTTGGCAATTTTGCACTGGCCGAGAACGCCGCAGAACGCAGGAATTGCTACCGGGTCAGAATTATGCCTTCACGCACCCATTGGGTTTGTAGGCACCGGCCCCGCCTGGAACCGCTAGAGGCCGTAAGGCGACGCCGAAGCCGCCGACGAAGGCGAAGACGAAGAAGCGGTGATCAAGGCTCGTGGAACTCGGGTATTCTTCGGCCGAAACACTGGCGATTTTTGAAAGCGCGGAGGAACGATGCACCGTCTCTCCTTTCTCATCGGCGTCTTGGTGGCTGCGACGGCGTGCAGCAGCTCCTCGACCATGCCGACCAGCACGCTGAATACCTTCCACGCAGATGTCAGTGACACAGCCGGCGATGCGGTCGCCTCAGCGGCCGTGCCAACGCCCCCCGACTTGATCCACGGCGCGATAGATGTCGGCGGTGGCAACTTGCGGGTCACGTTCCAATTCGCGCCTGGCACGCTCACTCCGTCCACGGTGGTGACGATTCTGCTGGATACCGATCAGAACCCGGCGACCGGCTACAACGACAGCGGCTACGGCATCGATTACGGGGTGAGTCTCTATGCGTCCACCCAAGCCTTTATCCAAAAAGCCAATCCTTCATCCTGCGCCAGCGGCGGTAACTGCTACACGCTGCTAGGCACCGCCTCCATCAGTTTGGGGACCGACACGATGGCGACGACGATCCCGGTATCCATGCTCGGGAATGCGGACGGCCGACTCAGTTATCGTGTCTTCGCGGGAGCGCCTGCCACCTCCACGATTACGACCGACGTCATGCCGGACATGACCCTGCCGCCCGCGCACGTCCCCTGAGCCTACCGGACCGGGTTTGTCAAAGGCCGAATTACCTTTGCCTAACCCATCGGCGCGATCGCAGAGTCTGCGATGATAGCCGCCTCCATGCCCAGCCCAATTGGCCACGCGCTGGCCGGCGTCGCGGTCGCGTGGACCGCCGATTTGATCCCGGGGCACCGCGCGCGGCGAACCGGACCGGAGCCGTGTGCTGGAAGCTGGTACCAGCGCGGCGGCGGGCACCTGACCGTGGTCTGCGCGGCGCTCGCGGCGGCACCGGACCTGGATCTTGCGTTGATGGCGCACCGCACGGCGACCCACAGCATCGGCGCCGTCTTGATTGTGGCGCTATGTGCGGCAGCGCTGGCCGCCGCCGGGCGGCAACCGATCGCTCGGGTCACCCTGATGTGCGCCGCCGCCTACGGTTCGCATTTGCTGCTCGACTGGCTGGGGGCCGACTACTACCCGCCGCGGGGACTGCAGCTGCTGTGGCCGTTCAGCCGCGAGTGGTACATCTCGGGACTCGACCTGTTCCGGCAGACCGCGCGGCTGCGCATCTTCACCCGCGGCCCGATGAGGACCAACGTCCGCGCCATCCTTCAGGAGCTCGCCATTCTCGTGCCCGTGCTCGCACTCCTTTGGACTGCTCGCACAGAAAAATTAAGAATTAAAAATTAAGAATTAAGAAATGCGCGCACGAATTCTCAATTCTTAATTCCTAATTCTTAATTCTCAATTCCGACCCGGCTTTCAGTACGTGTAGAAGCCCCGTGCGGTCTTCCGTCCCAGATGACCGGCGGCGACCATCCGCCGGAGGAGTGGACACGGGCGGTACTTGGGATCGCCGATGCCGTCGTGCAGGACATTGAGGATCGCGAGGCAGACATCGAGGCCGATGAAGTCGGCGAGCGTCAGCGGTCCCATCGGGTGGTTCATCCCGAGCTTCATCACCGCGTCGATTGCGTCCGCCGTGCCGACGCCTTCCATCACCGCGAAGATGGCCTCGTTGATCATCGGCATCAGGATCCGGTTGGCGATGAACCCCGGATAATCGGCCGCCTCGATCGGCGTCTTGCCGAGCGCGGTGCACAGCCCGGACGCGACCTGCATCGACGCGTCGGACGTCGCCTGGCCGCGGATCATCTCGACCAGCGTCATCAGCGGCACCGGGTTCATGAAGTGCATGCCGAGCACCTTGTCGGGACGCGTCGTGGCGGCGCCGAGCAGGGTGATCGAGATCGAGGAGGTATTCGACGCGAGGATGACGTCGGGGCGCGTGATCGCGTCGAGGCTGGTGAACAGCGCGCGTTTCGTCTCGGCGTTCTCGACGACCGCTTCGACGACGTAGTCGGCGTTCGCCAGCTGATCGATCGCGGTCGCGGTCGCCAGCCGCCCGAGCGCGGCGTCGCGGTCGGCCGCCGACAGCTTGCCCTTCTCGACGAACTTCGACAGGCTCTTTTCGATCGTCCCCTTCGCGCGATCGAGCATCGCCGGCGCGACGTCGACCAGCGTCACGGCGAAACCCGATTGCGCACACACCTGCGCGATCCCGTTCCCCATCGTGCCCGCACCGATCACACCGATCGTCTTGATCATCGTCACCCCAACACCTGAGCACGGCACGCTCGACAGCGAAGGGACGCTGCCGACCAACGCGTCGTTCGTGAATTCGTGGTTCGTGTCAGACGCGCTCGACGGCGAGCGCCACGCCGTTGCCGCCGCCGAGGCACAGCGTCGCGATGCCCCGTTCCAGGTTGCGGCGTTTCAGCGCGTAGAGCAGCGTCGTCAGCACGCGTCCGCCGCTCGAGCCGATTGCGTGCCCCAGCGCGACGGCGCCGCCGTTGACGTTGACCTTCTCCGGATCGATCCCGAGCTCGTTGAGCACGGCGACCGCCTGCACGGCGAATGCTTCGTTCAGCTCGAACAGGTCGACGTCCTCGAGCTGCCAGCCGGCCTTTGCGGCGACGCGCCGGACCGCTTCGACCGGCGTCATCAGCACGAACTTCGGCGCCAGGCCGCTGGTCGCCTGCGCGACGATGCGCGCGAGCGGCGTGAGGCCGAGCGCCTTGGCGCGCACGGAGTCCATCACCACCAACGCCGACGCGCCGTCGTTGACGCCGGGCGCATTGCCGGCGGTGACCGTGCCGCCTTTCTTGAACGCCGTGTTCAGCGCGCTCAGCGCCTCGACCGTCGTGTCGGCGCGAATCGCCTCGTCGCGATCGAACACCAGCGGATCGCCTTTCTTCTGCGGAATCGTGATCGCCAGGATTTCGTCCTTGAAGGCGCCTTCGTCGGTCGCGCGCGCCGCCTTCCGATGGCTGCGCGCGGCGTACTCGTCCTGCGCGGCGCGCCCGACGTGGTAATGCTCGGCCACGACCTCGCCGGAGTGGCCCATGTGGCACTGCTCGAACGCGCACCACAGGCCGTCGTTGATCATCGAGTCGACGACCTCGCCGTTGCCCATGCGCAGCCCGTCGCGGACGCGGGGCAGCAGGTAGGGCGCGTTGCTCATCGACTCCATGCCGCCTGCGACCGCGACGTCGATGTCGCCGACCTTGATGGCCTGATCCGCCAGCATCACGGCCTTGAGGCCGGAGCCGCACACCTTATTGATCGTCAGCGCGGCCACGTGGACCGGCAGGCCGCCGTTCAGCGCCGCCTGGCGCGCCGGATTCTGGCCGAGGCCGGCGGACACCACGGTCCCCATGATGCATTCGTCGACGATCTCCGGATCGATGCCCGCACGGCGCACGGCTTCCGCGACCGCCAGCGCGCCGAGCTGCGTCGCCGTGAACCCTTTCAGCGCGCCGAGGAACTTGCCGGTCGGCGTGCGCACGGCGGAGACGATCACGGATTCACGCACGGCGAACCTCGATGCGCTCGACCACGTCGGCGCCGAGCAGGGACTGGAGGCGTCGCAGAATGACAGGGGACGAGCGCATCACTTCCTTCGACCACTGCGCGCTGGCGGTTTCGACCAGCAGGACCCGGTGTTCGAGCTTGACGTGGGTGACGCGCTCGAACGCCGGACCGACGGCCGCCTTCCACGCGAAGGTCACCTTGCCGTCGGAGAGCGGCGATCCGCGCAGCAATTCGACGAGCGCACCCGGCAAGCCGGTCGAAAGCGGTTGCATGGCCAATTCGATCCTATTATGGCACCGTGCATCTGGTCCTTGCGTCCGCATCGCCGCGCCGCGCTGAGTTGCTGCGCGCCGCGGGGTACACCTTCGACGTCGTGGTCGCGAACGTCGACGAATCGATCCGCGCCGGCGAGGCGGCGTCCACGTACGTTCGACGGTTGGCGGCAGAGAAATCGACCGCCGCGGTCAAAGCGATGGCCGTCCTGAAGAACTGCGCCTTCAAACCTGCGGAGACCGTCGTCCTCGGCGCCGACACGACCGTCGTCGTGGACGGCCGGATCCTCGGCAAACCGCGCGACGAGGACGAGGGCCGGGAGATGTTGCGGCGGCTGTCGGGAAAAACCCATCAGGTGCTGACAGGCGTCAGCCTGCGGCAGGGGGCCGACGAGGTGGGTCGGGTCGACTCGACCGACGTGACCTTCGCCCCCCTGACATCCGAGGACATCGAGTGGTACACCGGGAGCGGGGAAGGGCGCGATAAGGCCGGCGGATACGCGATTCAGGGGCTCGCATCGCGCTTCATTCCGGCCATTGCCGGATCGTATGCGAATGTCGTCGGGCTGCCGGTCGCGACCGTCGCTGAACTGCTGCGCTCCATCCTTGCGTCCAGCCGCTAGGCGCAGTATTCTGGCAGACAGGAATTTCCCCGAAGTCCTTATGACACATCGATATATCAAGCTGGGCCTCACCGCCACGGTTCTCGTGCTCGCGTTCGCGGGTTTGATGTGGTCGACGCTGCAGGACGGCACCGAATACTTCAAGCACGTCGACGAAGTGATGACCGATCCGCACGCCTGGGAAGGCAAGCCGCTGCAGCTGCACGGCTACGTCGTGCCCGGATCGATCCTCAAGCGTCAGGACACGCTCGAGTACAAATTCAAGGTGCAGAACAATCCTGCGCGCGATGCCTCGCAGGGGCACGTCGTCGAAGCGTCGTACACGGGCATCGTGCCCGACACGTTCAAGGGCGAAGCGGAAGTCGTACTGCGCGGCAAGCTGACGGCGAGCGGATTCCACACCGATCCGAACGGCGTGGTCGCGAAGTGCCCGTCCAAATACCAAGAGAAACCCGGCGCCGGATCGTAGGCAACCATGGCCTCACTTGGAACCTTTCTCCTGCTCGCGGCGTTCGTCACCTGCAGCTATGCCGCGGTCGTGTCGGTTGCGGGGGCGCGGCGCGGCTCTCGCCGGCTGATTGAAAGCGGCATCGGCGCCTTTTATCTGATCTGCGCGATCATGACGGCCGCCTCCGCGGTCCTCATCAACGCCTTTCTCACCGGCGACTTCTCGATCAAGTACGTCGTCCACTACTCGGACAGCGTCCAGCCGATCCTCTACAAGCTGACGTCGTACTGGGGCGGGCTCGACGGCTCGATCATGTTCTGGGTGTTCCTGCTGTCGATCTTCGGATCGCTGGCGGTGTACGTGAACCGGGAGCGGCATCGCGAGCTCATCCCCTACGTCGTCGCGACGATCTCGACCGTGCAGATGTTCTTCCTGTTCCTGATGGTGGCGCACAAGAATCCGTTCACGACGTATCTGACGTCGGCGCCGACCGAGGGTGAGGGGTTGAACCCGCTGCTCCAGAATTTCTACATGGCGATCCATCCGCCGTCGCTCTACACGGGCTTCGTCGGCATGACCATTCCGTTCGCGTTCGGCATCGCGGCGTTGATCACCGGCCACCTGGACGATTCCTGGCTGCGCGCCGTGCGGCGCTGGACGATGTTCAGCTGGCTGTTCCTGTCGTTCGGCCTGACGCTCGGGATGATCTGGGCCTACGAGGAACTCGGGTGGGGCGGCTACTGGGCATGGGACCCGGTCGAGAATGCCGGCCTGCTGCCGTGGTTCACCGCGACCGCCTTCCTGCACTCGGTGATGGTGCAGGAGCGGCGCAGCATGCTGCGCGTCTGGAACGTCACGCTCGTGATCGTCACCTTCTTCCTGACGATCTTCGGCACGTTCATGACGCGCTCCGGCGTTGTGCAGTCGGTGCACGCGTTCGGCGACGACCCGATTCTCGCCCGGCTCTTCACCGGCTTCATGGTCGTCATCCTGGTCTTCAGCTTCTCGCTGGTGATCTGGCGGCTGCCGCTGCTCAAGGCCCGCAACGAGCTCGACTCGTGGCTGTCGCGGGAGGCGGCGTTCCTCGTCAACAACTGGGTGCTGCTGTTCGCCGCGCTTTTCGTCCTGTTCGGGACGATGTTCCCGACCTTGAGTGAGGCGGTGACCGGACAGCGCTTGACCGTCGCGGGCCCGTTCTTCAACAAGTGGATGACGCCGGTCGGTCTCATCCTGCTGGTGCTCACCGGGGTTGGACCGCTGCTGGCGTGGCGGCGGTCGTCGTTCGCGAACATCGCGCCGCAGTTCCTGTGGCCGGCGACGTGCGGCCTGGCCGCCGGTGCGCTGTCGACGCTCTACTTCAAGATTCCGATCTGGCCGTCGGGCCTGTGCTTCGCGCTCTGCGGCTTCGTCATCGGCACGATCGGTCAGGAATTTCTCAAAGGCGCGGGAATCCGCAGCCGCAACACGGGCACCGACCTGTTCACCGCGATGATCGGCCTGGTCGGCAAGAACAAGCGCCGCTACGGCGGCTACATCGTCCACGTCGGGATTGTCCTGATCTGCTTCGGCTTCGCCGGCAACGCGCGCAAGCTCGACGAACAGGTTCAGCTCAAGCCGGGACAGGAGATGACGATCGGCAAGTACACGATCAAGAGCAACGGGGTGAAGCTGATCGACGACGGCCAGAAACAGATGACGACGGCGTATCTGTCGGTGTTCGTCGGCGGCAAGGAGATCGACGGTCTCTATCCCGCGAAATGGGCGTATCGGCGCCACGAGCAGGAGCCGACGACCGAGGTCGCGATCCGCCGCACGCCGGCGGAGGATCTCTACGCCGTGCTCGGCGGCTATGACCTCGCGGATCAGTCGGTGACGCTGCAGCTCGTCGTCAATCCGCTGGTCAACTGGATCTGGTTCGGGTTCGGGGTGATGGCGCTCGGCACCGGAATCGCGCTGCTGCCGGAACGCTCCTTCGCGTTCGCGCTGGCGAAGATGCCGGCGGAAGCGGCGGCGACGACCGCGGCATTCCTGATGATGGTGCTGCTCGCCGGCGCGTCGGTGTCGGCACAGGGCATGGCCGGGGACGTCAACACGCGCACGTCGTTCTACGCCCGGACGCCGTTCGAGAAACAGATGCAGCACGAGATCGTGTGCACCTGCGGCGCCTGCGGACACCAGACGCTGGCCGAATGTCGCAAGGATCCGTGCGGCACGTCGCACGAAATGCGCGGCCAGCTCGCCCTGATGGTCGATCAGGGGATGAACCACGATCAGATCATCCAGGCGTTCATCGCGAAATACGGCACCGAAGAAATGCTTGGCGCACCGCTCGACAAGGGCTTCAGCCGGCTCGCGTGGCTGTTCCCGTACCTGGTCGGCGCGACCAGCGCCATCGCCGTCGGCTTCGCCGCGGTGAAGTGGACGCGCAAGCCCGAGCCGCCGGCCCAGGCGGCGCCGCTCGATCCGATCCTCGAAGAGCGCATCGACGATGAGCTCAGAGATCTCGACTAGCAAGGTCCGGCCGAAGCCGGACACGACCGACGCCGGCCTGCAGCCCTGGCAGTTTTTCGTGCTCGCCGCCCTGGGGTGCGCGACCGCCGTGACCTTCATGGCGCGCGGCCAGGGGCCCACCGCCGTCATTCTGCTCGGCATCCTCATGGCCACCGCGGCGCTGGTCGGCTGCGCGGCGCTGCGCACGCTGCGGCCGCTGGTGTCGCCCGAAGACGACCGCACCGTGATGGTCGGCCAGCGCACGCGCGTCGCACTCGAGCGCGAGAAGCAGATGACGCTGCGATCGATCAAGGAGCTCGAGTTCGACCGGGCGATGGGGCGGTTGTCCGACGAGGACTGGAAAGAGATGTCCGGCCGCCTGCGCACGCGCGTCGGACGCCTGATGCGCCAGCTCGACGCCGGCGGCAGCTACCGCGATCAAATCGAAAAGGATCTCGCGAAGCGGATCGGTCAGGGCGACGCTCGGCTGAAGCCCTCGCGCGACGAAGATGATGACGGCCGCGGCGGCGTCGAGACACGGGCCGCCGGTGGCGCGACCGCGTCAGCCGAGCGCCTGTGCGCGTCCTGCGATACGGCGAACGATCCCGACGCGAAATTCTGCAAAGGCTGCGGGCAGCCGCTCGCCGGTCGATGACTCGAGCAATGATCACAGCCAAGGGCACAAAGGGAACAAAGGACACGAAGGGTGCAAGCGCGCCGCACAGGGCGTGGCTCCTCTGTGTCCTTTGTTTCCTCTGTGGCCTCTGTGCCGGGCGTAGCGAAGCGCAGCCCGGCGGGTTCGCCATGCCGGACCCGAAGCAGATGGCCGGCATTCCGCGGCCGGTGACCGATCTGCCGGACGGCTCGGTGTCGGTGCGCCTGATCCGCGGCCAGCTCTCGAACAACATCGCCGATCATCCAGTGGAACTGCACGCCGGCTCGAAGGTGACGACGGTCACGACCGACGGGAACGGCCGCGCCGAGTTCAAGGGACTGGCGCCGGGCACCGCCGTGAAGTTCACCGCCGACGTCGACGGCGAGCATCTCGAGTCGCAAGAATTTCCGGCACCCGGCCGCGGCGGCATCCGTTTGATGCTGGTCGCCACGGATTCGACGAAGAAGAATGCGGCGCCGGTTGCGGCGATCGCCGGCACGCTGTCGATCGGCGAGCAGTCGCGCTTCGTGCTGCAGCCGCGCGAGGAATCGGTCGACGCCTTCTATCTGCTCGACATCGCGAACGACCAGACCGTGCCGGTGAATCCGCCGGCGCCATTCGCGTTCGATCTGCCGTCCGACGCGGTCGGCGCGGCGATCATGGAAGGATCGTCGCCCCAGGCGAGCGTGAAGGGCACCCGCGTGTCGGTCCAGGGGCCGTTCGCGCCGGGCCACACCTTCGTCCAGGTCGCCTCGTCGCTGCCGGCGCTCGACGGCTCGATCGAGATTACCCAGAAGCTGCCGGCGAATCTCGCGCAGCTCGCCGTCATCGTCAAGAAAACCGGTGAGACGACGTTGAAGTCGCCGCAGCTGAAAGAGCAGCGCGAGATGCCCGCGGACGGTGAAGTGTTCATCGCCGGCACCGGCGGCCCGGTGACCGCGGGGCAGCCGATTCAGATCATCGTCGACGGCGTACCGCATCACAGCCAGGCGCCGCGCCGCACCGCGCTGGCGCTCGCGATTGGCGTCGTCGTGATCGGCACCTGGTTCGCGTCGCGGCCAACGGGCGATGCGTCCGCCGCCGCGGCCGAGCGCGCGCGGCTGATCGCGCGGCGCGAAAAACTGTTCAACGAGCTCACCCGGCTCGAGCGCGACCACCGCGCCGGGCGCACCGACGAGCGGCGCCACGCCGCCCGCCGCGAGGAGCTCGTCGCGTCGCTCGAGGCGATCTACAACGCGCTCGACACCCACGAGCCGGGGCCCGACGCGGCCGGCGGCGCGGGCGCTGCCGCTTGAGCACGACCCTCGACTTCGATTCCGTCCACGTCGCCGACGTCTCCCGTCATTTCGGCCGTCGCCGCGCCCTGGCCAACGTCTCCTTCACCGCGCGGTCCGGCGACATCGTCGGACTGCTCGGGCCGAACGGCGCGGGCAAGTCGACATTGATCACCATGCTCGCGACGCTCGCGGCGCCGTCGAAGGGCGAGATCCGCTACGGCAGCGAGCCGGCGGCGCGCCTCGGTGCCGCGCTGCGGACGCGGATCGGCCTGCTCGCCCACGAGCTCCACCTGTATCCCGAACTGTCTGCGCGTCAGAACCTGACCTTCTTCGCGGAGCTGTACGGCCTCGATCCGCGTGCGCTGGTCGAGGCGGCGCTCGAGGCCGCCGGTCTCGCCGATCGCGGCGACGAGCCGGTCAGCGCGTTTTCCCGCGGCATGCGCCAGCGCCTGGCACTCGAGCGCTCGCTGCTGCATCGGCCTCGCCTCGTGCTGTTCGACGAGCCGTTCACCGGCCTCGACGATCGCGCCGTCGGCCTGATTGCGGATCGGCTGCGCGCGCTCGCCGCGGACGGCGCGATTGTCTTTCTCGCCACGCACGATCTCGATCTCGCCGACGGGCTGGTCACGCGGGTCGCGCTGATTCAGAACGGCCGCCTGTTGTCCGACGAGCCCTCATCGCCGGGCCTGCGGGCGCGCTATCGCGCGCTGATCGGGGCGCACTGACATGTTCGCCCGCACCGCGTGGCTCGTGCTGCGCAAGGACGTCGCGATCGAGGCGAAGAGCTGGGAAGTGCTGACGACGACGCTGTTCTTCGCGGTGTCGTGCGTACTGATTTTCGCCTTCGCGTTCGTCAAGGAAGGGCGCGCCGTCGAGGATGCCGCCGCCGGCATCCTGTGGATCGCGATCGCGTTCTCGGGGACGCTCGCGCTCGGGCGCACCTTCGAACGCGAGCGCTACGGCGAGACGCTGCGCGCGCTGCTGCTGGCGCCGGCCCCGCGCGCCGCGCTCTACGTGGGTAAGCTGCTCGGCATGCTGGCGCTGCTCGGGCTCGCCGAACTGCTGCTGGTGCCGATGGTCGCGCTGATGTTCCAGGCCCCGCTCTTCAACCGGCCGCTGCTGCTGCTGGCGCTGCTGGCGGGCGGCACGATCGGTTTCTGCGCGGTGGGGACGCTGTTTGCGGCGATGCTGGTGCGGGCGCGGTCGCGCGACGTGCTGCTGCCGATTCTGTTGTATCCGATCGTCATTCCGGTGATCATTGCGGGGGTTCGAGGCACCGCGGCGCTGCTCGGGGCGACGCCGGACGAGCCGACCGCGATCATGTGGATCGGGATCCTGGCCGCGTTCGACGTGGTGTTCGTGACGCTGTCGCTCTGGACCTTCGAACCCTTGATGACGGAGTAGTGATGAGGAAAGTATTCGGACCGGTGGCGGTCGTCGCCGGCGTGCTGCTCGCCGGCGCGCCATTCATGATTGCGCGCGCGCCCTACGAGTCGACGATGGGGCTGGTGCAGAAGATCTTCTACTTCCACGTGCCGTCGTGGTTCGCCATGTTCACGGCGATCGGAATCTGCGGCGCGGCCAGCCTGATTCACCTGTTCAAGACGAGCCCGCGCGCCGATCGCGTCGCCGAAGCGGCGGCCGAGATCGCGGTGCTCTTCGGCCTGATGGGGCTGGTCACCGGGCCGCTGTGGGGCCGCAAAGCGTGGGGCGTCTGGTGGCAGTGGGACGCGAAGCTGACGATCGCGCTGCTGCTCGAGATGACGTTCATCTCGGGGATTCTGGTCCGCAAATACGGCGGGCCGGGCTCGGACAAGCTGGCGGCGGCGGTGGGGATCTTCGGCCTCGCCGTGGTGCCGTTCGTCTACGAAGCGGTCAACATCTGGCGGACGATCCATCCGCTGACATCGGTGGTGCCGACGCTGCCGGCGGCGATGGGCGGCCCGTTCTGGTTTTCGGTCGCGGCGTTCATGGTGCTGCTCGCGCTGTTGCTGATGCTGCGGGTCAATCTCGGCAAGCGCCAGGCGGCGCTCGACGAGCTGTATCTCGCGTATGAGGATTGATATGAGCCTTCGCCGTCTCGTGATCGCGCTGACCGCGTTCGTGCTGATCTCGTCGTCTGCCATGGCGCTGCAGCCGCCGGCGGGGCAGAGCGAGTTCGTCCCGGCCGACTCGGTGCCGTTGTCGGATCAACTGCCGGCCGCGCCGCTGCTCATCACCGCCTATGCCTTCGTCTGGATCGCGACGATGGTCTACGTCTGGTCGATCTGGCGGCGGCTGAATAAAGTGGAAGACGAGATGCGCGCGCTGGCGCAGAAGCTGCCGGGCCGATGACCGCGGGGCATTTCATCTTCATCCCGTCGGTGATGCTGATCGGCGTCATCATCGGCTGGGTCCTCGGCTCGCGCGCGGCG
Source organism: Acidobacteriota bacterium (assembly GCA_025463215.1). Taxonomy (GTDB): domain Bacteria; phylum Acidobacteriota; class Vicinamibacteria; order Vicinamibacterales; family CAVVIG01; genus CAVQFC01. Next base: position 6,134 of record JAOBWF010000312.1, on the reverse strand, counting down.
CGCGACGCCTTCGCGACCGAGCTGAAGCGGCGCGAAGAACGCGCCGCGCGCAAGTAGCGCGGGCCGCCGGGTCTGCCGGCGACGGCAGCCCTGACGCGCTGCGCTACCTGCCGACCGCCAGGCGCTGCGCGAGCACGTCGGGGAGCCCCGCGTTGATCACCTTCGTCTGCGCCTCTTCGACCGCATAGCGGATCCGGTACAGCTCGACCCGGCGCGCGTTGGTGTCGACGATAGCGTAGGCGGCGCGGGGATCGCCGTCGCGGGGCTGGCCGACGGAGCCCGGGTTGATCAGGTACTTGCCGCCCGGCGTCATCTGCACCTGGGTTTGCGCCGCGGCGGTCGATCCCACCGTGTCGAACGCGTCGTTCGACAACTCGAAGGTGACGGGGTAGTGGGTGTGGCCGAACAGGCAGAGCGGCCGGTTCGACACCTTTAGCGCGCGGACGGCATCGAGCTCGTCGAAGATGTACGCGTCCTCGTCGAACGGCGAGCCGTGGCAGATCTCGACGGTGTCGTCGACGTCGATCGGCCCCTCCGGCAGCGCCGCGAGCCACTGGCGATAGGCCGGCTTGAGGACGTCGAGCGTCCACTTCGCGGCGCTCTTGGCGACGGCGTTGAACCCCTCGGCCTGCTCCAGCCCGCACGCGACCTTGTCATGATTGCCGCGCACGATCGCGGTCGGGTGCAGGCTCTGGATCCGCTCCACGACCGCGTTCGGGTCCGCGCCGTAGCCGACCAGGTCGCCGAGCACGAGCGTCTCCGCGAACCCGCGTCCTGTGGCATCGACCAGGCAGGTCTCGAGCGCCTCGAGGTTGGCGTGAATATCGGTGAGCACGAGATAGCGCATTAATGTTCCAGCCAGTCGACGAGCTGTTCAACGAGCGCGTCGACGCTGGCGCGGCCGGCATCCAGCCGGAGGTGCGCCTGCTCGTATGCCGCGCGGCGTTGATGATACAGGCGTTCAAACCCGGCGCGATCCGCCGCCAGCGGCCGCCGGCCGTCGGCCGGCACCCGGTCGATCAGCCGCTCCAGTGGAACATCCAGCCAGACCGACACACCGTCGGCGTTGATCGCGGCCCGGTTCTGGCCGTCCACGAACGTGCCGCCGCCGGTGGCGACGATCAGATGGCGACGCGGCACCTGGTCGAGGAGGGCCTGGCGCTCGATCGCGCGGAAGTATCCCTCGCCGTGCCGCGAAAAGATGTCCGAGACCGTCTGACGCTGGCGCTGCTCGATCATTTCGTCGACGTCGACCATTTCCCAGCCGAGGCGCTTCGCCAGCGCCCGCGCGACGGTCGTCTTGCCGGCGGCCATGAACCCGACCAGGTAAATCTTGTCAGCCTTCACGTCGTTCGACCGCGCTCACGACGCGCCGAGCGCCGCCGCGGGGTTCACGAGCCGTTCCAGCGTCGCGAAGAACCCGGGGTAGGAAATCGCGACGACGTCGGCGCCGTCGATCGTCGACGGGTGTTCCGCGGCGAGCGCCGCGATGGCGAACGCCATCGCCATCCGGTGATCGCCGCGCGCGTCGGCGCGTCCGCCTGAGGGGCGCGTCGCGCCCGCGGCAGGGCCGGCGATCACGAAGCCGTCCGGGCGTTCATCCGCGTTGATGCCGAGCCCGCGGAAGCCCGCGACCAGCGCCGTGATGCGATCGCTTTCCTTGACGCGCAGCTCGCCGGCGCCGCGCACCGTCACCTGGCCGCCGTGCGCCGCGAGCGCGGCAATCGCCGGCAGTTCGTCGATCAGCCCCGGCACTTCCTCCGGCGCGATGTCGAGGGTGCCGGTGCGATCTCCCTCGACGGTGACGATGCCGCGGGGCTCGCCGGCGGCGGAGGTGGTGACCTCGACATGGACGCGGGCGCCGAAGCGCTCCAGGATGCCGAGCAGCGCGGTCCGCGTCGGGTTCAAGCCGACGTCCTCGACCTCGACGCGTGATCCTGGCAACGCCGCCGCGGCGACCAGCCAGAAGGCGGCGGACGAGAAGTCGCCGGGGACGTAGAGCTCCCGGCCCTGGAGACGCTGACCGCCGGTCACCGAGACCTTGAGGCCGGCGGCGTCGGCGCGGCCGCCGAAGGCCGCCAGCGCCCGTTCCGTGTGATCGCGCGTCGCCGCCGGCTCGAGGACGCTGGTCGTGCCGTCGGCGTGCAGGCCGGCGAGCAGCACCGCGCTCTTGACCTGCGCGCTTGGCGTCTGCGGCTCGTGCGCAATCGCGCGCAGCCGTGTGCCGTGGATGATGAGAGGCGGGTGGCCGTCGGTCGCCTCGAACCGGGCGCCCATCCGCTCGAGCGGCGCGATCACGCGGCGCATCGGCCGGCGCGACAGCGAGGCGTCGCCGATCATCGTGGTCGGGAAGGGCTGGGCGGCGAGGATCCCGGCGAGCAGCCGCATCGTGGTGCCGGAGTTGCCGGCGTCGAGCGGCCCGGCGGGCGAACGGAGTTGCCCGAATCCTCGTCCCAGTAGAGTAACCGTGCCGTCCGCACCTTCGTCCACCGCGACGCCCAGCCCGCGCAGGCAGGCGAGCGTCGACCGGCAGTCCGCCCCAGGAGCGAAATGGGTGAGCGTGGTTCGACCTTCGGCGAGCGCGGCGAGCAGCGCGTAGCGATGCGCGATCGACTTGTCGCCCGGAACAGTGAGCCGGCCGCGCACGCGGCGGGCGGGCGCAACCGTGGCGGTGGGCATCGACATGTCGATAGAATCTTACGCGACCTTGGCAAAAACGGCCCGCGCCTTGACTTCACCGATGAGATGGTATTCATTGAGTGCCGCGTGACGCACCCATGACGGCAAACGGTCATCACATCGTCCGGCTCGAGTTCACCAGCGCGTTCGAGATGCTCGACTTCGTGCAGGTGGTGAGCGATCACCTCGCGCGCGGCGTCGGCCTCGACGAGGATTCGCTCCATTGGGTGAGCGTCGCGATCCGCGAGTCGGTGATCAACGCGATCAAACACGGCAACCGCAGCGACACGGCCAAGCACGTGTTCGTCGAATTCGAGACGGCGACGCACGCCGACGTGCCCGAGCTCGCCATCCGCGTCCGCGACCAGGGCGAGGGGTTCGACCCCGAGCAGGTCGCGAATCCGCTCGACCCCGAAAACCTGCTCAAGTCTAGCGGCCGCGGCATCTTTCTGATCCGCAACTTCATGGACGACGTCCAGCTGCGGCGCGCGCCGGAAGGCGGGATGGAGATCCGCATGGTCAAGAAAGTGCAGCCCGCCGAGGGTTCGGAACCCGCCTGAGTGCCGCGCAACCCCTTGTTTCTCAGCACCGCGATTGAAGCGGTGATCCGCTCCGGCGATCTGCAGATGCGGCAGTTCGGCGGCGATTTCCAGATCGACAAGAAGGGCACGATCGATCTCGTCACCGAGGTCGATCTCGCGGTCGAACGGATGTTCCGCGCGATGATCGGCGAGCGCTTTCCCGATCACCAGGTGCTCGCCGAGGAGATGGGCGGCGCGGTGGAGCCCCCCGCCGGCCCGTGTTGGGTGTTCGATCCGATCGACGGCACCACGAACTTCGCGCACGGGCTGCCGATCTTCTGCTCGTCGCTGGCGCTCGAGATCGACGGCATCGCCGAGGTCGCGGCCATTTACGACCCGACGCGCAAGGAGCTCTTCACCGCCGAGCGCGGCGGCGGTGCGTTCCTGAACGGCCGTCCGCTGCGGGTGTCGTCCGCCGACCGGCTGGTCGATGCCATGCTCGTCACCGGATTTCCCTACGACATCCACTCGCGCGTCGACGAGATCGTCGGCCTGTTCGCGGCGTTCGTCGGCCAGGTGCGCGCCGTACGGCGGCTCGGCTCGGCGGCGATCGATCTCTGCTACGTCGCGGCGGGGCGGCTCGACGGCTTCTGGGAAAGCGACCTGAAACCGTGGGACATCGCGGGCGGCGCGTTGATTGTCACCGAATCCGGCGGCCGGATCACGAACATGGCGGGGGAGCCGTTCACCTCGCGCGGCGGCCATGTCCTGGCCACCAACGGACACCTGCATCAGGGCATGCTCGACGTCATCACCACGTTCCGGCGCGGCCGTGCTCCGCAGCGGACGGAGTGATACCCGCGAGAGACACATCGGTCGCACCTCGGCGATTTCCAACGATTTCCGCCGCCCTTTTCTGGCACCCCTCCTGCTATGGCTTCCCGCAAAGGAGCGCCCCTATGCGTCGTCTGATTACGGCAGCCGTGGCCACCGTGGTGTTTGTGGGATTGATCGGGACGCCGAGTGCGTCAGCTCAGCAGCAATTATCCTTCTCGATCGGCGGCTTCAGTCCGCGCAGCGAAGATGCACGGTCGAACGCGGATGTTCTCGTCAACGATCTGAATTTTCTCGCCTTCAGGGTGTCGGACTTCAGCGGACCGTTGGTCGGGGCCGAGTACCTGACCGGCCTCGGCGACAACTTCGACGCCGGCCTCGGAGTCGGCTTCTATCAACGATCGGTGCCGACGGTATACAACGACTTCACGAACAGCAACGGCTCGGAGATCGAGCAGACCCTCAAGCTGCGCGTCGTGCCGTTCACCGCCACCGTGCGATGGCTGCCGATGGGGCACCACAACGGCGTCGAGCCGTACATCGGCGCCGGCGTCGGCGTCTTCAACTATCGCTACAGCGAGAGCGGCCAGTTCCTTGCGACCGACCAGTCGATCTTCCGCGGCACCTTCGTCGGCAGCGGCACGGCGACCGGCCCGGTGATTCTCGGCGGCATCCGCGTGCCGGTCGGGACGTGGGGCGTCGGCGGCGAGCTGCGCTATCAGTCGGCCGAGGGCAAGCTCCCGGCGGATCAGGATTTCGCCGGCAGCAAGATCGATCTCGGCGGGTTCACCTATACATTCACCATCAACGTCAGATTTTAGGTGCGCGGTGCGCGTTGCCGGGGCTGAGGCGACGATAGAGCGCCAGCCCCGCGCCTTCGCAGACGCGTTCGTATCCGCGGAGAAAGTCAGGCTTCTCGCGACTGCGCCGCGCCAGCATGTCGCCGCCTTCCGCTTTTTCCTCGATCAACAGCCATGCGGCGAACGGCCGCGGCTCCACCAGCGCGGCGAGCCAGATGTCGCCGTTGCCTTCGTGCAGGAAGTCGCGGATCGCCAGGCCGGAACGCGAGGCCTCCTGCATGTAGTGGCCGAGTGATCCCATGCTCGCCATGATCTTCTCGCCGTGCAGCGGCTGCGCGATGCACGCGGTGACGCGGGCGCGAACGGCCAGGTTCGGGCGATCCCACTGCGCCTCCATCACCATTGGTGCCGAGGCGTCGAGCGGGCGCAGTTCGTAGCCGGCCAGCGCGAGCACGGCGATCGCGCAGAGCGCGCGCAGGCGCCTCGCCGGGATGAGGCCCGCCGCGATGCCGGCGCCGATGCCTTCGGCGGCGATCAGCGGCACCATGTAGCGGATGCGGAACGGATGGCCGTCGAGAAATGCGGTCCACGGAATCGCGGCCATGCCGACGAGCGCGAGCACGGCGAGAGCGTCCGCCCGCTCACGGCTCGCGAGCGCGACGACGACGGCCGCGGCGATGCCGGCGCCGCCGATCCACGTCAGCGCCGCGCCGCTGAGCGTCTGCGCGCCCCATCCGATCTCCTTCGCGGCCATCAGCGGATCGCCCAGCGCCTTGTTTTCGGGCACGAAAAAATCGCTGCCGACGAACCAGGCGCCGACGACGACGCGGCTGAAGATGGCGAAGCCGAGGACCGCGGCGGCCGGATAGACCGCGACACGGCCGACATCGCGCAGCGCGGCGGTCAGCGGCTGGCCACGGCGCCACCGCGCCCACCCGGCGGCAATCAGCGCACTGATCGTCACCGGCCACGCTTCGTACCGGGTGAGGCACGCGAGCGCGAACGCCCAGCCCACGTGGCAGCTCTGAAGCCCCGCGCGAGGATCCATCGACATGTCCGCGGCGGTCCGCGGGCTCGTCGCGCACACCCTCAGGTCTGCCCACCGCATCATCATCGCCACCGCGACGGTCGTCGTCGCCAGCAGCAGCGGCTCGGTCATCGGCGTCGACTGCCGATACACCACGTTCGGATTGAGCGCGAAGACCGCGGCGCCGGCGACAGCCGCGATCGCCGAGCCGGTCACCGAGAGGACGATCCAGGCGATGGCGCCGGCGGCGATTGCGTACTCCGCAATCGACAG
>JAOBWF010000303.1 GCA_025463215.1 Acidobacteriota bacterium | reverse complement strand
CAGTTCATCGAGCGCCGGCTCGGCGCCAACGATCTGATGGCCGTGGTGCACACGGCCGGATCGTCCGACGCGAACCAGGAATTCACGAGCAACAAGAAGCGGCTGCTCGCCGCCGTCGACAAGACGCAGGGCCGCAAGCTCGACTCGGCGACCGCGAACAAGACGAACGAGTACAACCGGACGCGCGACATGCGCCAGCAGGGGGACGCGCTCAACGATCCCGACGACATGGAGCGCGGCTTCAACGCGCGCACGACGCTCGACACGCTGCGCAACGTCGCCGACTGGTTCGGCGCGGTGCGCGGCCGGCGCAAGGCGATTCTCCTGGTGAGCGAAGGGATCGACTACGACATCTACGACGTGATCGCGTCGAACGGCTCCAACCACCAGAGCGCGTCGATGGTGCTCGACGCGACGCGCGACGCGATCGGCGCCGCGACCCGCGCCAACGTCTCGATTTACGGCATCGATCCCCGCGGGCTGACCGACCTCGGCGACGAGTCGATCGAGCTCGGGTCGTTTCCGGATGACACGTCGCTCGGCGTCGGCGCCGGCTCGCTCCAGAACGAGCTGCGGCTGTCGCAGGACAGCCTGCGCACGCTGTCGGAGGAAACCGGCGGCTTCGCGGTCGTCAACAAGAACGACTTCGCCACCGCGTTCCAGCGCATCGTCGAGGACAACAGTTCGTACTACGTGCTGGCCTACTATCCCCCCGACGTCCGCGCCGGCCGGACCCACAAGATCGACGTCCGCGTGACGCGCCCCGGCCTGACCGTCCGCGCGCGCAAGGCGTACCTGACGCCGAAGAAGGTCGATCCGCCGAAGACGACCGGCACCAGCCCGTCGACCCCGGAGATTCGCGAGGCGCTCGACAGCCCGCTGCCGGTGAGCGGTCTGACGATGCACGTCTTCGCGTCGCCGTTCAAGGGCACGGCGCCGAACGCCTCGGTACTGTTCGGCGTCGAGCTGCGCGGCCGCGACCTGAAGGTGGAGCCGAACTCGAAGATCCTGCTGTCGTACCTCGCGATCGACGCCGGCGGGAAAGTGCGCGGCGGCAACACCGATTCGCTGACGCTGACCAACCTCAAGCCGGAATCGAAGGCGCGCATCGAGCAGACCGGCCTGCGGATGTTGAACCGCATGGATCTGCCGCCCGGGCGCTACGTGCTGCGGCTCGCGGCGCACGACCCGGCGGGCGGCAACGTCGGTTCGGTCCAATACGATCTCGACGTGCCCGATTTCGCCAAGGCGCCGTTCAGCATGAGCGGACTGGTGCTGACGTCGGGCGCGGGCTCGGTGCTGCCGACGGTCAAAGCCGACGAGCAGCTCAAGCCGATGCTGCCGGGGCCGCCGATCGCGATGCGCGTGTTTCCGCAGAACGACGAGATCGCGCTGTTCGCCGAGGTCTACGACAATGCCGCCGCGACGCCGCACAAGGTCGACATCACCACAACGGTGACGACCGACGAGGGGAAAGTGCTGTACAAGACTGACGAAACGCGCGACTCGACCGATCTTGGCGGCAAGCGCGGCGGCTACGGCTACACGACGCGCGTGCCGCTGAAGGACCTGGCGCTCGGGAGCTACGTGTTGAAGGTCGAAGCGAAATCGCGGCTCGGATCGACGCCGCCGGTCGCGCGCGAGCTGCAGTTCACGGTGGAGGCGCCGCGGACGGCGCCGGCGCGATGACCGCGATCGTGCTCATGGTCGCGGTGATGTTCGCGCAGTCACCCGCTGAGCGGAAGGCCAGCGTGAACGACATGATTCTGGAAGCGCCGAGCGCCCGAACGATCGAGAAGGGCGACCAGAGCAACATGGACGATGCGAAGCAGGTGCTGGTGCGGACGGAGGCCGAGTGGACCAGGCTCTGGCAGCAGCACAATCCCGACCGGCCGCGCCCGGCGATCGATTTCTCGAAGGAGATGATCGTCGCCGTGTTCATGGGCAGCCGGCCGAACGCCGGCTTCAGCACCACGATCACCGCCGCCACCGCGGCGAAGGGCGCGCTGCTGGTGCGCTACAAGGAAACGGCGCCCGCGGTGGGCGCCGTCAGTGCGCAGATTCTCACCTTCCCCTATCACATCGTGGCGATCACGAAAGCCGACGTGAAGGACGTGAAGTTCGAGAAGGACTTCTAGCGTCTCACCTGTTACTTCTTCTTCGCGGACGCCGGCTTCGCCGCCGGCTCCTTGTCGCCACCCGCCATCAGCTTGGGCACCGCGTGCGGCTTGATCGTGCCGTTGGCGTGCGTGAAGTTGTAGTTGTTCGCCTTCATCTTGGCGTTGAACGGGGTCTCGATCTTCACGGTCGCGACTTCGCCCGGCTCGAGGCGGTTGACGATGCCCTTGCCGCCGGTGACGAGGCCGCCGCCGGCGTCGTACCAGGTCTCGTCGATCGTCAGCCGGAGCAGCGGCCCGGCGGCGTTGTTCTTCACCATGATGGTCGTGACGACCATGTCCTTTTCGCGCTTGGTGACCGGCTTGGTGTAGTCGAGCTCCGCCTGGCCTTTGAAAGCTGGCGAGAACTTCTTGCCGGCGAGGACCGAGGTCATCGGCGGATTGGCTGGCGTTTGAGCGTGGACGGCGACGAAGCTGGCGCCCACGAGCGTCGCGGCAAGGGTCAGGCGCGCGCGATTCATAAATTCCTCCCGGAAGTGGACAAGCGGAAACAAGGACAAAAACGGCGGAATTATATTACATCTCGCCGTTCCAGTCCTCCGGTTCAGGTGCGACCGAGCGGAAGATCTCCATGTGCCATTTGCCGCCGCCCCACGGCTCGATCACTTCCGCGGCGATGACATCGACCAGGATCTCCGAAAACAGGCGTCCTTCCGGATCGCCTTCGAGATGGTAGGCCGGTTCGTCCCAGCCGAAGGTCGGGTACAGCATCAGCGTCAGGAACAGATCGTAGCCGTCGTCGACGACGATCAGCTGACCGCAGGGGCGTTTCTGGGTGGAGTGGTAGATCAGGTATTTTTCCGCGCTCTGGGCGCGGATGTAGCGCTTGATGGCGAACTCGCGCGCGACGATTTCTTCGACGGCAATCTTCTTGTCCCAGCAGTCGTGGCAGTACTTTTCCTCGCCGCGCGGCTCCGAGACCTCTTTGGCGCCGCACAACGCGCAGCGCGCCTTCACGACCGACTTACGTGGCATCTCTCAATTCTAGTGCGAACTTCTAACTTCTAACTTCAAGTTTCCGCTCGAGCGCCGGGGCGTACATGCGCTGGGCGTATTCCTTCACCATCCGGCGGGCGGAGAATTGGGGGGCGACGGTGCGGATGGCCTGCTTGACGGTGGCGATCCACCGGTGCGGCACGTTGGCGCGGTCGCGCTCGTAAAAGGCCGGCACGACCTCTTCCTCGAGCAGCCGGTAGAGCGCCTGGGCGTCGGCGGCGTCGACCGCGTCGGGGTTGTCGGGATTGGCGCCGCCATCGATGACCCAGCCGTTCGCGCCGGTGAATCCCTCCGCCCACCAGCCGTCGCCGATGCTCAGGTGCGGCACGCCGTTGATCGCCGCCTTCATGCCGCTGGTGCCGCTCGCCTCGAGCGGCTTGCGCGGGTTGTTCAGCCACACGTCGCAGCCCTGCACCAGGAAGTGCGCGACGTGCAGATCGTAGTCGTCGACGAAGGCGATCCGGCCGCCGAATTGAGGATCGAGCGCGCGCTTGTAGACGCGCTGCAGGTGGTGTTTGCCGATGTCGTCGGCGGGATGCGACTTGCCGGCGAAGATGATCTGCACCGGCCGCCCCGCAGCGTTCAGGATGCGCGCGAGCCGCTCGGGATCGTGGAACACCAGCTCGGGCCGCTTGTAGCCGGTGAAGCGGCGCGCGAAGCCGAGCGTCAGCGCCTCGGGCTCGAGCAGCGTACCGGCAGCGACGATCCGCGGGATGCCGACGTGCTCCTCGACCCAGCGCTGGCGCGCCCGCTCGCGGATGAAGGTGAAGAGATAGCGGCGCAGCGACTGACGCACCGCCCACAGCTCGTCATCGGGAATCGCGAGGACCCCTTCCCACAGCGCCGGATCGTCGTGGCGATCGATCCACCCGGCGCCGAGATAGCGCGTGAACAGGTCGGTGAGATCGCCGGCGATCCAGGTCGGCAGATGGACGCCGTTGGTCACCGCCGACACCGGCCGCTTCGCCTCCTCGACGTCGGGCCACATCGGCGCGAACATCGCGCGGGTGACGTCGCCGTGCAGCTGGCTGACGGCGTTGGTCGAACCGGCCGAGCGGATCGCGAGCGCCGTCATGTTGAACTGGACGCCGCCGCCGTTGTCGTAGGACCCGAGCGCGAGGAAGCGATCGCGGTTGGCGCCGAGCGTCCCCCAGCAGCTGGCGAGGTGCTTTTCGACCATGCTGAACGGGAACGCGTCGTGTCCCGCCGGCACCGGCGTGTGGGTCGTGAACATCGTCGTTCTGCGGATCGCGGCGAGCGCGTCGTCGAACGACGATCCCTGTTCGATCAGGTCGCGGATCCGCTGCAGCACGACGAAGCCGGCGTGCCCTTCGTTCAGGTGGAAGACGCCGGGATCGATGCCGAGCGCCTTCAGCGCGCGGACGCCGCCGACGCCGAGGATGATCTCCTGCTGGATGCGCGTTTCCCGATCGCCGCCGTAGAGCCGCGCCGACAGCTCGCGATCCCACGGGGCGTTCTCTTCGAGGCTGGTGTCGAGGAGGTACAGCGTCACGCGGCCGAGCCGCACGCGCCACACCGCGACCAGCACCGATCGATCGCCGAGCGGCACGGCGGTGATGCACGGTTTGCCGTCCGCGGTCAGCGCCGGCTCGATCGGGGCATCGGCCCAGTTCAACCGCTCGTAGCTTTCCTCCTGCCAGCCTTCGGCGGAGATGTGCTGATGGAAGTAGCCCTGCGGGTACATGAACCCGACGCCGATCAGCGGCACGCCGAGATCGCTCGCTTCCTTGCAGTGGTCGCCGGCGAGCACGCCGAGGCCGCCGGCGTAAATCGGCAGCGACTGGTGCAGCGCGAACTCGGCGGAGAAGTACGCGATCGTCTGGCCGCTGACGTGCGGCATGGTGTTCGTCCACCACGTGTTGTGCGCCGCGCGCGCCGCGTCGAGCGCGCCGATGGCGCGGTCGTAGATCTCGGCGAACGAGGGATCGGCCGCGGCCGCGTCGAGCTTGTCGCGCGAGATCAGCCGCAGCATGCGCACCGGGTTGTGCGCAGTGGCGCGCCACAATCCGTAGTCGAGGCGGCGGAACACCGTGCGCGCGTCGGCGTGCCAGCCCCACCAGAGGTCGCCGGCGAGATCTTCGAGGCGCGCGAGCCGTTCAGGCAGGTGGGACGGGGTGCTGTCTAAGGTCATTGGTCACATGCGCCGACAAGCGCGGCGAACTTGGCGAGATCGATGTTGCCGCCGGACACGACGGCGACGATTTTCCCGGTCCCGGCGCGGCCGCTGAGCGCCGCGGCGATCGCGCAGCCGGCCGCCCCTTCCGCAATCACCCGCGCCCGCTCCGCCGCCAGCTTCATGGCCCGCGCCACTTCGTCGAGCGACACGACGATCGAGCCCGCCAGCGGCGCCAGCAGCGGCCACATCGTTTCCAGCACCGATTTGCCGCCGGCGCCGTCGACGAACGACGCGATCCAGTGGTCGAAGTACAGCGGCCGGCCCGCGGCGAGCGAGGCGGCGAGCGGCGCCGCGGTGTCCGGCTCCGCGGCGTAGACGCGCGTGTCCGGCTTCAGCTCGCGCACGGCCGCGGCGATGCCGGCCAGCAGGCCGCCGCCGCCAAGCGGCGCGACGATGGCGGCGACGTCGGGCAAATCTTCGAGGATCTCGAGGCCAGCGGTCGCATTGCCGGCGATGAACCGGTCGTCGTCGAACGGATGGACGAAGTAGCCGGTCATGCGCGGCGAGCCGTGCGACACGACCGTTTGCCAGCATTCGTCGTAGGTCGCACGCACGATCGACGCGCCGAGCCGTTCGATCGCGCGGATTTTGGTGTCGGGCGCGGTGTCCATCACCATCACCGAACAGCGCGCGCCGGCCTGGCGCGCGGCGAACGCCACGCCCTGCGCCGCGTTGCCGGCGCTGACGGTCCAGACGCCGTCGTGCAACTCCGCCGGCGTCAGCTGACGGATGACGTTGTAGGCGCCGCGGATCTTGAAGGAGCCGATCGGCTGGAGCGCTTCGAGCTTGAGATACAGCTCGCCGCCATCGCCCAGTTCGACCCGCACCAGCGGCGTGCGGATCGCCGCGGCATAGACGGTGCGCGACGCGTCGCGGATCGCCGCCAGCGTGATGCGTCGGGCGGAAACGTTCGTGGTCACGAGGTCCGGATCGTATCCCGATTCCCGCGCCTCGTCCATCGGGTCAGATCTCGACTTTCTCGCATTCCGGCCTCGCGCGCGGCAAAATCGAGCGCTGACCGTGCGCCTCGCGCTACGCCGGTGCGAAGTGCTGATCGATGAACGCGGTCAGGTCGTCGATCGAGGCATACGCCACGGTAGTGCAGGCCGCGGCGTCGTTGCCGCTGATGAGGCGCGACACTGTGTGGCGCCGCGCGGCGTCGTAGAGCAGGACGACGCGCTGGCCGCTGACGTTGGCGCGGCCGAGGACGTAGCCGACCTCGAAGCCGACGCCGTAACTCGATCCCGACGCCTCCGCGACCAGCACGTCGCACGCCGTCAGCCACTCGAGGTCGCGGCGAAAGACCTCGCCCTCGGTCATCTGCGACTCCGCGGTCTCGACGTTGTCGGCGAGCAGGTGCGTGGTCAACACCTCGTGACCGTGGTTCTGAAGCCGTTCGCAGATCGCGCGGCCGGCGAGGACGCCGCCGCGATCGCCGCGGACTGTGCACGCGAGATAAATGATCATTGGTCGTTGGTCATCGTCGTTGGTTGTTTGTTGGGCGTCTTTCGTCGTTGATCACCGGTGGAGCCGTTCGCGGACGCGATCGATCGGGATCGCGTCCGCGCTGCCGGCCGACGACCGCACGGTGGT
>JAOBWF010000416.1 GCA_025463215.1 Acidobacteriota bacterium | reverse complement strand
CGCGCCGGTCATGGGCGATGACGCGATAGCCCTTGTTCAGGAAGAACAGCATCTGCGGATCCCAGTCGTCGGCCGACAGCGGCCAGCCATGGGAAAAGACGATGGACGTTCCTGTGCCCCAGTCCTTGTAGAAAATCTCGGTGCCGTCCGGGGTGGTGATGAAGGGCATGGCGAGTCTCCGTTTTGCGCAAAATGACATGGCCATGTGACAGACGTTGCGGGCCGTCCGTCAAGCCGTCAGATGCCCTCGCCCATGCCGAAGAAATCGGCGGTGGTCAGCGGCTCGGGCGGTTTTTCCTGGGTGATCTGCGCCACAAGCCGTTCGACCTGCAGGTTGATTTCCGGCACGGCGGTGATTTCCCACCAGGCGGGCCGGGTCAGCGGCCCCAGTGCGAACAGCCAGGACGACGGCTTGCCGCTTGCGTCCAGCACGGCGCAGTCGCGGGTCTCGAACCCCACGCCCAGCGCGTCCGGCGTCGCCAGCCGGCGCACCCGCAGGTCGGCGATCAGCGGGATCGCGATCTTGTCGAAGTCCGAGCCCGGCCCGGTGCAGTTCACCACATGGCCGCAACGAAATTCACGCATCGCGCCGCCGCGCAGCTTGAGCGACACATCCAGATGCGCGCCCGCCTCGCGGTAGCCGGCGATGCGGCCCGCAACGATTTCCAGCTGGCCGCTGTCCAGCAGCGCGTCCAGCGCCGTGCCGATCCGGGGCGCCGTGCGGTGGCGATGAATATCCCAGCGCGGCCGCAGATGGCGCAGGAACTGGCGGCGGTGCTTGTCGCTCCAGCTTTCCCATACCGCGGGCACGGCAGGACGCGCGGCGTCAAACACGCGCTGCCAGGGAATGTCCTGGCTTTGGGCCTTTGCGATCTCGGCGCGGATCAATCTTGTCAGGACCAGCGGCGAAGCGGGAATTTTGTCGTGCAGGAATTCCGGCCAGGCGCCGCCCGCCTTGTGACGCCGGGGCTTCAGCCCGCGCCGCGACACCGCCAGCATCTTGCCGCGATGGCCTTCGGCGGCCAGCCGCAGGGCAATGTCCACCGTGGTCAGGCCCGCGCCGATCAGCAGCAAAGGCTCGCCGGGATCGATGTCGCTGAAGGCATCCGCCGCCCAGGGATCGGGAATGAAATAGCCGGTGTCATAGAGCCAACGATCGGGACCGCCCGGCGGCCGCGGTGGCAGGTTGCCCATCGCCAGCACCACGATATCGGCGCCGATCTCGCGGCCATCGGTGAGCAGCACGCCGCGCCCATCCTCCAGCAGCCGCACCGCCTCGCCGCGCACCGCGGTGAAGCCGCTGCGGGCCTTCAGCGATAGGGCCTCGCCGACGCGCTCTTCCATGTAATCGCCGAACAGGCGGCGCGGCACGAAGGCGGCTGCAAGATCGAGATGGCTTTCCACCAGCGCCTCGGCGATGGCGGACCGCTGCGGCTCCAGCCATTGCGCGAAGCCGGGCGTCAAGCCCACCTCCATGCGTGACACCGGCACATTCAACAAATGCCCCGGCCCACAGGCGCCATAGGCGATGCCGCGGCCCAGCTTTTTCTTGGGCTCTACCACCACGATGCGCCAGCCGGGACGGATGCGGTGCAGCTTCAGCCCGAAAAGCGCCCCGCTCAGGCCGCCGCCGACCACCACAACCGTCTTGTCCGTCATGCAGTCTTTCTAGGGATGGATGGTGAAGGCGCCGCCCATTTCGCGGCCATTGGACCACACGGAGAGAGGATTGTCGGACAGCACCTGTCCGGGCTGTGGCGGGGCGGCGGACACCAGGGTGATATCCATCACCAGGGTCTGGTTGGCGGGCACGGCGCCGCCCGCGGCCTCGCGTACGCCAAAGCCAAGCGCCGCCGGCATGACGACCTGCCAGCGGTCGCCTTCATGCATCAGCTGCAACGCCTCGCTGAGACCGCGAATGCTGACGGTCGCCATCGCCATGGCGGCCGGCAAGGTGGGCGCGGTGGAGTCCACCGTGCGGCCGTCGATCAATTTCATGGTGTAGAAGAGACGCACGATATCGTTGCCGCCGGGACGCTTGCCGAAGCCGGTCCTGACGCTGCGATATTGCAGGCCGCTGGGGCGGGTGATGGTCCCCGGCTTGACCGCATTGGCCGCCAGGAAAGCGCTGTTGGCGGCGGGGCTGAGCGCATCGTCCGCCGCCACGGCTGTGACGGACAGGAAAACCGCCACGACGGCGAAAAGGAACTTCATGGGCGCATTCTCCGGGGCCGGGGCATCATGGGTCAATATGGCCAAACGCCTTTCGTGGGCGGCGGCGATGAAATTCCTGTTGCCGGACAAGCTCTGACGCGCGGATTTGCGCTTATTCCCCCAAAGCGGGCATCATGTGCGAAACAGCGGGGAGCGCGGATTTGGGACAGTTGCTGGGGATCGTCACGGCCTTGCTGCTGCTGGGCGGGACGGCTGAGGCCGCGCCGCAGAAGATCATCATAGACAGCGATATCGGCGACGATATCGATGACGCCTTCGCGGTGGCGCTGGCGCTGAACAGCCCGGAATTCCAGGTGCTGGGATTGATGAGCGACTTCGGCGATACCCCGGCCCGCGCCCGGATGCTGGACCGGATCCTGCTGGAAACCGGGCATGGCGACATTCCCGTCGCGGTGGGCATTGCGTCCACCGCCAACCTCGCCGGCTTCAGCCAGCGCCGCTATGCCGAGGGTGGCCACGTCGCCCGCACCGATCACCCGCAGGCGGTGGACTTCCTGCTGGAACAGATCCGCCGCCATCCCGGCGAGATCACCCTGGTCGCCATCGGGCCGTCACCCAACCTGGGCGCGGCGATCGACAAGGACCCCGTCACTTTCCGCAAACTGAAGTCCATCGTGATGATGGGGGGATCGGTCGCGCCGATTTCGGATGGCTTCGGCCCTGCGACGCCGCCGCATCCGGAATGGAATATCAAGAACGACATCCCCGCCGCGCAGAAGATCTTCACCGCCGGCGTGCCGCTGTTCGTGA
>JAOBWF010000307.1 GCA_025463215.1 Acidobacteriota bacterium | reverse complement strand
CGCGACCAGGTCGTCCTCGAGAATCGCCACCATCGTCTCGTGGCCGTTCGAGGAGACGATCATCTCCTTATTCATCACAAACTCCTGACGGCAGCCCTGAAGGGCCGCGCGACGTGGCCGGCGCACCGGCTCGCCGCGCAGGCCTCGAGGCCTGCCCGCTAGTTAGTTCGTGAATCTGCGCATGCGGACGTTGAGCACCAGCCCGAAGCCCGCGAGGGTCGCGATCATCGACGACCCTCCGTAGCTCATGAGCGGAAGCGTCAGGCCTTTGACGGGCGCCAGCCCTGCCGACATGGTGATGTTGTAGACCACCTGGAAGGTAAAGCTGGCGAGCACGCCAAGCACGAGGTACGACCCGAGCCGGTCCTTGGCCAGCCGTGCCGCCTCGAGCGCGCGCAGAATCACAAACAGATAGAGACCGAGCGCCACCAGGACGCCCGCAAAACCCTGCTCCTCGGCCAGCACCGAGAAAATGAAATCGTTGTGCGCGACCGGCAGGAAGCGCAGCTGCCCCTGGGTGCCCTTTTTGAACCCTTTGCCGGTGAGGCCCCCCGACCCGACGGTGATGCGCGCCTGAATCTGCTGGTAGCCGGCGCCTTTCGCATCCTGTGAGGGGTCGAGGAACGTCGAGACCCGTGATTTCTGGTAGTCCTTGAGCGCGAACTTCCACGCGACCGGCGCCGCGAGAAGCAGAACGAGGAACATCAGGCCGAAGATGCGCATCCGCATGCCGGCCAGATACGCAATCGCGAAGAAGACCGGCAGCAGCGTCACCGCCGTGCCGAGATCGGGCTCCTTGGCAATCAGGCCGAGCGGGATTGCGGTCAGCACGGCGCCGATCGCGAGATCGGTCCACGTCGGCGCGCCGCGGTTCTCGCCGAAAAACTTCGCGAGGACGAGCGCGACGCCGACCTTGGCGAACTCGGAGGGCTGCAGGTTGAAAATCTTGAGCGGGATCCAGCGCCGCGCGCCCATCTGCACCATGCCGAAAAACATGACGTAGATCAGCAGCGCGCACAGGCCGATGTAGATCAGGTGCGACTTGTCGGTGAACGAGCGGTAGTCGAGCGTCAGCATGAACACCATCGCGCCGAGCCCGAGAACGATGGCGTACATCTGCGTCATGTACATGCGCGAGGCGGCGCGCGTCGGGTCGGCGGTGGTGCTGTTGATCATCAGCACACCGAGCGCGCACAGCGCGAGAATGGCGGTGACCAGCGCCCAGTCGATGTGGTGGTAGAGGCGTCGCTCGAACACGGTGTCAGTTCTGTCCGCCGGCGACCGGACCGCCGCCATGGGCGTACGGATCGCTGTAGTTGAGGTGAAAGTCGGCCGGCACGGCCGGCAGCGGCTTGCCTTCCTTCTTCGCAAAGAAGGTCTCGAGGATGTGATGGGTCACCGCCGCGGCGTTGCCGCCATGAATCCCATGCTCGAGGAAGACGACGCCGGCGATCTTCGGGTTGTCGCGCGGCGCGAAGAACACGAACCAGCCGTTATCGCGCAGATCCTTGGTGGTCTTCCCGGCGGCCACGCGCCCGGCGTTCGAGATCACCTGTGAGGATCCGGTCTTGCCGGAAATGTCGTAGCCGATCATCCGGGCCCGGCCGCCGGTGCCGCCCTGATTGACCACCATCCACAAACCGTCGCGAATCGCCTGGAGTTTGTCCGGGTCGATCTCAATCTTGGACTGCGGCGGCGGCGGCGGTACCGCCTTCCACCCGTTGCCATCGTCGACCGCTTTGAGCAGGTGCGGCGTGACGCGCGTGCCGCCGTTGGCGAGCGTCGCCATGTAGACCGCCATCGACACCGGGGTGACCGCGACGGCGCCCTGGCCGATCCCGACCGAGATCGTTTCGCCTGCGTACCACTTCTCGTGGAACCGCTGCCGCTTCCACTCGGTCGACGGTACCAGGCCGACCTGTTCGTTCGGCAGGTCGATCCCGCTCTTGACCCCGAGGCCGAGCAGCGTTGCCCACTTGTTGATCTTGTCGACGCCGACGATGTTCGCGACGGTGTAGAAGTAGACGTCGCACGACTGCTCGATGGCGTGGCGCAGATCGATCGATCCGTGTCCGCCATGTTTCCAGCACTTGAAGTCGTGCCCGTAAAAATTCGCGTGGCCGGCGCAGTGCGCATGGAAGTCGGGGGTGATGATTCCCTCTTCCAGCCCGGCGAGCGCCACCGCCATCTTGAAGGTCGATCCGGGCGAGTAGCGTCCCTGGATCGCACGGTCCTGCAGCGGTTTCAGATCGTCGGTGTTGAGCGATGCCCAGGTGGAGCGATCGATCCCGGCGGCAAACGCGTTCGGATCGTAGCTCGGGACGCTGGTGAAGCCGAGCACGTCGCCATTGGCGGGGTCGAGCACCACCGCGGCGCCGTTGAAGCCGGCGACCCTGAAGCCGTCCTCGATCGCTTTCTGCACATCGGCGTCGATCGTCAACTGCAGACGCTTGCCCTCGGTCGGCGGATCCTCGTCGAGCACGCGAATTTCGCGGCCGACGCTGTTGACCACGACGCGCTTGGCGCCGTCCGATCCCATCAGCAGGCTGTTGTAGACCTTCTCGATCCCCGCCTGGCCGACGATGTCGCCGCTCTTGAGGCCGTCCGCGTCGGTAACCTGCGCATCGCTGACTTCGCCGACGTAGCCGAAGAGGTGCGCGGCCATCGCCTCCGGGTACTGCCGCGTCGGCACCTGCTCGACCACAATGTCGGGCAGCTCGAAATCGAGGCGCCGTGCCTTGACCGCGGCGACCTGCGCCAGCGTCGCGTCCTGCACGACCATGATCGGACGGTACGAAGGCTCGCGGCGGTGGCGCTCGACGATCTGGCGGATCGCCGGTTCGTCCATCGCAATCGCCTCGGCCAGCAGCCGCACCGTGCGGTTGAGATCCTTGGTGTGCTCACGGACGATCGAAATGCTGTACGAGCGCCGGTTCTCCACCAGCACCTTGAGATCGCGGTCGAACACGATGCCGCGCGGCGCCCGCAGCGCCAGCGTCCGCTGGTGGTTGTTCTCCGCCATCTCCTCGAACTTGGCGTGCTCGACGACCTGCAGCACCCAGAACCCGACGGCGAGGACCGAGAAGATCCCGATGATCGCGTAGGTCAGGAGGACAAGGCGTGTGGTGGCGACGCGACGGTCTTCAGCCATGTCAGTTACATTTTACAATTTCACCGCCGCAGCCGGGACTTGCCGGCGCGACGGCGTTCCACCGCTCCAGGTAGAAGCTCGACCAGCTGAAACGCAATCACGCCGACGATGGCGTTGGCGGTCGCCTGGCCCGCGACCGCCGCATAGGGCGCGCCGAAATCACGCACGCCGAGCAGCACGTACAGCCCCATGAACACGACCGCGTGCAGCACGGTAGCGCCGAAAAAGACCACGAACCGCGGCAGCGACGCGGTCACGATGAACTGCGTGCCGATGATGCCGGCGAGAAACCCCACCAGCGTCTTCGCCAGCCCGCCGATGCCGATCACGCTGCTCGACAACGCATCCTGCACCAGGCCGGCGAAGGCTCCGGACATCAGCCCGGTCGCCGACCCCGACGTCAGCGCCACATACACGACGACGACGAGCACCAGGTCGACCGCGACCGAGCCGCGGACCAGGAACCGCGCCGCGGTGGTCTGCAGCGCCAGCGCCACGGCCACCGCCAGGATCACGCCGATCGCCTTCACTCGGACGTGCTTTCGGCGCCGCGCGCGGGCGTCGGCGTCAGCACGACGAGCACTTCCTCGAGCGACGAGAAGTCGACCGCCGGTTTGATCGTGATCTTCTTGTAGGCGTTGCCGGCGCGCTCCACCGACTCGATCTTCCCGATCACGAAACCCTTCGGATAAATGCCGTCGATTCCCGACGTCACCACGACGTCGCCGACGACGACGTCGAACACCTCGGACATGTATTCGAGCCGCAGCCGATCGTCACTGCCGCCGCCGACGACAACGCCCTGCGCGCGCGTCCGCTCGATGATCGCGCCCGCCGCCGCGTTGCGATCGATGAGCAGCTGCACTTTCGCCGACCGCAGGCTCGGCACCACCAGCCGTCCGACGATCCCGGCCGGCGCGATCACCGACATGTCGGCGCGGATGCCGTCGCGCGTCCCCTTGTCGATCGTCAGCGTGCGGAAGTCGGGCGTCGCCGCGGCGCCGATAATCTCGGCGGCGACGGTCTGCAGGTTCAGGTGCTCGCGCAGATCCAGCAGCCGCTCGAGCCCGCGCGTTCGATCGGCGAGCGCACGCTGCTCCTGCACCGCGATCTGCGCCGCGGCGAGATCGCGCTTCAGCGCGTCGTTCTCGGCCTTGACGTGGCGCAGGGCGATGTAGCCGGTCCAAAGGCGCCCGATGCCGAGCACGCCGCCCGACAGGCCGCGCTGCACTTCCGAAAACAGGCCGAAGGTGACCGACTCGATCACCGGCACGCCCGATTTGGAATTGACCTGCGCCGAAACGAGCAGGATCTGCCCGAGCGTGACCGCGAGGAACAGAAAGCCGGATCGCTGACGGATGTCCAGGAGTGCCACTAGTCGATTGAGATCTTCCGCAGCAGGTTGAAGTCCGACAGCATCTTGCCGGCGCCGAGCACCACCGACGACAGCGGATCCTCCGCCATCGCGAGCGGCAGCCCGGTCTCCTCGCGCAGCCGCTTGTCGAGGTTCTTCAGCATCGATCCGCCGCCGGTCAACACGATGCCGCGGTCGACGATGTCCGCCGACAGCTCGGGCGGGGTGCGCTCGAGCGCCACGCGCACTGCGTCGACGATGACGTTGACGGTCTCGGCCAGCGCCTCGCGGATTTCCTCGTCCGTGATCGTGATCGTCTTCGGCACCCCTTCGATCAAATGCCGTCCCTTGATCTCCATCGTCATGCGCTCTTCGAGCGGGAAGGCGGAGCCGATTTCGATCTTGATCGCCTCGGCGGTGCGCTCGCCGATCAGCAGGTTGTACTGCTTCTTGACGTACTGGATGATCGCCTCGTCCATCTCGTTGCCGGCAACCCGGACCGCTTTGCTGTAGACGATGCCCGCGAGCGAGATGACGGCGATGTCGGTGGTGCCGCCGCCGATGTCGACGATCATGTTGCCCGAAGGCTCCGTGATGGGCATCCCGGCGC
>JAOBWF010000274.1 GCA_025463215.1 Acidobacteriota bacterium | reverse complement strand
GGCGTCGCCACGCCGCCGACCCCAGGCGGCACACCGGCGCCGGCGCAGGCGGCCGGGGGGGGCCGCGGCCCGGCCGGACCTGCGGGCGGCGGTGTGCCGGGGGACAATTTCAACCGCACCGCCGGCGTCGCGTGGGATGCGCAGGGGAACATCTACGTCGCCGACGGCCTCGCCGCCGGCACCGGCAACGCCCGCGTCGCCAAGTTCGACAAGGACGCGCACTTCATCAAGTCGTGGGGCTACCGCGGCACCGAGCCGGGACAGTTCAACGCGGTGCGCGGCATCGCGATCGACGCGAACGGGCTGGTCTACGTCGCGGACGGCGGCAACAAGCGGATCCAGGTGTTCGACGCCGACGGCAACACGAAGGCGCAGATCAGCGGCGTCGGCACGCCGGCGGCGATCTGCATCACGCCCGGCGCGCACCAGTACATGTACGTGTCGAACTCCAACGACGCCGAGACGCTCGACAACGGCGAAATCTACAAGATGGAGCTCGATGGCAGGATCGTCGGCAGGTTCGGCCGCGCCGGCCGCGTGCCGAAGGAGTTCAACATGGTGAACTCGATTGATTGCCGGAGCGAGAACGAGCTCTTCGTCGGCGAGCTTGGCAACTGGCGCGTCCAGAAGCTGACGCTGCGTCCGGCGAAATGACAGGGAAGCCGATGCGCTTATCCGCGTCCGCCCTCCTTCTCGCCGCCATGACTGCGCTCGCCGCCCCGGCGGCGGCGCAGACGCCGGTGCTCGGCGACACGCGCCTCATCCTCGAAGGACCTGCCGCCGCAAAGATCGAGCTGGTGCAGCGGTAGCCGTGCCGCGTCGGCTCGGTGCGCTGCTGCTCATCGTCGCGACGCTCGCCGCCTTCTGCAACATCTTCGACAACGCGTTCCACCTCGACGACTTCTATCGCGTCGTCGACAACCCGTGGATCCAGAGCGTCGCGCCGATCTGGCGTCATTTCCTCGATCCGCGGACGATGTCGACGCTGGATCGGGTGACGGAATACCGCCCGCTGGTTCCCCTGACGCTGTCGCTGAACTACTCGCTCTCGGGCTCGCGCGTCGCCAGTTACCACGCCTTCAACCTGCTCGCGCACCTGACGGCGGTCCTGTTCATCTACGCGTTCATTCTCGAGCTGATGGCGTTCCGCCGCGCCGATACGGAGGCCGACAGCGACGCCGACCGCCAGATCGCCTTCATCGCGGCGCTCTTGTTCGCCGTACATCCGGTCTCGGGAATCGTCGTCAACTACATCAGCGCGCGCGATCTCGCGATCATGGAAGTGTTTCTCGCGGCGACGCTCTGGGCGTACGCGCGGATGCGGCGTCGCGGCGACAGCGTCCTGGGCTGGGCCGTCGTGCTCGTGCTGTTTGCGGCCTCGCTGCTGGCGAAGACCAACGGCATCATGATGCCGCTGGTCGTGCTCGCCTTCGAGCGCATGATCGCTGGGCGCGCGTCGTCATGGCGGGCATCGCTCGGCAGAATCGCCGCGTTCGCGGCAGTGATCGCGACCTATTTCCTCTGGACCAGATTCGGCCTGCATTTCTCCGCGCTGCAACAGGTGCTCAATGGCCGCGCCATCTCGACGACGTATCCGCTGACGCAGCTCTGGGTCCACCTGATCTATCTGGCGAACACCGTCTGGCCGTTCGCGATTCGGGAGATGCCCGCGGTCGTGATCGTCGCCGGTCCGTTCGAGTGGCGCGCGCTTGCGGGAGCGGCAGCGCTGCTGGCATCGGCCGCGATCGCCTGGCGTCTGCGCCGGACACAGCCGATTGTGACGTTCGCGATCGTGTCGTATTGGGTGCTGCTGCTGCCGGAATCGTCGATCCTGCCGCTCTATCAGCTGCGGAACGACTATCGTCCGTATCCGTCCCTGCCGTTTCTGTTTCTGGCCGTGGTCGCCGCGGCGAACCACGTGTGGCGGCCTCGCATCGTGCTGATGGCGGCGCTCGCGGCCAGCGTGTATCTCGCGGCCGCGTCGTTGACGCTGAACCGGATATGGCTCACGGAGGAAACGCTGTGGACACACAGTGTGCGTCACGGCGGCGACGAAATCGCCCACCTGAGCCTGGCCACGTCCATCCGCGATCGTCGCGATCCGCGAGTGCGAGCGAATATCGAGGCCGCGCTGCGGCTGGCCCCTGACTTCGTCCTGGCCCACGTCGATTACGGCCTCGTGCTGATCGAGTTGGGCGACCGCGCCGCGGGGCTCGCGCAGGTGCAGGAGGCCGTGCGCCTGGCGCCGACCTGGCCGCAGAGCCATTCGTGGCTGGCGGTGGCGTACGAAGCGCTCGGCCGCCTCGACGACGCGGCCACCGAATCGCTGCGGGCCGCGCAGATGGATCCCCACGACCTGCGCCAGCAGCACCGGGCCGCGATGCTGCTGCAGCGCGTTGGACGGTACGCCGACAGCATTCCGGTGCTCAACGTGATCACGACACGCGCGATCGATTACGGCCTGACAGATTTCCTGCTCGGCGTGGCGCTGCAGCAGACCGGTCAGGACGCTCTCGCCATCCCGCGGTATCGCCGGTTTCTTGAACATCATCAGGGCGACGTTCAGGCGCGGGTCAATCTGGCCGCGTGCTACGACACCATCGGAGATCCCGACCGAGCCGCGGCGGAGCGGCGGCTCATTCAGCAATAAAGCGCCGCTCGATCACAGGTCCAGATGGGCGGATCCGCTCACCGCTCGTGCGCATCAGCGATTGCCGCCTGCCTGACCGTCGGCGCGGCGACCGCCGGGTCTGCGTTCCACCGCCTGACCGAAGTCAGCGCGATGACGGCCAGCCCGCAGGCAGCTCCAGAAACGATCGATCGAGCTCGGCGATCGACGCGCAGCCGAGCAGCCGCAGCGTCCGCAGGAGATCCGCGCGCAGGATGTCGATCGCGCGCGTCACTCCGGGTCCGCCCGCGGCGCCGAGTCCATAGATATACGCGCGCCCGATCAGCACGGCGCGCGCGCCGAGCGCCAGCGCCTTGACGATGTCGCTGCCGCGGCGGATGCCGCCGTCGAACAGGACGTCGGTGCGATTGCCCACGGCGGCAACGACCTCCGGCAGGATCCGGAGGGTCGCCGCAACGCCGTCGAGCTGCCGGCCGCCATGGTTCGAGACCACGATCCCGTCGGCGCCGGCGTCGACCGCGCGCCGCGCGTCATCCGCGCTGTGCACCCCCTTGACGACGATCGGCCCCTGCCACACCTCGCGAATCCAGCGCAGATCATCCCAGCCGACCGCGCACTGCTCGAGCGCGCGGCCGACATCGGCGTACGCCATCGGTCCCGCCGGCAGCATGACGTTGGGAAAATCCATCAGCCCGCCGTCGGCGACGAACCGCGCCAGCCATCGCGGCTTCGCGAGCAGCTGCGCGACGAACGGCAGCATCGCGCCGATCCGGCGCGTCAGCAGCTCGCTGGTGCCGTTGCGATGATCGCGTTCGCGCATGCCGGCGACGGGGGTATCGATGGTGACGACGAGCACGGTGAAGCCGGCCTTGCGCGCCCGCTCGATCCCGGCACGCGCGACGTCGTGTCCACCGACGAGATAGAGCTGGTACCACACCGGCCGCGTCGCCGCCGCCTTCACTTCCTCGAGCGGCGAGCCGCAGAGCGTCGACAAGATGTAGCCTGCGCCCGCGGCGCCAGCGGCCGCCGCCGACAGCGCTTCGCCGTGCGGATAGAACATCCGCGTGCTGCCGATCGGCGCCAGCAGAAACGGCAGATCGAAAGTCGTCCCGAGGACCGTCGTCCGCAGATCGGCGCGCGGCACGACGACTGCGTTGCGCGGCCGGAACAGGATGCTGTCGAAGACGCGGCAGTTGTCGCGCAGGGTAATTTCGTCTTCGGCGCCGCCGTCGGCGTAGTCGAAGACGATGCGGGGCAGGCGGCGTTGCGCGAGCCGGCGCAGGTCGGCGATGTTGACGGCGCGGACAGCCACGGATGGGTGAGTGGTCGGGGCGACTGGATTCGAACCAGCGATCTTCCGCTCCCAAAGCGGACGCGATACCAGGCTTCGCTACGCCCCGACGCCTCAATTCTACAGCGGAACGTTGGTCGTACCGCGGTGGTGGCGCCGACCGATGCGTCTGCGACCCGACCAGACGAAGACAGCGATCATCCGCGGATTACGGGGATTGCGCGGATTGAACAAGGCGGAGCGCCGGCAGCGAGCCACGTCAACCGTCAGGGCCGGCGGCGGGAGTATTGCCCCCGACGCGGCGGGCGCCGGACGTACCCTGCCGAATCCATTTATCGGCGTCATCGTCTAATCCGCGGACAGAAAGACGCCGGGCGCTCTCCGACACCATTTGTCGTGCAGCGGCCGGAGCGCGCATCATCATGTGTCATTCGCTCGGTCGGTTTGGGCATACACTCTGCGCATGTTCACCCTCATCAAGACCTTTGGCAGTGCGGCGCTGTTGGTCGCGGCGGCCGCGAGTGCCGCCCGCGCGGCGGACATCGACGACAAGGTGACGCATGGCTACGCCGACTCCAACGGCGTGAAGATCCACTACGCCACGATGGGCAGCGGACCGCTGGTGGTGATGATTCACGGCTTCCCCGACTACTGGTACACCTGGCGCAAACAGATGGAGGGGCTCGCCGATCGCTTCACCGTCGTCGCCATCGATCAGCGCGGCTACAACCTGAGCGACAAGCCGGCCGGCGTCGAGAACTACGACGTCCGCCTGCTGGTCGGGGACGTGCTCGCGGTGATCAAGCACCTCGGTCAGGACAAAGCGATCATCGTCGGCCACGACTGGGGAGGCGTCGTGGCGTGGCAGCTGGCGATCAACGTCCCGCAGGCGGTCGATCGACTGATCATCCTCAACCTGCCGCATCCGCGCGGGCTCTCCCGCGAGCTGGCGCACAATCCGGAGCAGCAGAAGAACAGCGCCTACGCGCGGAACTTCCAGAAGGAGGGCGCGGAGAAGACGTTGACCGCCGCCGGCCTTGCCGGCTGGGTGAAGGACCCCGAGGCGCGGAAGAAATACGTCGACGCCTTCGGCCGCTCGGATTTCGCCGCCATGCTGAACTACTACAAGCGCAATTACCCGCGCGAGCCGTACACCGAGGACACCTCGCCGGTGAAGAAGCTGCAGATGCCGGTGCTGATGTTCCACGGGCTGGACGACACCGCGCTGCTGTCGCCGGCGCTCAACGGCACGTGGGACTGGGTCGATAAGGATCTGACGATCACCACCGTGCCCGGCGCGGGCCATTTCGTCCAGCAGGATGCCGCGGATCTCGTGACGAAAACGATGCGGGCGTGGCTGCTGCGGTAGTCCGGTTCGCGCCATGCAACGACATCTGGCGCCGTGCGGACATGGCAGTCGCTGGGGAGACACGGCCGCGTGCCGCCGACGCTCAGTGCGTCAGCCCGTAGATGATGTAGTTCACGCCCAGCTTGTAGGCTTCGTTGGTCTCGTCGATCGGCCGCAGTCCGGTCCCGGACCACTCCCAGAACTGTGACACGTCGGTGTTGTAGTTGACGATCATCTGCAGCCGCTTGCCGGGATCGTTGTCCTCGAACAGGCCCCGGAAGATCGGCTGTCCCTGGATGTAGGCCTGCGGGATGATGTCGAGCCGGTCGACCTCGAAGAACGAGTGGAAGATTGGATGCGAGGCGTCGAGATCGACGAACTTGCCGTCGGGCAGCACGCGGCGCATCGCCGTCTCGAATACCTCCCAGCCGGTACCGTACTCGCCGCCGAGGCCGCTGCTGAAGCGGCCGCCGAACCTGCCACGCCGCGGCTTGAAGTCGTCGACGATGACGAAGCCGCCCTTGGCGAGGTAGGCACGCAGCGCGAGCGCTTCACGATCGGTCATCGCCCACCAGTCCACCTCGATGATGTAGGCGAGCGGATAGCGGAACAGCGCCGGATCGTCCAGCGTGATCGCGTTGATCTCGTCGACGTGGGGGTTGATGTAGCTGACCTCCTGCATGATGCGCATGAGGTTCTGCTCCGCGAGGGGGTAGCCGTGGCCCCATGCCGGCCAGCCGCCGTACCAATTACCGCCCGGCCCATGCGTGTATTTGAGGCGGACGAACGTGAACTGTCCGTCGTAGGCGATATTGGGGTACTCGCGGAACGGTCCGCGCGGCCCGCCGAACTGCGCCAGCGCGGCGACGGCCGTCAGCAGGACGATGCTGCCCGCCGTCAGCACGCGTGCGCGCACGATCTCCTCAGCGCGGCGGATTCTTCTTGGCGAGCGAGCGGTAGTACTCCTCGATCGCCTGCCGGAACCCTTCAGGGACCTGGTCGGAGCCCGAGAGCGAGAGCGAGTCGTTGCCGTTGTCGGCCTTGCGGCGCAGCGTGAACTCGAACTTCTTCAGCTTCTCGATCGCGGCGGCCTGCAGCTGCTCGAGCCCCTTGGCGTCGGCGTAGATGCGATCGTTGTCGAAGGCGCGCAGGTCGCGCAGGACCTCGTCGAGCTCGCGCGGGCTGACGCCGGCCTGCTGCAGCTGACGGCGCAGACCGTCGGCGTCGTTGGCCCATTCGCGGAACTGGCCGCGGAACTGGCGGATGTCGTCAGGATTCCAGCGGCCGTTGCCGCCGCCATAGGCGTTGCGCGGCGACCCCGGGTTGGCGCCGTCGGTGGCGCCACCGCCGCCGTTCTGGCCGCCCTGCGACTGTTGTCCCTGACGCTGTCCCTGCCCTTGCTGCCCTTGTTGTCCTTGCTGACCCTGTTCGCCCTGCGAGTCTTGGCCCTTGCCGTCCTGCGCTTTGCCGTCTTGCCCGTTGCCTTGAGATGGCTGCCCTTGTCCCTTGCCTTCCTGCGATTTGCCCTGCTGCAATCTGCCTTGAAGCGATTCCATCCCGCGCACGAGATCGCGTGTCTTGTCGGCGGCGCGCGCGACCGCATCCTGCTTCGAGCCCTTGCCGACCGCGCCGGCCGCGTCGCCGATTTTCGTCTGCAGGTTCTGCAGATTCAGCGCGATGTCATCTTCCATCCCGCGCGCGTACTGCGATCCGGCCGCCTGCAGCGCGCCTTTGGTGTAGCGGATCTTCTCGCGGATCCGTTTGTCGCGGATGCTGCCCGCCGCCTCGTCGAGTTTGCGCGCGGCATCTTTCTCGTCGCGGCGCATCTCGTTGGCGATCTTTTCGAGCTGCTGCTGCAAATCAGCGACCTTCGCCTCCATCGCGTCCTTGCGCTGGCTGAGGGCCTGCGCCTTGGCCTGACGGCCGGCGCCCGCCTCGGCGGCGTCGAGCGCGTTGACGTCGGCCGCGACGTCCTTCTGCTCGTTGGCGAGCTCCTCGGCCTGACGCTGGGCGCGCTGCAGATCGCGTTCACCCCGTCCGCCCTGATTGCGTTCGAGCTTCTGCTGCGCGTCGCGCAGCCGGTCGAGCGCCTGGTTTGCCTGCGCGCCGCCGTCCTTCGCGCCGTTGGCCGCGGCGCGCCGCATCGCGTCGGCGGCGTCCTGCAGCTGCTTCATCGCGTCGCCGAGCTGCCGGCGCTGTTCTTCGTTACGGGTCAGCTGCTCCAGTTGCCGCGCCGCCTTCTCGGCCTCGTCGGCCAGGGCGCGCTGCGAGGCGCTCGAACTGCCGGAGCCGCCCTGCCCCGACTGCGCCATCCGGCGCTGGCGCTCCATCTCCTGCTGCTGCCGCCGCGCCAGCTCTTTGAGCTTCTCGACCAGCTGATCGACTTTCTGGTCGCCGCCCTGCTGCTCGGCGCGCTGCTGCATCTCGTACTGGTTCGCGAGCTTGTCGAGCTCGAGCTCGAACAGATCCGCGAGGTCGTCGGCGAGCGCGTTCTGCTGCCCACCGCCGCCGCCGCCGCCCTGCTGCTGCGCGACCTGCAGCTCGTATTCCTGTTCCGCGTCCTGCAGCAGCTTGAGCGCGCGCTGTTCGGGCGAGAGCGCCGTGTCCGCCTTCATCGCCTTCAGGTCGGATTCGGCCGCCTTCATTTCGTCCGCCGCTTTCGGCAGCGCTTCGGCAATCTTGTTGTAGGCCGGATCGACGGTGCCCAGCCGCGCCTTCAGCTTGCCGACGAGCTCTTCCACCTGCTCGCGCAGTTTCGCCTGCGCGAGATTGAGGAACACGACGTTCTCGCGGAATTTCTCCGGCTTCGTCTTCGCCTTGTCGCGGACGATGTTGAAGGTCGCCGAGACGATCTCGCGCTGCTGCTGCGAGAGCTGGCCGACCTGCTGTCCGCCGCCACCACCGCCGCCGCCCCCGGCCTGCGACTGCGACGGCTTGTAGTCCTTCTTGAACGGCCGGATCTGCACGAAGTAGATGTCGCTGGTCGTGGTCTTCGATCCCTGGACCGCGTCAGTGTCGGCCGCCTTGGCGTAGTACGACACGAAGTCCCCCGGCTTGAGGCCGAGCTCCTCGAGATAGATCGTGTGGCCGGCGCTCACTTCGGGCAGCGCCTTGGCGCCGCTGAACAGATTGACCGTCTTCGGCGCGCCGCCGTTGACCGAGTAGAACAGCTGCAGCGACTTCACGCCGAAATCGTCGTCGGCGCGCGCTTCGAGGAACAGCTCCTCGACCGGGCTGGCCTGCGAGTCGCGCCCGGGCTTGGTGAAGTGCACCGACGGCGGCTGATCGTCGAGGACGTCGATCGTGTACTGCGGCGACGCTTCGACCTTCTCGCCGTGCGGCCCGGTGAGCTCGATCCGGTAGAAGCCCTGGCTCTTGATCGGAAAGCTGCCGGTCAGCGATCCATCAGACTGCCGCACCAGCGGCAGCGCGCCGCCGTCGCTCAACACAATCTTTCCGTCCGGCGTCGCCATCGTCGGCACGACGTGCAGGACGACGTCGGTGCCGCGAATCGCGGCGACGTCGCCGCCTTCCGCCTTGCGCGGCGCGAGGCCGGTGTAGGCCGGGAAGCGATATTCGAGATCGAGGTCCTTCACCGTCGGCAGATCGACGACGCTGAGCGTGAACCTGGCGGAGCGGATGCCGTTCGACTCGACGTAGTACTCGGTTTCCTTTTCGAGGTGGAACAGCATCCCCTCGAAGGCGCCGGGCTGCGCCGCGGCGATGAGCGGCACGCGGTCGAACGATCCGCTCGGGCCGCTGCGCATCATGACGCTGACGTCGCTCGAGGTGAAGCCGAGCAGCTTCGCCTTGACCGACTGGTCGGCGCCGCGCGGCACCTTGGTGTTTCCCGGTGTGACCTGGATGCTATACGGACTCGACGCTTCGGCGCTGCGCGAGATCACGAGCAGCGCCGACAGACCGTGGCGCAGGTACGCCGGTCCGAAGGCCACCGCAAGCGCGGCAATCGCCGCGATCGCGGCGAGGGCGCCGGCGTGGCGCTGCACCGACGTCCGTTCGATCGCGCGGCCGTGGTCGAGCGCGCGGCACTGCGTGATCGCCTGTTCGACCAGCTTGTCGACGAGACGCGGCGAGTGCGCCTCCGATCCGCCGCCCGACGTCGCTTCGACCGCGCTGATGATCGCCGCTTCGAGCGTCGGATCGCATTCTTCGAGATACATCGCCACTTGCGCGTCGGTGACGCGGCGGCGCAGCGGCCACACCAGCCCGTAGAACAGCAGGCCGACGAACACCGCGACGGTCACGATCCGGAAGCTGATGATCGCGGGCGCGCTGAACCGGAACGACTCGAGCCCGGAGGCGGAGAGCAGCAGCGCCAGCATGGTGCCGGCGACCACCACGACGGCGCCGCGCAGGGCGAGCCTGCCGCGCCAGCGGTTGCGTACCCGGCGGATGACGTCGACCAGCTCCGTGCGTGGGTCCATGGCAAGGCTCCCTGAGTGTGTCGGCAGGGCGGCCCTGCGCTACGAGAAGATTACAGGAACTTTTCCTTGCGCGACAGGTGGTTCGCGATCACCGTTTCGGCCCCGAGCAGCAGCAAACCGGTCATCAGCAGATACCACCACAGGCTTTGACGCCGCTCGGACTCCTCGCGCGTCATCTCCTGAGACTCCACCGGCGGCGCCGCGGTTGGCGTGGCATGGCCGGTCACCGACGCGACCAGCTCACGCGGGTCGATCGCGCTCAGATCGGACTCGGCCGGGTCGAGGTTGACCGCAATCGCCTCGGGACGGCCGCTCGCCGCTGCTGCCGAGCGAATCTCGTAAATCCCCTGCTCGTTCAGCTCGAGCAGCCCTTCGTTGCCCTCGCCCGCATTCGACTGCGAGATGCGCTCGCCCGACGGGGTGACGACGATCCGGTCCGAGTGATCGCCGCGCCCTTTGGCCCGGGCGGTCAGGTCGAGTACCTGGCCGACGGTGAGCCACGACGTCGGCGGTTCGTAATGCGCGAGATAGCGGACGAGCTGATGGACCAGCGGCAGGAACACCGGCTTCACCGCGATGTCGGTCCACGAGTCGTCCAGTGTCGAGGTCCACACGATAGATCGGCCGCCGCCAATCTTCCTCTCCGCCGCCGCCACCGCGCCATCGTCGAAGCGCGCGAGCACGCGGTCACCGGGCGCGGTCTGGAGCGCGCGATACCGGAAGATGTGCGCGGCGGTGAAGTCGCCGCTGCGCGGCGCCTTGAACACCTCGAACACCGGGTGGCTGTAGTCGAGATACCCGAGCGACGCGCTCCGACCGGACGTGCGATCGACCGTCGCGCCGAACCGTCCCGGCAGCAGCTCGGCTTCACCTTGCGGCCACGTGGCGTGATCGCCGCTGACGACCAGCAGGCCGCCGCCACGATCGAGATACCTCTTCAACACGCCGCCGCCGGCAGCGGGGGGGAACGTCGTGTCGTTCAGGATGACGACCGCGCGCTTGTCGAGCGCGGCCGGGGTCAGGCGTGACGCCGACGTGACGTCGACCTGGAACACCGGCGTCGTCCCGATCGACAGCGCCTTGGCGAGGAACAGGCTCGACGCCGCGCGATCGCCGCTGTCGACGATGACGAGCGACACCGGCTCGCTCGGCGCGAGGACGAAATTGAACGTGTTGTCGGCCGGAAGCGGATCGGTGCCGGCGCGGACGGAGCCACGGACATTCGGGCTCGACAGCGTGAACTGCGTGAACGATACCGAGCCAGAGGCATGCGCGCCGATCGTCGCCTTCTCCGTCTGGATCTCGTGGCCGTCGATCGTCAGCGTGACGGGCACGTCCTTCAGCGCCTGGTCCCCTTTGTTGCTGAGCCCGGCGGTGACCGTGAGGCGTTCCTGTCCGGAGAAGGACGCGCGCGCGAAGGCGACCGACGGCACCGCGAGGTTGACGGTCCCCGGGGAGGCAACCGAGACGGTAGTAACCGTCATCCCTTCGGGAAAGCGCACTTCTTCCGATCCGGTCCAGCCGCTGCGCTGGAAATCGCTGATCAGCACCGCTTCGCGCCGCTTGATCGGCGATCGCGAGAGGATGCTCTCGGCGAGCTTGAGGGCGGGGCCGTAGCGCGTCGCGCCCGACCCGACCTTCGCGGCGTCGATGGCGGCCTCCAGCCGCGTGCGATCCGCGGTGGCGCGCATGTTCTCTTCGGCGTTCTTGTTGAACAGCACGAGGGTGGCGCGGTCGTCGGCGCCGAGGCCGCGCACGATGGTTCGCGCGGCGTCCCTGGCCCGCGTCCAGTGGTCGCCGTAGCCCATGCTCGCCGACTGATCGAGCAGGATGACGATCTCACGCGCGCCGCCGCCCACCGCGGCGGCGAGGGTGCCCTGGCGGGTGAACGGGCGCGCGAACGCCGCCACGATCAGCGCGATCGCCGCCGCGCGCAGCAGGAGCAGCGCCCAATGGCGGATGCGCCGCCGCCGGACCGACTGATACGGAATCCGGCGCACGAACATCAGCGACGGGAACTCGACGACGTGCTTCTTCTCCCGCTGAATCAGGTGGATCAGGACGGGGATCGCGATCGCCCCGAGTCCGGCGAGGAACAGGGGCGTTAGGAAGGCCATGACCTGGCTGAAGGCTGATGGCTAATCGCCATGGTCGAGGGCTCACGACGCCGGCGCAGGGATCTCACGTCAGCGCACCCGCATGAGCCGCTCGCGCGCCGACAGGTAGCTGAACAGCGAGCGATCGAGCGGCTCGGCGGTGTTGAGCACGGTGTAGTCGATGCGATGCTCCGAGAACTTGGTGGTCAGCGAGGCGATGTGCGCCTGGATCATCGCGCGGTATTCCTTGACGAGCGACTGCGGCACGACCGGGATCTGCTCGCCGGTCTCGAGGTCCTGGAAGCTGGATGCCTCGTCGTAGCCGAAGTCGATCTCGGCGGGGTCGAGGACGTGAAAGACGATCAGATCATTGCCGAGGAACTTCAGCGGCCGGATCGCTTCGAGGATCGCCTCGGGCTCCTCGTAGAAATCCGAGATCAGGACGATGATGCCGCGGCGCTTGAAGTGCTCGGCCATCTTGTTCAGCGGCACCGCGAGATTGCCGGGGCGCTCGGCTCTGGCCTTTTCCATCGTGCTCAGGACGACGTTGAAGTGCTTCGCCGAGGGCGGGATGTGCGTGACGATGTCGTTGTCGAAGGTGATCATGCCGACTCGGTCGCGCTGGCGCTGGGCGAGGTAGGCGAGACAGGCGCCGACGTAGCAGCCGTAATCGAGCTTGGGAATGCCGCGGCTCGCGAACTTCATCGAGCGCGAGATGTCGAGCAGGATCGACAGGTTGGTGTTGGTGTCGGCTTCGTACTGCTTGACGTAGAACCGATCGGTCCGCGCGTACAGCCGCCAGTCGACCCGCCGGATGTCGTCGCCGGCGACGTAGCCGCGATGCTCGGCGAAGTCGATCGACGCGCCGAAAAACGGCGCGCGGTGCAGGCCGTTGATGAAGCCCTCGACCACGTGGCGCGCGAGCAGCTCGAGGTTGCCGACCCGGATCAGGACCTTGGGGTCGACGAACCGTGCGCCGGGAATCGCTTGTGACTGCATAAGAACGTCCAGATCGAACCGCCGAGACCGCAAAGACCGCGGAGGGTCTACATCCCGCTTTTCGGTACCGGTACTGCCGTCAGCAACTCGTCGATGATCGCGTCCGACGTGACGCCTTCCGATTCGGCCCGAAAGTTGGTCAGGACGCGGTGGCGCAGCACCGGATGGGCGAGTGCGCGGATGTCCTCGTAGCTGACGTGATAGCGGCCGTTGGTCAACGCCCGTGCCTTGGCGCCGAGCACGAGATACTGCGCCGCGCGGACGCTGCCGCCGAAGGCGACGAACTTCTTGACGATCTCGGGCGCCTGCGGCGACTTCGGCCGGCTGGTGCGGACGATGTGGAGCGCGTAGCGGAGGACGGCGTCGGCCACCGGCACGCGGCGCACCAGACGCTGGAACGCGACCAGATCGGCGCCGTTGACCGGCTGCCGGTAGTGCGGGTCGATGATCGCGGTCGTCGCCCGCACGACGTCGAACTCTTCGTCTTCCGGCGGGTGCTCGATGACGATGTGGAACATGAAGCGATCGAGCTGCGCCTCGGGCAGGGGATAGGTGCCTTCGAGCTCGATCGGGTTCTGGGTCGCGAACACGAAGAACGGCTCGACGAGGTCGTAGGTCCGGCCCTGAATGGTGACGCGGTGTTCCTGCATCGCCTCGAGCAGCGCCGACTGCGTCTTGGGCGGGGTGCGGTTGATTTCGTCGGCGAGCACGATGTTCGCGAACACCGGCCCGGGCGCGAACACCATCGCGCGCCGCCCCGCCGCGGCCTCCTGGAGGATGTCGGTGCCGGTGATGTCGGACGGCATCAGGTCGGGCGTGATCTGGATGCGGTTGAACTTGAGGTCGAGCACCTTGGCGAGCTTCGCGATCAGCAGCGTCTTGGCGAGCCCGGGCACGCCGACGATCAGGCTGTTGCCGCCGACGAACAGCGACAGCAGCAGCAGCTCGATCACGTCCGA
>JAOBWF010000273.1 GCA_025463215.1 Acidobacteriota bacterium | reverse complement strand
CCTTCGCCGCCTCGAGCACATTGCGAGTACGCGCGCGACCCGCCGTCGAGAGGTGCAGGTCTTTCGTTGCGAGCCGGATCACGCTGTCGGATTTCGTGGCAGCGGTGTCGACCTTCGCCCGCTGGTGTCCGACGGAGTCCCGCAGCGCCGCCACGTGCACGCGCGTCGAGCCCACGGCCTCGCCACGGCGGTAGAGCCCAAACGCGCCCAGCGAGAGCAGCACGAGGACGAAAACCGCGACCCACACGATTCCGGGAACGCGGCGAAGAACCGCTCCAATGGCGGTGAGACTCAACATGTGGTGACCTCTCCGTTGGTGATGAAGCCGTGCCAGCCGCAGAGACTCGCCGCGTCATATTCAGCGCCGAGCAGATCGGGATTGTTCGGCGCGGCGGTGTGAGCGAGGACGCTGGGCGTCAGAGACAGCGAGTCCGGGAATT
Source organism: Acidobacteriota bacterium (assembly GCA_025463215.1). Lineage (GTDB taxonomy): Bacteria > Acidobacteriota > Vicinamibacteria > Vicinamibacterales > CAVVIG01 > CAVQFC01. The sequence goes on along the minus strand of JAOBWF010000273.1, from coordinate 4,153 downwards.
CGCCGGTCTGCGCCCAAGGGCGTGGGTCCGCCTCGGGCGAGATCGGGATGGTGATTCGGTGCGGATGACCGACTGGGCAGTCGAAGGACAGGAACCCATTGTCATGCAGCGCCGGATTCAGCGCGGAGAGCCTCAGCATGCGGTGAGCTCTCCATTGTGCAGGAATCCGTGATAGGCGCCCTGCTGAATGCTTCCGGCGCCTGCGGCACACGTGACGCCGTTCTTGTCGACGTGGACGTTGCCGGTGCGCGGATCGCCGTGACGCACCCAGCACTTGTGGACGTCGTCGTTCGGGAGCGTGCAGTTGCTCGCGCGCTCGTCGACCATCCAGTCGCCCCCCGGTGTCTTCACCACAAGGCAGATCCCATCGGCGCCATTGCTACGGCCGGTCATCCACCACGCGTCCCACATCGCACCGACTGGTGCATTGCTCAACGAGTAGAGCTGACCGTCTGGCGCGCCGCGGTAGAGTCGGTCGCGGTTGACCTGTCGCTCGACTGCTTCGGTGAACGCGTAGCCGCAGGCGCACTGCGCCGGCCATCTCGGATCAGCGGAGAACGCAGCGCGATCCGGATCGAGACGCTCATACCGATCTTCGGGCGGTCGCAACGGCTCGTCCACAATGCCAAGGACGACGTCGGCATTGTGGTATGACGTGTATGGACCCGGGCACGTACCTGCCTCGAAGCAGCGGAGCAAGAGTTCCGCGTTCGGAGCCGGCTCGAGGAAGAAGACCTTCATCATGCGAGGGTCCGGTAGGTCGCGAGCAGCGCGCGAAACTCGTTCATGTCGATGGCCGGGAGCGGATCCTGTTTCCTGCCGGGTGCGACTTCGTCGTGGCCGCGCACCATGTCGAGCGCGATGCCGTGTAGGCCCATGAAGAAGTCGCAGAGCCAGAACGCGCTCTCGAGCTGCGCATCCGTCGGCGCCTCGCCTCGGCTCGCCCAGCAGAATCCGAACGCGTGATCGTTTACCGAGGCGCCGCCGTTCGGGCGGTCGGGATTCCCTGCGGTCGCGCGCACCGGGTTCGGCCACGCGGAGTCGCCAGCGTGCCAGGCGATGATCCCGGAGTCGGTCATCCGAAGAATGCGGCCGTCCTTCTCGATGCCGTAGTGGTATGACGCCTTCTTGTCTGTCGTGGTGTTCAGGTACTCGATCGACGAGGCGAACGTGTCGCCGTCGTTGATGTGCATCACGATCATGGTACGCGGCTTCGTGAACGGGCCGCCGTGCCAGCGGGCATTGTCGAGGCGCGTCACGCGGTCCTGCAACGAGGGGTGGCTCACGGTGCCCCCCGCGACAGAACGGGCGTGCAGCCCGGCGGCGCCGACGCAGGATCATTGCGCCGCGCGCTGACGCACAGGATGTAGCTGCTCATCCGCACCGACTCCTCCACCGTCTGGAGACGCTGCATCACATCCGCTTGCGTCGTCTCGAGCTTGACGACACGCGTCGTGAGGAGCTGCATGTCCTGCGGCGCGCCCCAGAGACGCAATCCGAAGGTGTTCATCGCGACGCTGACCAGCGCGATCACGGCGAGCGCGAGCGTCACCCAATCGCTCACACGCTTCCGGGGCGGGTCCGGCATCGGCTCCGTATCAGCCGTGTACGGTCCGAACTGTTGGTCGGGTCGTGCCGTGGACTCAGCCATTTGGCCTCCGAAAAACGAAAACGGCGCCCGAACTCCTTGGAGGAGTTGAGCGCCGCAGTTTCTGCCGCTGTCGTAGTTGTCGGCCCGGGCGAGCCGGGGTCGTGCGTCTGCCTTTAGTATAGGCAATTCGCCGCGCAAGGGCGATAGCCGGAATGCGTTAGGTGCCGATGAGCATCTTGTATGTCGTTGGCGTGCCCGCCACGTCGATAGTCACGTTCACATATTTGGTCGTGTCCAGCGTCGCGGTCGCCGTCACTTCAGCGCCGGTGAGTTTCGCCGCCTTGGTGGCCGTGTCTGCGTTGCCCTGGAGCAGGCCGATCACCTTGTTGACCGTTACGTCGTGCGCGGCGAAGTTTCCGCTCGCGTCGCGTGCCACCACCTTGCTCGCCGTGTTCGCCGTATCAGCATCGACGGCGAGGGTGATTCCGTCCGACCCGTCGAACTGCGTTGCCACTCCGCCGCCGACAGTCTTGGTGAACTTCAGATAGCTGTTGGAGCCGGCTGGGATGAGCGGCTGGGCGAGCGGCAGGTTGTAGCCCCCGACCAAGGCCCATGCGCCGCTCCCTACGATCGCGTCACGCTCGAAGTCGATGGCCTGGAGCACTCGTGTCAAGGCAACAGCGCCTCCCGTTGCTCCATTGATCGTGCAGGAGTTGCCCGAACTATCGAACCGGCGAACCGTCAGTCGAGCGCCCGATGGCGCCAGCGTGTTCGCCGGCAGGTTCACGACCACGTTCCCAGACGTGCAATCCACGTTTACCGTTCCGCTGCCTGGCACGACGGTGTACGGTGAGTTCGAGGCGTTAATGAAGACCACGGGCGCTCGGAGCGAGTTCTGCCCACCGACGGCCGCCAGCAGCCAAACGTTCGAGAGGTCGTTCCGGATCAGGATGGCGGATCCGTTCTGGGGCACGCGCAGCGGCGCTTGGTACGCGCCGAGCTCGATGTTGCCACTTGCCCCGAGCAGGAGGTCAGCGCCGTTCGCGCGCAGCACGAGCACCTCGCCGGGTAGCAGGTCGCTGGCGATGGTGTTCACCGCCGTGGCGCTGCCGTTGACGTACACGTAATTGAAGCTCTGGGTTGTAATCGTCGCCGCAGCGGCGATCGCGCCTTTCGTCAGTCCGCTCGTGCGGAGCGTGTCGCCCGAGTGCCGGTTCCCGGCGCCCGTTATGAGCTGAGCACCACCGCTCTGGGCGAAGTGTGTGTCAACCGGGCCGACGAAGATGTTGCCGTCGACCAGCACGGACGTTTCGCTACCGCCCGTGGCCTCGATGACGCGCCCCGGAATCGTGCCGTGCGCGTCCTGACCGACATTCTGAAAGTCGCACGAACGGACGGAGTTCCCATACGCCTGAACATCGAATTTCACGCCGCGCGGGCACTCCTCGAAGTGCGCGCCGATAAAGTTGATATTCGTCGCGCGCTCGATCCGGGCGGCGAGCGTATTGGATTGAAACGTAGAGCCGAAAAAGTTGTGGGTGTACGGCGCGCGGTCGGAGTCTTGGACGAACGTGGTCCGATCAACGCCGCGCTCAATTAGAACGTTTTCGGTCCCGATGAGACGGGACGCGCCGCCGCCCAGCGCGCCATCGAACTGACAGGCCGCGTCGTAGTTGAATTGCCCAACCTGCCCAGTGAGGCGGAGCGCGCGCCGCGTCGTTGACGCCGTCAGCGCGACCACGCCGGTCATGCGGCCGAACTGGTGCGGCGCGCTGAAGGGATGCGCGACCTCGTCGCCAGAGGCGTGGAGCCAGATCTGCTCGCCCGTGAACCCTTGGACCATGAGGTCGTTCCAGACCGAAGACCAGAGCCCTCCTTGCCAAGCTCCGGCGATGAAGATCGGCATGGCGAGGAAGTAAATCCCGTGCTGGCCCGCGTTGGCGCCGCCCGTCGCGTCGAGCCCAAAGCCGGACAGGACCACGCGCTGCACCGGCCCGGTGTCGAGCAGGAAGAGGCCCTTCGCCGTGCCTCCCGACTTCGGCACGAACGTCGTCCCGACGCCCGCGGTGTTGCCTCGGGGTCCCGGGCAGATAACCCGTGCGCGGTCCTTGATGACGACGCCGTCAATGGGATAGGTGCCGTCGCCGCCAACCGGGATTCCGCTCGAGCTCGACCAGTCGACAGCCGCCTGGATCGTCGCCGTGTCATCCGCCGTAAAGACCGGTCCGAAATCGCTGAACGGCCGGACGTTCGTGTTCCCCTGAAGCGCGGCCCACTGGCCGAACTCGTGGGGCGGGCGGTTGGTGTTATCGCGTGCCATTGGTCAGCCGCCGTAGATAGCAACGCCGTGCGCCGACGCCGCGGAGTCGGTATAGCCAGCCCGCGACGAGATGAGCAGGAACCAGCGCTGATCGCCGGCGGCGAGCCCGACGTCCGCCGCACGCCCTGCGCCACTCGTCGCGCCGGCAGGGATCGTGAGCACAAGCGTCGAGAACGGGCCCGTGTCCGTCGTGGCGCTGTTCTGCCAGACCTCCGTATCGGCCAGTGGATCGGGATTGTGGA
>JAOBWF010000246.1 GCA_025463215.1 Acidobacteriota bacterium | reverse complement strand
CAGGAAATCTTCTTGAAATAGTGCGCGACTTGATGCCCGCCTTCGTCCGCGTAATAGACCACCACGGTCGCGGCTGACTCGACGTCGCGGCCGACGTCGGCCGCGGCCCGGTCCGTCAGTCGCAACGTTTGCGTCGTGCCGTCGGCCAGGTGGATCGAGAGCTGCCGGCCGTCGCGATCGACGCGGGTCACGACCCCCTCGACGGTCTTCAACCCTGCGGCGCCGAGCCGATCGACTTCGACCGCGGTCTGCCGGCCTGCGTTCGCGGTGAAGTGCACGACGATGCGGGTACCAGGCTCGATGACACCGAGCACGTCGGCATCCGCCGCCGCGCTTCCGTGGACGACCGTTTTCTCGGTCACGTGAAACAGGTGCCGCATGCCGTCGACGGTCTTCACGATCACCGACTTGCCGGCCTCGGACGTTTGATCGATGGTGCCTTCCAGCGCGATCGTGCCGGTGACGCCCTGGATCGGCGGCGGCTGCTGCTCGGCGCGAACCGTGGGCGGCAGCAGCAGCGCCGCACCACACGCGAACCCGACGCCCACACTCCGAATGCTTCTGCGCATGTGATCGTCCTTGGCGGCTGGGATCTCATGATCGGCCCTGCCAGCCGCCGCCGAGGGCCTTGATCAGGTGAATGCTGGCGCTCATCTGCTGGCTGACCCCCTGAGAGAGCCCGAGTTGATTGGCGAGCAGCGTCCGTTCCGCATCGACCACCGTCAGGTAATCGACGAGGCCGTTGCGGTACTGGACCTGGGCGACGCGGAGGTAATTTTGCGAGGCGGTCACCGCGTCGCGCAGGTCGGTCACCTCGGTGGTGAGGGCGTGCAGATCGGTCAGCGCGTCCTCGACGTCACCGTAGGCGATCAGCACCTGGTTCACGTACGACGCGACCGTCTGCCGGTACTGCGCCTTGGTCGCGTCGAGATTCGCGCGCAGGCGGCCGCCTTCGAAGATCGGCGCCGTCATCCCGCCGACGAGAGACCACAGACCGCTTTGCCAGCCGACGAGGCTGCCGATCGCGCCGCTCTCGAACCCGGCAGACCCGGTCAACCCGAACGTCGGGTACAGATTCGCGGTCGCGACGCCGACCTGCGCATTGGCGGCGACCAGATTCTGCTCCGCTTCGGCGACGTCGGGCCGTTGGCGGAGGACATCCGCCGGCAGCCCTGGCGGCACCGCGGGCGGCGCGCCTTCGCGCAGGGGATTGGCGGCGACCGTGAACGACGGCGCTGCCTGGCCGCACAGAATCGCCAGCGCGTGTTCCTCATCGTCGCGCGCCCGCGCGATGTCGTGCTGCTGCGCGACGGTCGACTGCAGCTGCGCCTGCGCCTGATTGAGCACGATCGGGCTGGCGATGCCGGTATTGACCTGGACCGTGAGCACGCGGACCTGCTCCTGGTAGGAGGTCACGGTCTGCGCGAGAATCTCTGACTGGGCGTCCATCCAGCGCAGCGTGTAGTAATACAGCGCCACGTCGGTCTGGACGCCGAGCCGGATCACCGCCTCGTCGTCCCCCGCAGCGGCGGCCTGCGCTCGCGCCGCCTGCAGTCCGCGCCGGACGCGCCCCCAGACGTCGACCTCGTAACTCAAGTCGAGCGGCAGGAGCCAGTCGTTGTAGGTCGCGCTGCCGGTCACCGGCAGTCCGGTGACCGAACTCACGCGCGTGCCCGACGTCCGCAGGCGCGTGAGCGCAGGGTCCAGGGTGATCGTCGGATACCGATAGCTGGCGGCGACACGCGCCAGCGCGCGCGCCTGGTCGACGCGCGCGACCGCCTGCCGAAGCGTCTGGTTCGCGCTGTTGGCGGTGGCGATCAACCGATCGAGATCGGCATTGCCGTAGAGTTGCCACCATTGTTCCGGCACCGCCGCGCGATCGCCATCGGGCATCGGCGACTTGAACGCCGGCGGCTGCTCGACATCGGGCCGCGCGTACTTCGGTCCGACCATGCACCCGCCGGAGGTGACGGCGAGCGCGACGAGCGCGACGAGTGCGCCGCGACGCCCGGGCACGTTAATCATCGGACGGCGGCTGCGGCGCGATCGGCCGGACAACTTGCCCCTCCTGCAGGGATACGGTGGGCTGCTTGATCACCGATTCGCCGCCACTCAGACCCGCCTGCACGTCGATGAATGCGCCGAGATCCCGGCCGAACACCACCGATTGATAGTGCAGCTTGTTCCCCGGGCCGACGAGCGCGACCCGCGTACCCTGCGCGTCGATGACCGCCGCGGTCGCCGGCACGCGCCACCGCGTGCCGGCCGCGCTGATCTTGAACGCGACGTAGACGAACATCCCGGGCAGCAGGCGTTGCGACGCGTTCGGCACGTCGACCTCGACGAGCAGCGTCCGCGTCGCGGGATCGAGTGCGTTGGCGGTCCGTGTGACGGTGCCGACAACCGGCTCCATCAGCTGGCCGCGGACCGACACCGACGCGGGCAGGCCCGCGTGCACGTTGGGGGCGTAGGCCTGGGGCACGTTGACGAATACCCGCAGCCAGTCGATGCGGGCGACCTCGAACAGTCCGTTCGCGCCGCCCGTGATGCTCGACGGCGCGGCGGCGGTGTTGTTGGTCGGGCTGCCCGCCATGATCAGCGCGCCGACGTCGATGTTGCGCTGGATGATGGTGCCGGCAAACGGCGCCGTGACCCGCTCGAACGACGTGAGCTCCTGAAAATGACGGACGTTCGCGGCGTTGGACGCGACGGTGGCGTCGGCGGCGGCCACCGCCGCCTGCCCCGTCTTGACCGCCGCGACGCTCTGATCGACCAGCTGCTTGGCCACCGCGTTGTCGGCATCCGCGGCGGTGTAGCGCGACATCGTGGTCCGCGCGAGATCCAGCGTCGCGTTCTGCAGATCCAGGTTCTTCTGGGACTGCTGCAGATCGGCCTGCGCCTGCCGCAGCTGCTGATCGATCTCGGGTGACGCAATCTCGGCGAGGAGCTGTCCCGCCTTGACTCGATCGCCGATATCGACCTTGCGTGATCGGATGTATCCGGTGGTCCTGGCGTAGACGATCGTGTCCTGCATCGCCTGGGTGGTGGCGGCGACGGTCAGATCGCTGTTCGCGGCCGGCTCGGGCCGGATCACGGAGACCTGCGGCACGGCGGCCTGCGCCGTCTCCGTCGCGCTCTTCAGCGCGCGGTCGCTCCGGGTTCGCGCGATGACGCGGACCGCCAGCAGGATCACGAACACGCTCAAGATCCCAATCACGATGACGATCATGGTGCGCGTGCGGGCCCGCGGCGCCGGGCGCGCGTCGTCCTGGTGCTCGCTCACTTCGCCTCCTCGCTGTCGAAGTCCACCGGCGGCGTGCGCCGCAGCCAGCTGTACGCCGTGGGTACGAAGAACAGTGTGTAGAACGTCGCGAGCAGCAGGCCGCCGATGACGGCGCGGCCGAGCGGCGCGTTCTGCTCGCCGCCTTCGCCGAGGCCGAGGCTCATCGGCAGCATGCCCAGCAGCATCGCCAGCGCGGTCATCAGCACGGGGCGCAGCCGCGTCCGTCCGGCCGCGAGCGCCGCCGCCCGCGCGTCGAGGCTGCCGAACTGCGGCACGCGCTGCTCGTTGGCGAAGGTGACCATCAGGATGCTGTTGGACGTCGCGACGCCGATCGCCATGATGCAGCCCATCAGCGCCGGCACGCTGATCGTCGTTCCCGTGATGAACAACGCCCACAGGATGCCCGCGAGCGCGCCAGGAAGCGCGAGCAGGATGATGAACGGATCCATCCAGGACTGGAAGTTGACCACCATCAGGAAGTACACGAGCAGGACCGCGAACACGATCCCGATCGCCATTTCGTAAAAGGCCTGCTTCATGCTCTGCACCTGGCCCCGCACGGTGATGCTGCTGGCCTTGGCGATGGTGCCGGTATGGTTCGCGACGATCCGGTCCACCGCATCCGATACCGTGCCCAGGTCGGTACCCTGGACGCCGGCGGAGACGTCGAAGACCGGCTGCACGTTGTAGTGGTTCAGCGACAGCGGCGTCGTCGTCCGCGTGAAGGTGGCGAGATTTTTCAGCAGCTGGGGCGCCGCGCCGCCCGCCGTGGCGATCGGCGTGCGGCTCAGTTCGTCCATCGAGCTGACGCGGTATTGCTGCGTCTGTGCGACGACCTCGTAGCTCACGCCGTTCTTATAGTTGAGCCAGAAATTGGTGCCGGTTACGCCGCTGCCGGCGAGCGACACCGACAGACTGGCGGCGATGTTCGTCGCGGTCAGCCCTGACTGCTGCGCGATCACGCGGTCGCTGTCGATCATGATCCGCGGCGCGGCGACGATCTGCTTGACGTGCACGTCCACCGCGCCGGGCACCTGCGACAGCTCGCGCGAGATCTGCTGGGCCGTCTGGTAGTTCTTGTCCGACTCCGCGATCGGCCCGCTGATCTGGATGTCGATCGGCGCGGGGAGCCCGAAGTTGAGGATCTGGCTGACGATGTCGGCCGGCTGGGCGAAGAACTCCAGCTCGGAGAACCGGCGCGGCAGCTCCTCGCGCAGCGTCTTGAGGTAGCCCGCGGTCGGGTGATGCGTCGCGTTGAGCGCGACCAGGATTTCGCCGTCCGACGGCCCGACGGTGACACTGTCGCTCAGCGCCAGGTTGATGTTGTTCGGCAAGCCGATGTTGTCGTCGATCACCGAGACCTCGCCCGCCGGAATGACCTGGCGGATATAGTCCTCGACCTGCTGGAAATACACTTCCGCCTGCTCGATCCGGGTCCCCGGCGGGCAGCGCACGTGGAGCCGGAGCTGGCCGGCGTCGACCGTCGGGAAGAAGTCGCGGCCGACAAACGGGTAGAGGAAGAGCGAGGCGACGGCGAACACCATAAATCCGGTCAACCCGATGACGCGATGCTCGAGAATCCAGTCGAGGACACCGGCATAGGCGTCGGTCAATCGGTGAAAGCCCGCCTCGAAGCGATCGGCGACGCGGCCGAGGAACGATCTCCGCGTCCCCTCGGCCGCCGCCTTGTCCGCCCGCACCTCGCCGGCGATCAGGTACAGGAACATCGTCGGCACCAGCGTCCGCGACAGGAAATAGCTCGCCAGCATCGCGAACACGACGGCCATCGCGAGCGGCGAGAACAGGAATCCGCCGACGCCGCTCAGCAGGAAAATCGGCACGAAGACGATGCAGATGGCGAGCGTCGAGACGAACGCCGGCGACGCGACCTCCGCGGCGCCGTCGAGGATCGCCTGGCGCAGCGGCGTCCCCATCTCCATGTGCCGGTGGTTGTTCTCGATCTCCACCGTCGCATCGTCGACCAGGATCCCGACCGCCAGCGCCATGCCGCCGAGCGTCATCACGTTCAGCGTCTGGTGCAGCAGATGGAGCACGCCGATCGAGGCCATGAGCGCGAGCGGAATGGAGGTGACCACGATCAGCGTGCTCCGCCACGAGTGGAGGAAGAGCAGGATCATCAGCGCCGTCAGGAAGGCCGCGATCGCGCCCTCGCGGAGCACGCCGGTGATGGAGGCGCTCACGAACACGCTCTGATCGAACAGGAAGTCGACGCTCAGGCTCTTCGGCAAGCCGGCCTGAATTTTCGGCATCAAATCGCGCACGCCCTTGACCACCGCGAGCGTCGAGGCGGTTCCGCTGGTCAACACGGGCAGCAGCGCGGAGTGGCGGCCGTCGCGGCGGACCAGGTTGGTCTGCGGCGTGAAGCCGTCGTGGACGAAGGCCACGTCGCGCAGGTACACGGTCGCGCCGTTCGTGTACCGGATGGGGATGTCGTTCAGCTGTTCCAGCATTTCCGGGCTGCTGTTGATCGCGACGTCGTATTCGATCGGGCCCATCTTGGCGGTGCCGGGCGATCGCACGACGTTCTGGGCGACGACGGCGGTGTTGATGTCCCCGGGCGACAGGCCGTGCGCGTAGAGCGCGTCGGGGTCGAGGTCGATGTTGACCACGCGCGACTTGCCGCCGTACGGCACGGGTACCGCGGCGCCGGGGACCGTCACGAGCTGGGTGCGGATGAAGTTGTTCCCCAGATCGCTGATTTCCTGCTCCGAGAGCGTGTCGCTGCCCAGGCTGAGCATGATCACCGGCACGCTGGCGGCGTTGTACTGCAGGATGAGCGGCGGCGTGATCCCGGTCGGCAGTGGCCGGATCAGGGTCTGACAAATTGCGGTCACCTGCGCGATCGCGGCGTTCACGTCGGCGCCCGGCTGAAAGTACAGCTTGATGACGCTGTTGCCGCGCACCGAATTCGACTCGAGGTGCTCGAGGCCGCTCACCGTCGTCGTCATCGCCCGCTCGACGACGGTCGTGATCCGTTCCTGCATTTCGGTGGCGGACAGCCCGCCGTAGCTCCAGATCACGCTGATGACCGGAATGTCGATGGCCGGGAAGATGTCGGTGGGCATCGAGACGATCGACATCAGGCCCAGCACCGCGATCAGCAGCGAGGTGACCACGAATGTGTAAGGCCGGCGAAGGGCGAGTCTGACTATCCACATGGCGTCGGTGATGACTGAAGGCAACGCTCGCGCCACATGCGGGAGCGGCAGATTGCGGCCACTTCGAAGTACCGCGGCCGGCGTGTGTGCACGCAGACGCACGTTTGCACGCGCCTTATACACCGGCGCGTCGTCAATGCGGCCGATCGTGCTCTGCCCTGCTGGCCCGGACCTTGCGCCGGCGTCGGGTGACGAGAGGGGTTCGCAATGTCGCAGGAAACAGTCGGTGAAGTGATGAGTCGATTGCTGACGGAGGAGGATCTTCGGATACGATTCGCGCACGATCCCTTCGAGACGCTCGCGGAGCTGCATGGCCGCGGTCTGCCGCTGACCGCCGACGAAATCGACGTATTCGTCCGCTCTGATGTGAGGGTGTGGTTCTGGAGACCGGGCTGGCGAGAGGCGTGAGCGGCGAAGGTGGGGAGCGACGGCGTCAGGTACGCTGACGCCGTCTGTGTCCGCGAATCAGTGGTCTTTCGACCGATCCACTCTCAGGGCGGCGACGCGATAGTCGCTCTTGGCGTCGCCGGCCTTGACCGCGTGCCGTTCCGACTCGGCGACGACCGCTTCCGCGCCAGAGTCCGACCCCTGCTGCCAGACGTCCTTCAGCACGTACCCGTCTCCGTAGCGCTTGAACACGACTTCGCTCTTGGCGGGTGTGCTCGGCGCGTTGATGCTGCCCGTCAAGAAGAGCACGGCGACCTGCGGCCCCGTGAGCAGGAGGATCTCCGGATTGTCATCATCCGGGCGGATCGTATACGTGCCGGCGGGCACGTTCGCGTAGCCGACCGCAAACGGGAAGCTGGTGGTGAACTCGATCGAGCCGGTCACTTGTGCACTCGCCTGGTGCACGCCAATGAGCAGCAGCAATCCGACGGCGATGCCGATGGAACGAACGAATGAGCGCATCTCTCTCTCCTTGGGCCGTCTAGTCACTGGCGGTGACGACGTTCGATGGAACGTGAACCGGCCGCAGCGACCTACCGCAAAACGCGTGCTCGGTTCTTTGCGGCCGACAACCGGCTGCTGACACCCGACACGCGCGGGCCGCCACCGGGTCGTGTTCCCGGGCGAAGCCGCGGGACGACCACGACGTGCGCTGAGGCCGATGTCGCATGATTAGAATGGCAGCCGCACCGAGGCTATCCAGCGGTAGTTGTCGCGGCGAAACTGCGACACCGCGATCTGCACGCCGGCGCCGATGCCGACGTGCAGCCGCTCCGCGAGCGGAAAGCTGCCGGCGACGATGCCGGGCGTGACGAACACTTCCCGCTCTCCGTCGAGGGTGCCGCCCGACCAGTGTGTGGCATTCACTTCGATCATCGGCCAGAGCGTGCCCTTGATCCGGAGGTCGACCGCGGTGTTAGAGACGATCGTGCGGCCGAGCGCATCGGTGCCACTCCCGGGCAGACCGGCGGCGAGCGTGGTCTGCACGTCGACCGGACCGAACCCTTTGGCGACGGCGAGCGTCGGGAGGAACACCGGGTGGCCGGCGCCGTTCGGCGCGGCGCCGGTGGGCAGCGACCCGCCGAAGAACACGCCGACGAAATAGTCGCCTTTGCCCTCGGGAGCTGACGACACGCGGTACTTGATTTGAAACGACGTGTCGCCGAATCCGTCCGGCACGGTCGACTGATGCGTCAGGTACGGCGGCGGCGACACACCGATTTCCAGACGCGTCGTCGGAATCAGTTCGAGTCCGCGCGAGGCGCCGAAATTCGCCGTGGCGGTGCCGTTCGCATCCCGCTGCCGTGAGAGATCGTAGCGATACTGCTCGACGAGAACCACGTGGGTCGTGACGATCGGCGCCACATAGTGAGGCTGGCTCGCGCGCGCCTCGTCCACTCTCTTCGTCCAGCGCGTCAACCAATCGTCCTGAACCGCCGCGTCGGACGCGGCTGCGCCATCCTGGGCCGCTGCCGGCGCGGGGCTCGTTTGCGCCATCACCGGCGGCGTCATGGTCAGCAGGGCCGCGGCTGTCAGCGCCAGAATCCAACCCGGCCGAGTCGTCGATGCTGGTGTCCGTATGTGTGCCATCGAAGGCAGTCGGGGCAACAAGCACGCCAGGGCCTGGCGACCTCAGTCCCACAGGGCTTTCTCGCATCAGGACGGCATGGAGCGCGATGCGCACGCAGACGTGCGTTGTTTTGCGCACGGGCACTGCCGTGCGTGCGGCGGCGCACGATCGAACGTCGGTCTGACACGGCATTGTCCTTGCGCACTCGAGCCCGCATGAAGCTTTCACGCCGGCACATGCTCGCTACCACCGCTGGAGGAATCGTGAGCGCCGCCGCGTCGGGATACGCGCAAACCGGCGACCCGCCGCAGCCGCGCCGGCCAGGGCATGGCGGAACCGATCCGGGCCCGCGCAATGTCTTGCGCGAACGCCAGAACCCGGACCTGCTCGTTCCGCCCGCGACCGATCACGGTACGCTGCCCAACCTCCGCTTCTCGTTCTCGGATGCACACGTCAGGCTCGAAGAGGGCGGGTGGACACGGCAGGTCACGGTGCGCGAGCTCGGCATCTCGACGCCGATCGCCGGGGTCAACATGCGGCTCAACGCCGGCGGCGTGCGCGAGCTGCACTGGCACAAGGCGGCGGAATGGGCCTACATGCTGTACGGCACGGCACGGATCACCGCCGTCAATGCCGACGGCCACAACTTTATCGACGATGTCGGCGTCGGCGATCTGTGGTACTTCCCATCAGGAATCCCGCATTCGATCCAGGGATTGGGTCCGGACGGATGCGAGTTCCTGCTGGTGTTCGACGACGGGACGTTCGACGAGGACAATACGTTCCTGATCAGCGACTGGTTCAAGCATGTGCCGAGCGCCGTGTTGAGCAAGAACTTCGGCGTGCCGGCGTCCGCGTTGGCGCACGTGCCTGGCCCGGAACAGCTGTACATGTTTCCCGCGCCGATTCCCGGCGCGCTCGCCGCGGACACGATTGCCGGGGCCACGGCCGTCACGAAGCGCCTGAGCTATCGCATGTTGGCGCAGGAGCCGATTCGCACCGCGAGCGGCACGGTCCGGATCGTCGACTCGAAGATCTTTCCCGCCTCCACCACCATCGCCGCGGCGCTCGTGGAGATCAATCCGGGCGGGATGCGCGAACTGCACTGGCATCCCAACACCGACGAGTGGCAGTACTACATCGAGGGAGAGGGGCGCATGGGCGTGTTCGCCGCGTCCGGTCAAGCCCGCACGTTCGACTACCGGGCCGGCGACGTCGGCTACGTCCCGTTCGCGATGGGGCACTACGTCGAGAACACCGGGACCACGCCGCTGCGGTTTCTCGAGATGTTCAAGAGCAGCTACTACGCCGATGTGTCGCTCGATCAGTGGATCGCCCTGACCCCGCCCGAGCTGGTGCAGGCGCACCTGCATCTGGACCAGCAGACGCTGAACGCGATGCGGAAAGAGAAAAGGCCGATCGTGCCGGCGTAGCCCGGCGGAGGCTTTGCCATGACCGCGCCTGTCCGGGACGCATCGCCGGGCCTGATCATTCGGGAGAAGGAGCCGCGTAATCTGGAGGCTCCGTTCGATTGGGCCGACTCGTATCTCACGCCGACGCGGCGGTTCTACATCCGCAGCCATTTCGCCGCGCCGGACGTCGACGCGGCCGCCTATCGGCTGTGCGTCGACGGCGCCGTCACGAAACCGTTTTCGCTGACCTACCAGGAGCTGCGCGGCATGCCGCCGGCGACCAGAGTCGCGCTCCTGGAGTGCGCCGGGAACAGCCGCGTCTTTCTCGTTCCGCAGGCGAAGGGCGCGCAATGGGCGCTGGGGGCGGTCGGCAATGCTGAATGGACCGGTGTGCCGCTGGCCTCATTACTCGAGCGAGCCGGCGTCACAGACGATGCGTGTGAAGTCGTACTCGAAGGATCGGATCGAGGCACGCCGCTCGAAGAGCCCGTGCCTCCGGGTCCAATCTCGTATGCCCGTGGTCTGCCGCGCGCCAAAGCGCTGCGGCCTGAAGTACTGATCGCGTACCAGATGAACGGCCGCGATCTTCCCAGGGATCATGGATACCCGGTGCGCGCGATCGTCCCCGGTCATTACGGCATGGCGTCGGTCAAGTGGCTGACCCGCATCCACGCAGTGCGCGAGCCGTTTCGCGGCTACTGGCAGACATCGGACTACGCCTATTGGGATCGGCTGGACGGACAACCGGTCCGGCGGGCGCTGAGAGAACTGCGGGTGAAGTGCGAGATCGCCAGACCTGGGATCGACGAGGCACTCGCGCCGAACCAGGTCTACACGGTGTACGGCGCGGCATGGGCCGGCGAGACCGACGTCGTCGCCATCGAGGTGACCGCGGACGGCGGCAACACGTGGCAAGCCGCACAATTCCTCGACCCCGCGCATCGCTACGCATGGCGGCGCTGGACCTGCGAGTGGCGGACGCCGGCGAAGGCCGGGCGATACACCGTGCTGGCGCGAGCCACCGCTGCGAACGGTCACGTCCAGCCGGCTTCGCACGATCCGAGCTACGGCAGCTACGCGATCCATCACGCACTGCCGATCGACGTCTTCGTCGACGATCCCGGCCAGGACCCCGGCGCGCGACAGGCGGAATGATGAACACGCCCGCCCGAGAAGTCGGGCGCACCATGATCCTGCCGGTGATGTGCTTGTGTGTGGTGTTGATCATCGCCACGGTGGCCGCAATCAACGTCTCCATACCGCAGATTGAAACGAGCAGCTTGCATCCGTCCAACACGCAGCTGATTTGGATCGTCGACGTCTACGTCATCGTCTTCGCCAGCCTGCTGTTTCCTGCGGGCGCAATCGGCGATCGATACGGCCGCAAACGCGCGTTGCTGGCCGGTCTGGGAGCCTACGTCGCGGGCTCGGTGCTCGCGGCGCTGGCCCACTCCACGGCGGTCCTGCTGTGTGCCCGCGTCGTCATGGGCGCGGGCGCAGCGTTCATCATGCCGACCACCCTGGCGATTATCAGCGGGACCTTCGATGGCGCGGAGCGCGTCCGCGCCATCGCCGTATGGGCCGCCTTCACCGCGATCGGCGGTGGCATCGGCCTGGTCGTCGGCGGCGCGATCGTCACGTATCTCACGTGGCAGCACCTGTTCTGGATTGGGGCGAGTATCGGGCTGCTGACGCTGGCGCTGGCGGCAAAGTATACGCCTGTGACCGCGCGGCAGACCGGGCCGATGGACATGATCGGCGCCGCGCTGCTGGTCGTCTGCTTCGGGGCGGCACTCTCCGGGATTATCGAAGCGCCCAAAACCGGCTGGGGCAGCGGCGGCAACCTGACCGCATTCGCCATTTCGGCGGCCGCCGTGGCGTCGTTTACGTGGTACGAGCTACGCCGCGTCGAGCCGCTGCTGGATCCCCGGTCGTTCGGAGTCCCGACGCTCCGGAGCGGCGCGCTCGGCCTGACCACCAGCTTCTTCGCCATGTTCAGTCTGTATTTCGTGAACGCCCAATTCCTGCAATACGCCAAGGGGTTCGATCCGCTCGTCACCGGCCTGGCCATCTTGCCGGCCACGGTGTCGCTCTACGTGTCGAGTCTGTCAAGCGCACGGCTCGCCGAGCGTGTCGGTACCAAAACGGTCCTGATCGCCGGCATGTTGTTCATCGCCTTCGGCCTCTGGCTGATTTCGCTGTGCGGTCCGACGACACCCTACCGGTGGTATGCGCTGGCTCTCGCGATTGTGGCCGTCGGACCAGGACTGTCCAATCCTTCCATGAGCGCCAGCATCATGGGGTCGTTGCCCCCGGACAAAGCGGGTGTGGGTTCGGCCATCAACGACACGTCGCGCGAGCTAGGCAGTGCCCTCGGCATCGCGGTGATGGGGACGATTCTGACCAATCAATTCCCCCGGGGCCTGCCGCCGGAGGTCTCGCAGGCGCTGGGCACGGACGCCGCTCGACTCTCGGTCGCTGAAGTCATCCGACGCGTGCACACGTTGAGCCCGGCGATTCAGGACAGCCGTTTGTATTTCGTCCGCCGGGCTTTTGCCGATGCGGTCCATACGGGATTTCGCGTCAGCGCCGTCGTCGTGCTCGTGGTGACCGCGATCATGTTCTGGTGGTACCCGGGGGCCGCGGGCTCTCGTCGACGCAGCGTCGGCTCGAAGCGCCCGCCCATCAGGAAAGACCAATGGCAGAGGTCAGGCTGACGGTTGCGTCATTGCGCTATATTCCTTCCGTTGCGGTGAAGGCGGGAGGGAAATACGATGGCCACCGAGATGCGGCGGACCGGACTCGACGTCGTCGGAGACATGCCCTGGGGGACGCATTTCTGTCTGTTTTACGAGACGACACACGATCTGCTCGACACCCTGGCGTCTTACTGCAAAGCCGGCCTGGAGAGCCGGGAGTTCTGCTTGTGGGTCGTCGCCCCGCCGGTAACCAGGGAAGATGCCGCGGCTGCGCTCGCGGAGACTGTGCCTGATTTCGATCGTCACCTCGCCGATGGCAGCATCGAGATCATTCGGGCGCACGACTGGTATCTGCAGGACGGCACGTTCGATCTCCAGAGAACGATTCGCGGCTGGCATGAGACCCTGGCGCGCGCCTCGGCCAACGGCTACGCCGGCGTCCGGGTGACCGGAGATACCGCGTGGCTGGAGAAGGACTGGACAGACTTCTGTGAGTACGAGGAGGCCCTGAACGAGTGCATCGCCAATCAGCGCCTGACGGTGTTGTGCACCTACCCGCTGGCCGCGTGCGCCGCTGATGAAATTCTCGACGTCGTCCGCACCCATCAGTTCGCCGTCGCGAAACGGCGCGGCAGTTGGGACGTGATCGAAACCGCCGGCCACAAACAGGCCAAAGCCGAAATCAAGCGCCTGAACGAAGATCTCGCACAGCGGGTGATTCTGGCGGAGGAACGCGCCAACGAGGAAGGCGAACGGTTGCGGCAGGCCCAGGCGGACATGGCGCACATCAACCGCGTCACGACGATGGGAGAACTGACCGCTTCGCTGGCGCACGAGATCAAGCAGCCCATTGCCGCGGCGGTGACCGACGCCCGCACCTGCTTGCGGTGGCTGGGACGCGATCTCCCCGATCTGCCGGAGGCGCGCGACGCCGCGTCGCGGATCATCACCGACGTGACGCGCGCCGCCGACATCATCAGCAGCATCAGCGTGATGTTTCAGAAGCACGCGCCGCAGCGCGAATTGGTCGACGTCAATCAGCTCATTCGAGAGATGGTCGTGCTGCTGCGCAGCGAAGCGAACCGCTATTCGATCGCGATCCGCACCCGGCTTGCCGAGGGGCTGCCGCCCGCCCTGGCCGACGCGGTCCAGTTGCAGCAGGTGCTCATGAACCTGATCCTCAACGGCATCGAGGCCATGAAGGACACCCGCGCCGGCAACGAGCTGACCATCACGTCCGACGCCGAGCCCGGGCACCTGGTCATCTCGGTCAGCGACACCGGAGCGGGACTACTCCCCGGGCAGACCGAGCAGATCTTCACCGCGTTCGTGACGACCAAGGATCACGGCATCGGCATGGGACTGCCCATCAGCCGCTCGATCATCGAGTCGCACGGAGGCCGGATGTGGGCGACCGGCAACGCCGACAATGCCGGGCGGGGCGCCACATTTCGATTCACCGTGCCGGTGACGGTGGCGGCGCAGGCATGACGGCAGGGAGCTGCCCGCCTCTCGTCGCGAACATCAATCGCGCTTCGGGTCCGCGGGGATCCGCTCCCCGGGACCGGGTGTCGTGAAGCTGGCGACGCTGCTCTTCACGCCATCGCTCTGGCCACCGCTTTCCTCTGAAGTGACCGTGTAGTAATACCTCGTCCGCGGCTTGAGCGTGTCGATGCGCACGCGGAACGTCGTGAACGGTTGGCCGTGGTTCAGCCGGATCGGCGATTTCGCCGTCTCGCCGAGGGCCTTGGGATCGGTACCGTAGTGCACGATTCCGTAATGCACGTCCGATCCGCCGGGGTTGTTCGTCGTCCACCTGATGATGGTCAGATGATCGATCGCCAGTTCGAGCTCCGGCGCTTTGGTGATCTGGACGCGCGCCGCTTTCTCGAGCGGGGGCAGGATCTGAGCGGCCGCGGGCGGGAACGAGAGGAGGATGCCCGCCGCGGCGACGATCGCGAGTGTCGGATGCGGTGTATTCATGACTGTCCTCAGTGGGAGCGAACGCGAGATGGAGTGATCCATCTCGCGTCCGGCGTGAA
The DNA here is from genome assembly GCA_025463215.1 of Acidobacteriota bacterium. Taxonomy (GTDB): domain Bacteria; phylum Acidobacteriota; class Vicinamibacteria; order Vicinamibacterales; family CAVVIG01; genus CAVQFC01. Next base: position 47,606 of record JAOBWF010000246.1, on the reverse strand, counting down.
CGTCGTGCGTATCACCGAATCTGCGGACTGGGGAACGGCGCGACGCCGCAGACTTCCGGCGCGCATGGCGGAAGCGGCGGCGTGGGAATCAGGAGCTCGTTTCCCTGGGTCTTCGACGAACCGCCGGTCATGCACGCACCCGTATAGGTATCCCTGTTGGGGAACGGCGTGGTGAAACCGTCGGTGAGGGTTTCCAGGAACTTCACGAGCTGGTTTTCCTCCTGTTCCGTCAAATGCAGCATCCCGACGGTCATGTCGAGATTGTTCGAGACTTCGGGCATCGGCCAGCAGTCCACTTTTTCAGTTTTTCCTGGCGGGCAGTGTCCCGACGTCACCGCGAACGGGAACACGTCGCGCGTGTTGTAGAAGTGTACGAGCTGCTTCAGGCTCTTGATGTAGCCATTGTGGAAGAACTCCTTCTGGAAGTACGGTCCCGGCGCCTCGGTGCTCGGACACTGAGTCGGCACCATCGCCACGTTGCGCGCCGTCGACACCTGGAACTGGCCGTCGGTCTGCGGGGCCAGCGGGATCCACGATGCGTTCGGATTCGGCGCGGAGCCGTACCCGCTTCTCAGGAAGGTGCCCAGGCCCAGGTCGCGGTAGCCGAAGCCGATCGGATTGGGGGTGAAGCCGAAGAAATCCGGCTTGGTCTCATAGAAAAAACTATCCCTCGGATTGAGGGGTAGGCCCAGATTGGCGGAGCCAAAGCAGGTGAACACCGGCTCCACATTCGCGGCCGCGCTCGTGTCGGTGCCGCCCAATTGCGTGCTCCCTCTGCCGTCGAGATGGCATGTGTTACAGCCGGCCTTGCCGCGGAACAGGTCGTACCCGGCCGTTTCGGTGGCGTTCAACTTCGCTTTGCCTTTCAAGAAGGCGTCGAACTTCGACGTGAACGGGCTGACCTGTTTCGATTTTTCGAAGAAGTCCAAAGCCTGTGCGAAATTGTCGAACACCCGATTTGCGAGAACGCGATCCTCTGGACTGAGCTTGACCGGCTGGGTGTCGCTGCCGAAAATCGCCGCCCCGCCTGGTGTGCCGCAGATCTTCGCGGTGTCGGACGGGAAAGTGATTTCGAGCGAGCCCTTGCCAAACAGCCCCTCGAAGAGACTGCGGTACGTGGCCGTGGTCAGGCGGAACGCGATGCACGCCGTGTCAGACAATCCCATTTCCAGCGGATCGACAGGGGGATGCTGCGCCTGTTCGGCGTCGGGGTTCTGCAGCAGGTAGCCGGTAGCGCGGGAGTCCCAGAAGTTTCCGCCAAACAGCAGCTGTTGTGTTTCGTTGAGCTGGAGAACCGGGAACCACGGCGAGTAGGTGTATCGCTGCGCCGTCCGTTTGCCGGCCCTGAAGTGATACGACCCGGGATAGGCGACCATCGTCACGTTGACTGACGGGATCGGTCCGGAGAAGCCAGCGTACGGCATATGGCAGAAGGCGCACGCCGTGTTCTTGAACGTCGACAGCTGCTCGTCGAAGTTCATCATTTTGCCGAGCACCGTGACCGCCTGATAGCCGGTGCCCTGGAATGTCGGCGGCTGCCCCACCGGCGTCAGAGGCGGTAAGGCGCGCCACTCGGCAACCGCCTGCTTGAAGATGCCGTTGACTTCGCGCCGGACCCGCAGAATCTCGGCATTCAGATTGGACGGCAGGATGCCGCGCGGGTAGGGGTTGTAGGGCGGCACAGCGGCGGCCGCTGCGTCGACAGCGTCCTGTTGGAGTTGCGCCTGCTCGGGCGTCAAAATGCCTCGCTGCGCCGATATGGTTGCGGAAAGGATGACGCCGCCCAGCGCCGCTGCTAAAGTCACCGACACGATATCGAATACGCGTACCCGCATGACTGGCCTCCTGTCTATTGGTTGGGCCGCCGACAACTCGTCGCTGAATCACATAGGGTGGCACCTCCGACTGGTTGTATAAGCCGCGCGGTTGGAGGGCGCAAGGCCACAAGCGCGCGCCGTCGCGCAATGTCGCGAGATGTCGCGCTATGTCGCGAAGGGCTGCCGGAATCAGCGTTCGCGATCTCGAGGCGATGCCTGCGCTCCAGCGACCGCCCGGAGCACGTCGTCTTTCCGGAACAACACGCGGCCGCTGGGCGTACGCTGACAGGGGACCTTGCCGGCCATCAGCCAGCGATCGACGGTCCGTACGTCGACGCGGCATAGCAGCGCAACCTCGCCTTTGGTGAGAAGTTTTTCGTCGTCGGAATATTCGGACGACATGGCCGATTTCCTTTTTGCGGCGCCGGTTCTACACTTCTCCGGCCCGCGACGCAAGACTCGCACCCTTGGCGTTTTCGCGCTCCAGCATGTGGAGATGACGGCCGAAGCTCTCGAGGAAGTCGACGGCGGCGGCCAGGCCGCGAAGACTGTCCTTGCTCAATGCGCGCCGCAGCAGCGTCCAGGGGCGGACCGGATGGTCGCGCTCAGCGGTCGCGATCTCCAGCCCGTCCGGTACCGCCTGAACGAGACCCTTGAACCACTTCGGCTCGATACTGCCGAGAATCCCCTGCCAGAAGACGAGATTGCGCAGCGCCCGCATCGCCGCCGGCGTCTTCACCGCGTCGACGGCTTGCTCGAGCAGCTCGTCGCTCGCGGCCAGCGCGCTCCTGGTGACATCGAGAATGCCGCGATCATGGAGCGCCTGCAGCAGATCATATGCGGCGAGGACGGCGTCGGCGTGTTGCTGCGGGGCGCGCTCTACCCGTTCGCGGAGCACCGCGCGCGAGTCGGGCGGCGGCACGTCGAAGCGAATCGGCTGGGCCATGGCTCGGTCCTAACTCTTGAGCATCCGCAGGAATGGACTGCCGGGAATGCGGTAGTCCGGTCGTGTCCACTTGCGCTCGACCTCGACGCCGCTTTGGGGCGTGGGATGGCCAAAGCGGAAGTTGATGCGCGGCAGCGGGCTCTCGCCGACCTCCGGCAGCGCGTCCATGCGCACGCTGGTCTCTTTGTACGCCGGCGTGTCGGTCGCGGCATCGGTATGGCTGCCGGTCAATCTGTTCACCGCGATCTCGGATGAATTCATCGGCATGTAGAGCTCGTGCCCGGTCACGCGATCGGTGACCAGGGCGCGCACGCGCACCTCGCCGTAGCGTGAGATCAGCCGCACCCACGTCCCGCTTTGCAAGCTTCGTTCTTCAGCGAGCGCCGGCGACACTTCGACCCACGTGTCCGGCGTCTTCTCGCGGAGGCCCGGTGCGCGGTACGTGAGGTTGCCTTCGTGGAAGTGTTCGAGCAGGCGGCCGTTGTTCAAGTGCAAATCGAACTCCGCGTCCGGTCGATCGGTCGGGCCGATCCACGCCGTCGGGAACAGCCGCGCCTTGCCATCGGGAAAGGCGAACTGTTTCGTGTACAACAGCGGCTGATCGGTGCCGTCGGCGGCGACCGGCCATTGCAGCGATTTGTAGCCTTCGAGCCGCCGGTAGGTGACGCCGGCGAACAACGGCGTCAGCGACGCGATCTCGTTCATCACGTCCGATGGGTGCTGATAATGCCAGCCGGCGCCGAGCCGATTGGCGACGTCCTGAATGATTTGCCAGTCGGGCCGCGAGCCGGGCAGCGGCTCGAGTACCTGGTAGAGCCGCTGAATCCGCCGCTCGGTGCTGGTAAACGTGCCCTCCTTCTCCAGACTCGGCGCGGCCGGCAGCACCACGTCGGCGAACTGGCAGGTGTGGCTGAAGAAGACATCCTGCACGACGAAGAAGTCCAGCTTTTCGAACGCGGCGCCGACATCATTCGCGTTCGAGTCGACGATGCTCATCTCTTCGCCGATCAGATACATCGCCTTGAGCCGGCCGTGGTGGATGGCGTCCACCATCTGGTGGTTGTCGAGCCCCTTGGTCGACGGCAGACCGACGCCCCAGGCGGATTCGAAACGGCCGCGGACCTCCGGGTCGTCGACCGACTGGTAGCCGGGCAGGGTGCCCGGCATCGACCCGTGATCGCTCGCCCCTTGCACGTTGTTGTGTCCGCGCAGCGGGTAGGCGCCGGTGCCCGGCCGCATGTAGTTGCCGGTGACGAGCAGGAGATTCGAAATCGCGGTCGACGTGTCCGAGCCCTGCGTGTGCTGCGTGACGCCCATGGCCCAGAGCACACACATCCGCTTGGCGGCCGCGATGTGATGCGCCACGGCCTCGAGCGTCTCGACCGACAGGCCGCTGACGCGGGACGCCTCGGTCATCGTGAACGGGGCGAGGCTCTGGCGGTAGGCGTCGAGCCCGTTCACCCACTGCTCGAGGAACGCGGCATTGGCCAGACCGTTGTCGAGCAGGTAGCGGGTCACGGCGTTGAGCCAGAACAGATCCGATCCCGGATGCGGATGGAGAAAGAGATCGGCGCGCTGCGCCATCTCGTGCTCCCGCAGGTCGAACACGATCAGTTTCTGCCCGTCGAGTTTGTGCGCGCGCTTGACCCGGGTGGCGATCACCGGATGGCTCTCGGCCGTGTTGCTGCCGATGACGAGGACGAGATCGGCCTGCTCCACATCCGAGATCGATCCCGAGTCGCCGCCGTACCCCACCGTGCGAAACAGCCCCATCGTCGCCGGCGCCTGGCAGTAGCGCGAACAATTGTCGATGTTGTTGGTGCCGACCACGGCGCGCGCGAGCTTCTGCATCAGATAGCTTTCCTCGTTGGTGCATTTCGACGAGGAGATGAATCCGATCGCATCGGCACCGCTCGACGCCTTGATCGCCGACAATCGCGCGGCGATCAGCGACAAGGCCTCGTCCCAGCCCGCCGGGCGGAAGGTCTGCCCATCGCGGATCAGGGGGGTCGTCAGGCGGTCGGGGCTGTTGACGAAGTCCCACCCGAACTTCCCTTTCACGCACGTCGAAATGCCATTCGCGGGGCCATGCTCGGGCGCCACTTTGAGGATATGGCGATCCTTGGTCCAGACGTCGAAGCTGCAGCCGACGCCGCAGTAGGTGCAGACCGTCTTCGTCCGCCGGATGCGGTGCTCGCGCATCGCGTGCTCGGCATCCGACACCTGCATGATCGTGCCGTAGCCGGTTTCCGGCTCGATCCCCTTGACCACGTCGATCATGCCGTTGAGCGTGGATTTCTTCAGCGCGGTGAAGAAGCCGGCGTGCCCGAGCATCGACTTCTCCATCAAGGCGTTGCACGGGCAGACCGTGACACAGTGGCCGCAGGAGACGCAGCTCGATTCCTGGATCGTCGAGCCGCCGTCCCAGAGCACGCGCGGATGCGGATCCTCCCAGTTGATCGAGAGGGTTTCGTTGACCTCGACGTTCTGGCAGGCCTCGACGCAGCGGCCGCAGAGCACGCACTGGTCCGGATCGTAGCGGTAGAAGGGATTGCTGTCGTCGATCGCGTATGGCTTGGACCGGAACGGGATGCGCTGGTGCTCGATCGCGAGCAGCTTGGTCGTGTTGTGCACCGTGCAGTTGCCGTTGTTGTTGTCGCAGACGGTGCAATACAGCAGGTGATTGCCGAGGATGCGATCGAACGCTTCCACCTGCGCGGCGATTGCGACCGGCGACGCGGTCGTCACGATCATCCCGGCGGCTGCGCCGGTGGCACAGGCGCGGACCAGCGTGCCGTTGACGTCGATCATGCAGGTGTCGCACGTCTGCACAGCCCCGAGCTGCGGGTGATAACACACGTGCGGGATCGCGCCGCCGAGACGCGTGATCACGTCGACCAGCGGCTCGCTCTGGCTCGCGTCATGGGCGCGGCCGTCGATCGTGAGGCGGACGACGGGACGATCCGGGGCAGCGGTCTTCATTCTTCCTCAGGCGGCGCCCAAGGCGACGTGGATCACGGTGGTGTAGGTGCAGTACATCAGCCACACCCCCGTCGCCAGCTGCAGCAGCCCGACCAGGCGGCTGCCCGCGTGCCACGAGAGAAAGTGGGTCGGGATCTCGACGAGATAGATCAGCGTGAGACCGATGAAGATCACCATCACCGGCACGTCGCCGGCGCGGAAAAAGACGTCGGCGCCGAGCGCGCTCAGGAACAGAAACGCGATCGCCATCCACGCTTCCGGTGCGCTGCTGGCGCCGATGTAGCGGCGGTGGGCCATCGCAAACCAGTGAATGCCAAACGCGGTGAACGCGAGCCCCGCCATGTAGAGCGGCGCCGTGCCGCCGAAGACGTCGAACCAGGTCAGGCCGACGATCAGATACACGCCGGTGAGGAACTGGAGGAACCCCGGCATCCAGAAGCCCCACATCGCCATCGTGCGATCGACGTCGGGCGCGGACCTGGGAAAGCCGAACAGCGCTTGCCCTCCCCACACGAAGTAGCCCGTGCCCAGACCGAAAAAGCCGATCGCCACGGGCACGAACGGCGAGTGCGTCAGCGACAGCGTTTGTGCGTCCATCTGTATCCCCACGCGACTGCGAGGCAATCGCCGCGCCATCGCGTTGTCGCGGCCAACGCCAGCGCGGCGCCGCCGGATTCGTCGGTGCGATGCGCACGCAGACGCAGGCTCGGCGCGCACTTGTGCGCACGGCGCCGACGGCGATCGTGCAGATGTCCGATTGCCGGTGCGGATCGCACGGCATTGCCTTTGCCGCACCCGTCGGCGGAGGAAACATGCGGACAGCTCTAGGCGCGCTCGTTGTTCTCTTGCTCGTTTCTCAGCCGGCCTTCGCGCAGCACGGTGGCGGCGGTGGCCATCCCGGCGGTGGCGGCGGCGGTGGCGGCCACGACGTCGGCGGCGGTCACATTCCGTCGCACGGTCCCGGTCCTGCCGGTGCGGATCATCACGGGTCCCAGAACGGACATGGACCCGATATGGCCGGCCACCCGACCATGCCGCACGTCCACCACGACGACACCTGGGTCGGACACGATTCGGGCCGCAACGACGCCCACTATCACCTCGATCACCCGTTCGCGCATGGCCGCTATACCGGCGGGTTCGGACCGGGACACGAGTTCAGGATCGGAGGCGGCGACAGAGATCGTTTCCGCTTCAACGGGGGGTTCTTCAGCGTGGCGCCGTACGACTACGGCTTCGTCGGTGACTGGCTCTGGGACAGCGATCCGCTCGTCATCTACGACGACCCGGACCACGACGGCTACTATCTCGCGTACAACAGCCGGCTCGGCACCTACGTGCACGTGCAGTATCTCGGCACCTAGCCGTGAGCGACGCGTTCTCCCTGTTGCCTGAGGTTGACCCTGTGCTGATGAACGACGTCACCGCGGCGTGGGCCCGCTCGCGCGTGCTCGTGGTCGACGACCAGGCGGACATCGCCCGCATGCTCACGGCGGCTCTCGCCAGCCAGGGCTATGAGGTGCAGGTGGTGTCCGACGGCAGGGCGGCGCTCGCCCGCTTCACGCAGTGGCGGCCCGGACTGGTGATGACCGACCTGCACCTGCCGGTCCTTGACGGCCTCGCGTTGTGCCGCACGATCCGTACGCATTCCCTGGTGCCGATCATTGTCGTATCGGCGAAATCCGAGGAAGCGGCGAAGGTCGAGGCGTTCGATTCCGGCGCCGACGACTACGTCACCACGCCGTTCGGCACCGAAGAGCTGCTGGCGCGCGTTCGCGCAACCCTGCGGCGGGCCGGCAACGGTCTGCCGCACGAATCGTTCGAGGCGGGAGACTTTCGCGTCGACATGGAGGCACGGCGCGTGCACGTGCGCGCCGTCGCAGTGCGGCTGACGCCGAAGGAGTTCGATCTGTTCGTCTACCTGGCGCGGCACCCGAACCACGTCCTGTCGCACCGCACGCTGCTCGCGGCCGTGTGGGGATCGCACGCGCACCCGGAGTACCTGCGCATCTACATCGGCCAGCTCCGCAAGAAGCTCGAACTGATGCCGTCGAATCCACGCTATCTGCTGACGGAGCCCTGTGTCGGCTACACGTTCCGTCCGCGCGGCTAGATCGATGCCGATGAGCCTTCCTCAATAGATCTGACACGTCACGAACTGGAGCTGACCGTTGCGCTCGATCTGCAGCACCAGTTCGGTATCGGTCTTCGCATCGTCGATCAGCACGCGCAACCCGTCGACGCTCCGCACCGTAAACCCGTTCAGCGCGTGAATGACGTCGCCGGCGGCGAGCGGCACCTCGTAGCCGGACGACTTCTCGATGCGGGCGGCGACGAACACCCCCGACGCGATCCGCGGCTGCGGTAGCGACCCCGCGGTCGCATCGCCGACGTCGATCCCGATGATGCCGAGCTGCGGAATGGCGCTCTTGTCGGGATCCGCCAGCGTGGCGAGCTCGGCGATGAGGTGCGGCCGCGGGCGGACAACGACGCTGGCCGAAACCGTGGCCGTGCCGCGCAGCAGACCGAGCGTCACCGTATCGCCCGCCGCGTACCGGCTCAACTCCAGCGCAAGCAGCGGCACGCTGTCGATCGCTTTGCCGTTGACGGCCGCGATCACGTCCTTGATGCCGACGCCGGCCGCCTCCGCCGCCCCGCCCGGCGTCACGTCGGAGACGATCACGCCGGCGGTCCGCGACAGCCCGAGCCCGGCCGCCAGCGCCGGCGTGATCGCCTGCATGCTGAAGCCGAGGAGCCCGCGGTGGAGATGGCCGTACGCCCGCAGCTGCGGAACGACCGAGGCGACGACCGCGCTGGGAATCGCGAAGCCGATGCCCTGGCTGCCGCCGGACTCGCTGAGGATCAGCGTGTTGATCCCGACCAGCTCGCCGTCGACGTTCACGAGCGGGCCGCCGCTGTTGCCGGGATTGATCGGGGCGTCGGTCTGGACATACACCGTGGGGCTGTCGGGATCGGGCTGCCTCGCCACCGAGCTGACGACCCCCATCGTCATCGAGTTGCGCAGCCCCTCGGGGCTGCCGAACGCGAACACGATCTCGCCTTGCCGGATGGCATCGTAGTCGGCGAACGGCAGCGCGCGCAGCCCGGCGGCGTCGATCTTCAGGAGCGCGAGGTCGATATCGCGCGCGGTGCCGACGACTCGGGCGTCGACGGTCTGACCGTTCTCGGCCGCGAGCGAATCGAGCGTACCCGCGCCAGGCGAATCGCGGTGCAGCATCACCTGGATCCGCCTCGCGCCGGCCACCACGTGCGCATTGGTGATGATGTACCCGTCAGGATCGATGATGACACCGGACCCGATGCTGTGCTGCCGTCCAATCACCAGGCCCGATGCGGCCCCCCGGCTGCGTTCGTCGATCGGACCGTAGCCGGTCACCAGCACATGGACGACGCTCGGCGACACGCGGGCCGAGAGCGCTTCGATTTCGTCGTTGAACGCCCGTAGCGGAGTCGCGGCCCCCCGCGGCGGCGCCGCGCTCTGCGCGGACAGCGGGGCCGCGAGCAGCAGCGACGCTCCCGACAACATCGCGACGATCGCCGCCGCTCGTGGCGCGATCGGGTGCATCAGCGGCCATCGCTCCGCATAGCCCGGACGACCGCCGACAGGTCCTCGTCGACGTGCGCCGCCTGTTCGCGCGCGTGCTCGGCGGCGGCCACCTGGGTCGCGGCCGCCGTCGCCGGCATCGCGACGGCGAGCTCGAGCGCGCTCTGCATGATCAGCGAGAAATCCTTGAACATCAACCGCTGCGGAAACGCCGCCGGATACTCGTCGCGCTGGATGTTGTCGAACTTCGAGCGCTGGCTGGGAGAGAGCACCGACGTCTCCGCAAACGCCTCGAGCAGACGGGCGCGCGGCAGCCCCGCTCGCTCGCCGAGCGCGAGCGACTCCCCGAGCGACTGCATCCCGAGCCCGAGCAGCACGTTCACACACAGCTTGGTCATCGAGCCGGACCCGGAGGGCCCCATGAACATCGCCGCCTTGCCAAGTACGTCCAACAGCGGCCGGCAGCGGTCGAACACCCGCCGCTCCCCGCCCACGAAGATGACGAGCTGTCCGTCTGCGGCCTGCGGGAGGCTGCCCGACACCGGTGCGTCGAGCACCTCGAGGCCCCGGGCGACACCCGCCTCGGAGAGCTGCAGCGACTCACGCGGATTCACCGTGCTCACGTCGATGATCACGCTGCCGGGCCGGGCGCCGAGCAGCGCGCCGAGCGCACCGAACATCACCTGCGTGAGCGCTGCGCCATCGGCGACCGACGACAGCACGACGTCGACCGACGCGGCGAGCGCGCGCGGCGACTCGGCGATCACGGCGCCGGATCGCGCGAGCATCTCGGCCCGGAGCCGCGTCCGGTTGTACACCGTGACGTGATACCCCGCTGCGAGGAGACGGGTGGCCATCCGCCCTCCCATGCCGCCGAGACCGATGAAGCCGACGCGCGGCAACGAGGCACCTTTCGATTCCGACATCACGCTTTCTCCTTCATGCGGCGCCTCAGCCTCAGACGCTCCAGACGCATCCACGCGATACGGCGTCGGGCTCGCCACGCGGTCCGGATCTCGCCCCCCGCCAGACGTCCAGGCCGGAGGATCGCTCGCGGGAAACGTCTCCATCAACGCCTCATCGATACGCGCTTCAGAACGGGCCTGATCCGAATCCATGACGCTCTGGGACCGGTCCACCGCAACAAATACGCCAATGCCTCGCACACGGTGACGTCGCCTTGTGCGATCAGAGGTGTGTGTTCCTGCTCACATCCGATCAGCAATCGCGAAAACGTCGTGCATTACACCAGCAGGCGACGGGCACTCGCCTTGCGCAGGGCACGCACATGGCAGTCGTCATTCCTCCGCTGGTCCGCTCGGGGTCGTCGTTCGCGCTCGTCGCCGTTGCCGCGTGCGGCCTGAGCCTGGGGGGATGCGAGCGGGTTCGCGGCCAGGCGCGGCAAGGCGCGACAGCCGGCGGGAGCTGGCACGATGACCGCCCAGGAGCGCGGCACCGGCTCCGTGCCCAGGATCTGCCGGCGATCTCGAAGCCCACGTATGGCATGGCGGAGATCGTGGAGAGGCCCTCGGGCACCGAACCACGAGTGCCCGACGGTTTCGTGGCGACGCTGGTGACCACATCAGGATTGCGCAAGCCGCGGGTGATCCGCGCCGCCCCGAACGGCGATCTGTTCGTCGCCGACACCATGTTCGGCTCGGTGCACGTGCTGCGTATGCGCGGCGGCAGCGCCACGCCGGAGAGGGAGACGGTTTTCGCCGACGGACTGCGGCAGCCCTACGGCATCGCGTTCTATCCGCTCGGACCCGACCCGCAGTGGGTGTACATCGCCAACAGCGACGGCGTCGTCCGTTTCCGCTACACGAACGGCGATCTCACCGCAACCGGCACACCTGAGCGCATCGTCGAGCGGATCCCCGCGGCGCATCACTATGCGCGCGACCTCGTCTTCTCGCCTGACGGAACCCGGCTGTTCGTTTCCGTCGGGTCCGGATCGAACGTCGCACTCGATATGTTCCCCGAGCCGCACTGGACCATGATTCCGGCGCCGCGCAACGTCGACGGCGTGACCGAGTGGGCGAGGACCAAGCCACTCGGCGCCGCCTGGGACACGGAAGAACTGCGCGCCGACGTCCTCTCCTTCGATCCGACCGGCGGCGATTTGAAGATCGTCGCAACCGGGTTGCGCAATTGCGCCGGGATGACGCTGCAACCGGTCACCGCGCAGCTGTGGTGCGTCGTCAACGAACGCGATGATCTCGGCGACGACACGCCGTTCGAATACGCGACGCATGTCGTCGACGGCGCCTTTTACGGCTGGCCGTGGTACTTCATCGGCGGACACGCGGATCCGCGACAGGCCGGCGCGCGAGCCGATCTCAAGGACCAGGTCACCGTTCCCGACCTGCTGATGCAGGCGCATTCGGCGCCGCTGCAGATTGCCTTTTACGAGCGCAGCACCTTTCCCGCCGGGTACAGGGGCAGTGCCTTCGTCACGATGCACGGATCCTGGAACCGGAGCCAGCGCACCGGCTACAAAGTCGTCCGGCTGCTCTTCGACGCCAGCGGGACACCGACCGGCGAGTACGAAGACTTCATGACCGGCTTCGTGGTGTCGGACACCGGGGTCTGGGGTCGTCCGGTCGGGGTCGCCGTGGCGAAGGACGGTTCGCTATTCGTGACGGAAGACGGGAACGGCACCATCTGGCGGGTCACCTATCAGGGACACACAACATGACACTACCGACTCACCCTCTCGGTCGCACCGGCATGCAGATCACCAGGCTCGGCTTCGGATCATGGGCGATCGGCGGCGGCGGCTGGGCCTACGGCTGGGGACCGCAGGACGACGCGGCGTCGCTGGCGACGATGCGGCACGCGCTGGAACTCGGCGTGAACTGGATCGACACGGCCGCGGTCTATGGCCTCGGCCATTCCGAACACGTTGTCGGACAGCTGTTGCGCGACGCGCGGCCGGCCGATCGGCCGTTCGTCTTCACCAAGTGCGGCCTGGTGTGGAGCGCGCACGATCGCATGCGCGAGCCGCGTCGCACCCTGACGCCGGCGTCGATCCGGCGCGAGTGCGAATCGTCGCTCAGACGGCTCGGAGTCGAGCGCATCGACCTGTTCCAGTTTCACTGGCCCGACGAAAGCGGCACGCCGGTCGAGGATTCCTGGGCGACGATGGCCGCACTCGTCGACGAGGGAAAGGTCCGCGCCATCGGCGTCTCGAACTTCGACGTCCACCTGCTCTCGCGCTGTGAAGTGATTCGCCACGTCGACTCGCTGCAGCCGCCCTTCTCGCTGGTCAACCGCAAGGCGGCGGACCGCGAGCTCCCGTGGTGCGAGCGCCACGACACCGGCGTCATCGGCTACAGCCCGATGCAGTCCGGTCTGCTGACCGACACCTTCACCGCCGACCGCATGGCGACGCTGGCCCAGGACGATTGGCGGCGCCATGCCGCCGAGTTTCAGGAGCCCAATCTGCACCGCAACCTGCTGCTCCGCGACGCGCTCGCGCCGATCGCGAGACGGCACGGGACATCCGTATCGGCAATCGCCATTGCATGGACGCTGGCCTGGCCGGCGGTCAGCGGCGCGATTGTCGGCGCGCGTACGCCGGGTCAGGTGGACGGGTGGATCGGCGCGGCCTCGATCGCGCTGACGCGCGAGGATCTCGACGAGATCGCCGCCACGATTCTGCACACCGGGGCCGGCGTCGGACCGGCGCGGCAGGCGGTCGGACCGCTCGCGAGCCAGGGAGTCGCGCGGTAGCCGCGGCCGTCTAGGAGCGGTGACGGATCGCGCGGACCAACAGCGCGGTGAGCGTCCCGACAATCGCCGCGATCAGGACGATGTGTTCGATGGCGACGCCCTCCCCACGCAGGCGTTCGAGACGCGGCCCCGCCCCGCGGCCAATGGCGTCGCCGAGGCCGACGACGATCGGGACGTAGCAGACGGCGCCGAGGATGTTCGCGATGAAGAAGGAGGCGGCGGGCATGCCGGACATTCCCGATATCGGCCCGGCCGCGAAGCGCAGTCCCGGCACGAACCTGGCCACGAAGATCGCCGGCGCGCCGTGCCTCTGCAGAAAGCGCTGGCTCGCTTCGAGCGTGGCGGGGGCGAGCCAGGACCACGCGGCATAACGTCGCAGCGCCGGGCCGCCGAAGCGTCGACCGACCCAGTACCCGAGGTTGTCGCCGACCGAGGCGCCGACGATGCCGAGCACGACGACCAGCGGAAGACTGAGTTCGCCGCGCCACACCAGGTATCCCGCCAGCATGAGGATGCTTTCTTCCGGTATCGGAAGGCCGATGCTGCCGAGCAGCACGCTCGCAAGCACGGCCGCGTATCCCCAGTGTTCGATGGCGCGCGTGAGGAACTCCATCCGCCGCGTCAGCCTCTCGTGGTCGCGTGAACAGTATTTTCAGCGCGTCTACGGCGGCCGCTTCCGCCCGTGTCGGACGCGACACCGAGCGCCTTCATCCCACCTCCACGTTGTCGAACCGGAATGCGAACACGGTCTTGTCGTCCTGCCAGCCGGTGACGCCGTGCGGTCCGGCGCTGTCCTGCGCCATCTGCATCAACGCATCACAGACGCGCTCGGGAGTGCGGGGCTCCGGCACACGACACACGTTCCGGCTCAGCACATCCGCCGCCGTGACGTCGTCTTCTTCCATCGCTTCGGTGATGCCGTCGCTGACGATCACGCCGAGGTCGCCGGGCTCGAGCGACAGCACTTCCCGCTCGTAGGCCGTCTCCGGGAAGAGCCCGAGCGGCGGCCCTCCCCGTGACAGCAGCCGGTGCCCCGATCGTCCGACCACCACACCGGCTGGGTGCCCGGCGTTGACGTAGGTCATCGTGCGCTGCGTGCAGTCGACGCGGACGACGACGCACGTGAGATACGACGAGCCGGCGTTCTCCGCGAAAATCTCGCGCGAGATTCGCGCCAGCAGCTCCGCCGGATCGACCGTTTCCTGCGCCAGCGTGCGAAAGAGGGAATGCGCCGACGCCTGCAGCAGCGATGCGGGGATTCCCTTCCCCGATACGTCGCCGACGACGAACACGTCGTCGTGCCCGACCTGGATGGAATCGTAGAAATCGCCGCCGATGCGAAGCGCGGGTTCGAGCCGTCCGGCCCAACGCACGCCGTTCGATCCCGCCGACGCGGACGGCAGCAGGCGCCGCTGGATTGCGGCCGCAAGCGCCAGCTGGGTGTCGACGATGATCTGGACGCGCTCGAGCCCGGTCACCTGCGTCCGCACGGCTTTCAGATTCAGCCAGAGGTCGATCGCCACGCCGAACGCGGTCGCGAGCACCACGTCGCTGACGAGCAGCACGTCGCCGCGCGGTGGATGGACGACGCGCAACAGCACGAGGTCAGCCGCCCGGGCGACGGCGTAGGTGACGAGGGTGGCGCTGAGCGCCACGATTGCGTTTCGGAACCTCGTGATCATGATCCCGGATCGCCGCCAGCCCTCGTCGAGCGCACTGGCGGGCCGCGGCCACAATGCCCGGCCCAATCGATCCGTCATCGCACCGCCCCGGTGTCCCCGATGAATGCCTTGACCCTCGCTTTCGGACAGCTGTCGGGAATGGTGGAGAAGTCTTTCGGCAGCTCGCGGCTCGGCACGGACTCCCACGGGCCGTCGGTCGTCCAGGCGCGGAACCAACGGCCGGCGATCAGCACGTACAGCTCGTCGTCGGTCGGCTCCTTGAACAGATCCGCAGTCGTGTTCTCGGCGTACTGCAGCGACGAGCCGTCGATCGTGACGAACCGCGGCCGGCCGTCGGTCACGATCAGTTCGGTCGGCATCGTCGCCACGAAAATCGCCGGGGCGCGGCCGTCGTCGAGCGTCGGCACCTCGTCCGGCTGTCGCCGGTTGCTGCCGTCGAGTAGATCGACCGACTTGTCGGCGACTGCCTGCTCGAACGCCGGTTGGACACCGCGTGGCGCGACGCCCGACACCGACCACAGCCCGGTCAGCTCGTAGGTCTCCATCCAGCCGTCGAACACCTTCAGGTAATGGATTCCCGCATCGTCGCGAACGAGGAACGGCCTGGTGTTGACGATCCGCTGCAGATTCGTCCCGGCGATCGGACGATAGACCGGGTCGCCGTCAATCCGCACGAGGATCGACGGTTCCTCGGCGAATCGAATCGCAGGAGCGTCGTTGCCGATCTGCCGACCCTCGGCGCCGGCCGATCCGCTCGTCGCGAGACTGATGGCGACGAGCGCCAGCGCGCCGGTGAATCTCGCCAGCGCTCGCATCGCCGCCACGCTACTTCCCCTTCGCGACCGCCGGCGGCGGCGGGAAGTTCTGGAACATCTTGTCGACCGCGGCTTCCGTCGCCTGCGCGTTCGCGTTGGCGTTGTCCGACATCGCATCGCTGGCGTTGCCGTGCCAGATCGCTTCCTTTGTCTTCGCGTCGAAGATGTCGACGACGAGCGTGCCGACCTTGTAGTCATTGACGAAGGTCGTCGCCCCGCCGAAGCCGCCGTACCTGCCGCCCCAGCCGCCCCGCCATCCCCATCCGCCCCAGCCGTCGTAGAATGTGTCGTAGGTATGCTTGGTTTTCGTCGCGGCGTGAACGACCACGGCCGTCTCCCCCTGGCCTTCCGGGACTTCCATCCAGCCTTTCGACGTGAGCGCGCTCGTGACGTCGGCCGCGGCGCGCTGATCGAGCAGCGGGTTGCCGGACGAATTGCCCTTCATCATGAAGAACGAGTGATAGTTCGAGAACCTGACGTTGTGGTCGTAGTCGGTGGATGTCTTGATGCTGTAACCGCAGCCGGCGGCGAAGATCGCCAGGGCGCCCGCGCTGATCACGTGTGAGACTTTCATGCGTAACCTCCTGTTCGCCGATCGGGCAAGTTGGAGGCCGGTCGTCAGCGGCATCGAATCGCCCGGATTCCGCGCTACACCTGTCGCGCTGCGCACAGGGACACGCAGATCTGATCGCACTTTCGTGCAGCCTCGGGTGTGCGGGCCGGCGACCCGATCGCCTCACGACATCTTTATCTCGACGCACGCGCAGATCCGGTTGCGAACTCTTCGGGTGCCTTCTGCGAGCGACACTTATGTCCAGAGATTCGGACGGTAATTTTTACGGCGGCGACGGCGCGGCGCGGCCATGCGGACGTTTCACACAGGGCAGGTGTGCGGATCGCTCCACGATCATCGCCGCGTCGCGGCCCCGCCGCAGCTGGCAGCGGTTATGCTCTAGGACCGGCATGACCCGCTTCGTTACGGCGGTGCTCGGTTGCGTCCTCGCCATCGGCTCAGCGGCAGTGACCTACGCGCAGGAACCGGCGACGCCGCTGGCCGACGCCGTGGCCGCGCACGCTGCGGATGCGGCCGCCGAGCCCCAGCCGGCCACCGCGCGCCCGGTCGCGATCGAATACAGCGACGCCTACTACACGCGCGCAAAAATCCATAAGTACGCGAGCTTCGCGACGCTGCCGCTGTTTGCGACGGAGGTCGCGCTCGGCCAGTCGATCTACAACGACGCCAACGCGGCCGCCAGCGCGCGGCGCGGCGCCCACATTGCGGTGGGCACCGGCATCACCGCTCTCTTCGCGGTCAACACCGTCACCGGCGCGTGGAACATGTGGGAGAGCCGTCACGACCCGAGCCACCATCGGGCGAAGCTCCTCCACGGCATCCTGATGATGGGCGCCGACGCCGGATTCGTCGCGACTTTCGCGAGCGGTCCGGGGGGCCGTGCCGGCGTCACCCTCGACAGCGAAAAGCAGACCCACCGGACGATCGCCTTGACGTCGATGGGCATCGCGACGGGCAGCTATCTGTTGATGCTGTTCGGGAACAAATGACGCTCGGTCCGCTCGAGCCCCTCGTCGCGCAGTGGGCGACGCTGTTTTCCAATCACGCCGCGGTGCGCACGGCCGTTGTGTTCGCGCACGTCGGTGGTCTGGTCGGCGCCGGCGGCTGCGCGGTCGCCGCGGACCGCGCGACGCTGCTCGCGGCCGCCGGACACGACGCCGAGCGGCGCCATCAGGTCGAGGCGCTCGCGGGCACGCACCGCGTCGTCGTCCTCGGACTGGTCTTCATCGTGGTCAGCGGCCTGTTGCTGTTCGCGGCCGATGTCGACACGTTTTTCTCGTCCCGCATCTTCTGGATCAAGATGGCGCTCATTCTGGCCCTGCTGACGAACGGCGTGGTGCTGCAGTCGGCGGAACGGCACGCCAGCCGCGGCGTCGGCGGCGCATGGGGCCGGCTACGGGCCACGTCGATGATCAGCCTCGTGCTGTGGTTCCTGGTCGCCTTCGCCGGGGTGGCATTGACCAATGCCGGATAACAAGCCTGGGCCGCGGCGGCAGTTCCTGCAGATGATCGGCTGCTTCACGATCAGCGCCGCGGCGCTCGGCCTCAGCGCCACCGACCTGGCCGCGCTGACGGTGACGATCGTCGACGGCGGCGGGGCGGGCCCCGAGCACCGCTATCCGGTCCCCGCCGCCGACGGCGTGACGATCGACAAGACCGGGCAGGTGATCATCGTCCGCTATCAGGGGCACCTCTATGCATTCAACCTGGCGTGTCCGCATCAGAACCAGATGCTGCGCTGGTTGCCGAAGGAGAATCGGTTCCAGTGCCCCAAGCACGAATCGAAATATCAGCCGACCGGCGTCTTCATGAACGGCCGCGCGACGCGGAACATGGACCGCCTCGCCATCCGTGTGGAAGGCGGCGAGATCCTCGTGAACGTCGATAAGATGTTCAAATCCGATCAGGATCCATCGGGTTGGGCGGCGGCCGCCGCCGCGATCTGACCCCCACGGCGCCGATCGGACGGGACGAGCTCTTGTGCGTCGGCGACGTTCGTCAATCGATAAAGCGGTAGCCGAGGCCGACGACCGTTTCGATCTGGCGGCTCGCCTCGCCAAGCTTGTTCCGCAGCCGGCCGACGTGCACGTCCACCGACCGGGTCTCGACCAGCCTCTCGTATCCCCATACCCGCTCGAGCAGGCGGTCTCTGGTGACGACGCGATTCTTGTTCTGCACGAGGTACTGGAGCAGCTCGAATTCGCGCCGCGTCAGCCGCACCGCGGCGCCGTCGACGGCGATCGCGACCGCTTCGAAATCGGCGGTCAGACGATCCCCCTGATACGTGCCGCGGCTCCGTGATTCGCTCGCGGGACCGCGCCGAAGCGCGGCTCGCACGCGTGCGGTCAGCTCTCGGACGCTGAACGGCTTGGTGACGTAATCGTCTGCGCCATGTTCGAGTCCCGTCACTCGGTCGTCCTCGCTCGCCCGCGCCGTCAACATGATGATCGGCACGTGCGGCACGTCGCTGCGCGACCGCAGGATGCGACAGACCTCGAGACCGCCGACGACCGGCAGATTCAAGTCCAGCACGATCAGGTCGGGGATGCGATCGGCGACCGCTTTCAGCGCAGCGTCACCGGAACCGACGATGTGCGCGTCGGTGTCGCCGGCGCGTTCGATCGACAGCTTGATGAGGCCGGCGATGTCCTGTTCGTCTTCGACGATAAGCACGCGGTGTTTGGGCATTTCGGATCGTGAGCCTATGCGGCAGACGTTTCGCCGCGATGTCGACCGCGTTAAATGTGCGTTAACGCCCGGCGCCGGTAAATTCTCTGTAACGGGCTGCCACTTCGCGTTCGATGATCCGGCCGGCGAGGATCGCGCCGGCGCTGTCGAAGCAGTCTGCGGCGATGCCGCCGGATCGGAAGCCGATCCGCTGATACAGCAGGATCAAGCCGGCCTCGTCGGTCACCGCCGGGCACTCCGCGATCTCGACCGCATGCTGCAGTTCGTGCCCCAGGATGCCGGCCAGTCGACAGCCGCCGCTGCGACGATCGATCGACACGCGCAGATACCGCCGGCCGGCGGCGGTCGTCAGCAGTGACGTATGTCCCGCCAGGGTCGCCGTCGCCGCCCGGTCGAACATCAGGTAGACCACGACGTCCGAGGCGTTGAGCCGATCAATCAGACGCCGCAGCGTCGGTGACACGCGAGCGCCGTCGGCGAGGGTCGCAAGCAGCCCGGCCTCGGTCGACCGGATGTGCGGATCACAAACGCCCGCGGCTCCGGCCTGGGCGTCAAGGGTGGCGAGTGTGGCGAAGACAAGAGCGAACACCAGTGTCGAGCGGATCATCAGCAGCCTCCAGGGAAGGACGATAGGAGGCCGGCATCACGACCGCCGGACGTACCAGCGACCGGCGTGCAACGATTTTGTGGGTATTTACCAGAGCTCCGTCGCCGCGACGGCCGCCGCCGAGTCGCGCGGCGCCTGGTGGGTCCATGTACGACGGATTTATTCGTCAGGCTCGACCGAGTGGCCGATCGCGCTGAAGTCCGCCGCGCGCGGTGAAGGACGGCCCTGCCGTCCTGTCGTACCCGGCGCGTCGTCGAGCGGAAGGGTGAGCGTGAACGTCGTGCCGACGCCTTCCGTCGATCGGACGTCGATCGCGCCGCCGAGGCTGTGCACCGACTTCCGTACAATGTCGAGCCCCAATCCCCGGCCTTCGACGCCGAGATCGAGATCGCGGTCGGCGTGAGCCCGGACGTACCGTTCGAAGATCAGCGTCACCTGATCGGCCGCGATTCCCAGCCCGTTGTCGGCGATCGCCACGGCGCACGTGCCGCCGATCGAGTCGACGCGTTCGACGGTGACGATCCGATCGGGTTTCGCCGGATCGCTGTATTTGATCGCATTCGACAGCAGATTCATCAGCACGAGCTCGACCCGGGCGACGTCGGCGTTGACGACCGGCAGATTCTGGGCAACCCGGATATCGACGTAACGCGCGTCGGCGACGTCTCGCAGACGACGGGCGGCCTCGTTCGCGATCGCAGTCAGGCTGACCTCCTGCGTGACCGGGTTGTCGGGATCGCTCCGCGACACGAGCTCGAGATTGCGCATCGTGCTCAACACGTGATCGACGTTGCGATGCAGCACGGCGATGCTGCGGTCGAGCCGTTCCGGGCTGCGTGCGCCGGGATCGACCTTCAAGAGATGGACAGCCATCTGCAGCGCCGATATCGGCTGCCGCAGCTCATGGCTGACGACCCGAGTGAAGTCGTCGATGCGGCGTCCCTGCGCGGTAATCGTGTCGACATACAGACTGAGGAAGGTGTCGACCGTCGCCTGCTGCAATGCTGCCACGGCCTTCTGCAGCCTGACCATCACGTCAAAGCAGTCCGACGGATCTGGCGCGACCGCGAGGCGGGCGGTCTCATCCCGCATGAAGGTGGCGAGGATCGCCCCGAGTAATTCGTATTCCTTCAGGATTTGGTGGATGGATGCCCGCTGGCTGTGACGGAGCCATCCGAGCTCCTGCGCCTTGCTGACGACGGCCGCGTTCGCCGCGATTTCTTCCTGGTCGGCGGATCGCAGGTAGACGCCGACTCTCGCAATCAACTCGGGAATGTGGTTCAGCGGCTCCGGTGAGGGGAAAATCTCGCCGGAATGCACCGGGACGAGCGGCTCCAGCCGCGACAGCCAGCGGAGCGCGAGCTCGCGATTGGCCGCGATAACGCGTTCGGCCACGGCTTTGGAAAATGCAGTCGGGACGGCCACGGTAAAACCTAACAATCCTTTGCCGCTGATTTCTGACTCCTCCACGCGCGTGACATGGGGCCGCGGCTGCGACCGGGCGCCGAGATCGTCGGTGCTATGCCACCGCCGACGCGGACGAACGCGGCGTCATTCTAAAATATATCCACAACCAAACCGACGAACAACCGGCGGTCTTCCAGACAGTGCATGACAGCCGGCGCGCGGCACCAACCTCCTCCGCTCGGCGCGAGCAAAGAGCGTGGTGTTTACACCAGCAGACCGCGGCCGCCCGTTGCCGCCGAACCGGTCGATCCGAAAGACCCTGAGCTGCCGCTCGATCCCGACGACCCGCCGCTCGATCCCGACGAACTGGAGCTCGATCCCGATGAACTGGAGCTCCCCGGCGACGAGGAACTGCTGCTCGATGAAGCGATCGACGAGGAACTGCTACTCGACGAGCTACTGCTCGACGACGTACCACTGGACGAACTGCTGCTCGACGCATTGCTGCTCGACGAGCTCGCGATCGCCGTCGGCTGCGACGGCGAATCGGCGCATGCGGTGAACAGCGTCCCGGTGAGGGCGCCGCCTGACAGCATCAGCAGGAAACGCCGGCGCGCCTCGAGTCGCTGCCGGACGGTGTCGTCGTCGTTGAATTGATCGGCCACTGTAATGCTCCCCCTCTGAAGTACATGTCGATACGTTCGATCACGGTTTGCGCCGTGATCATGTCCATACACCGCGGCAACCGGCCGACCACGTCGACGCAGAGTTCCTCGGGCCGGTCCTTGTCGTCGCCGTCGCCGAGCGGCAGCGTCCGCGATTTCCAGCAGCCCCCCTGATCGCAGCAGCGCAGCGCGCCGACGGTGTGCACGAACTGGTGGTGCGGATAGGCCGTGAAATGCGGCGGCTCGCGGCCGCCGGCGATGACGACGCACGGCCGCAGCCGCGGCGCCCCCGCCGGGGGCTCGACCGCGGCGGCAAGGTGCATCAGCAAGCTCACCGGCGAGAGCACGCCCTGTGCCTGATGGACCAGCAGCACCAGTTGCCGCAATGTGGTCTGGCCGCGAAGATCGACCACGCCGCGCAGCGGAGGATGATGGTGTGAGGCCTCGCCCACCTGGACGAACTGAATGCGGCCGTTGAAATGATCGACGACCTGTTGATATCGATCGTGATCCCACCACTTGATGGTGTAATCGAACTTCCCGCCAGACACGAGCAGCCAATACGGTTGGGGGTCGGGCTCGAGCGCCCGCACGTGCTCGCACCACGTCCGCTCGACGTCTCCGACGTGGATATCGCCTTTATAGTCGCTGACACGAATCCGCAGCCCGAGCCGCTCGTTCAAGAACGCGGGAAAGCCGTGAAGGAAATGGCACGGCGTCGTATTGCACTGATGGATCAGCGGGTACTCGCAGTCGACGACTTCGACATCCGGATCCGTCTCGCTGAGCGGCGTGAGGTACGGATTGAATGCCCACAGGTCCGGGAACGGCGTCCGGACGTCCGTCAGGAACTCGCCCGGGTGGGCGCGATGCAGATCGCGTACAGCCGCGGTGAGCATGACGATGTCGCCGGGCGCCTGGAAGTTCCGCAAGATCAGCTTGCGCACGGACGGGGTTCTCGCAAGCTTGGTACCACCATCCCTCTGCCAGTCACTACAGGCGTCGGTTGTATCGTCCAGTTACGAGCGGCGAAAGCGATCCTCTTTCGCGAAAGCACTCCGCGCACCGATCACTCAGCGGCATGCGCCCGATCGACGCGCGCAGACTGCTCAACAGCGTTGAAAGGCGCAGGCGACGGAGCCGGCCATAACGCTGGCCGTTGCGGCGCGAGAGCGGCCTCGCTCTTCGACCGCTAGCCGAGGCGCCCGCAGGTCGGACCCCGACCGACTGGAACTACGGCGTAATATCCAACGTATCCAATAGTTAGATAATTTATATAGTTGAATTACTTCAATTATATTCCCGGACCACTCACTTGGAGAAGGCCGCCCGCTCAAGACTCACCGCGTCCTCGGCCTCTCGCGACGTTGGCGTCGTCGTGAACCTGACGGGCGGCGGCATCGGAGGGTATGCGCATGAAACAACCCATTCGGCTGTTCCTGTTCGTCGAGGCGACGACCTTCATCGCCGCCGCGCTGATCCACTTCGGCGTCCTCGCACACGGCCTCGAGCACCAGAAGGCCGGCACCGCCGAAACGGTGATCGCCGCGGTGCTGGTCACCGGATTCGCCGCCTGCCTGGCATCGGCCCGAGCCACCCGCCGCGTCGCGCTCGCCGCACAGGGGTTCGCGCTGTTCGGAACGCTCGTCGGGATCGTGATGATCGCCATCGGGGTCGGTCCGCGTACCGGGGCTGATATCGGTTATCACGCCGTCATCGTGATCGTGCTGATCTGCGGCCTGATGGCGGCCGGGCGCGAACCGACGCCGGCGGCATAACGTCGGCTGAATCCGTCGGCGCACGCGTCACCGGGTGATTTCCGGCGCCGGAGAGTTCCTCCCCTGTGCTGGTCCGGTCACCGCATGGGTCAGACGCGCCGCCGCCTCACCGAACTAGCGAAGATCGCGCGCGGCGGAAACAATTTCAAGCCAGTGCTCCGCATCGGGCAACTGGCGAAACACGCGAATGACCCGCACCCCGATGTCCGCGCAGCGCGCCTCGTAGCGAAGCATCGCGGAATAGACCGGATCGTCGCTGGCGACGACGGCGACGTGCGCTCGGAGGCCACCCGACTTGGCGGCCGCGTCGACAGCCGCGACGGCCCGATCGACCTGTGCATCGCCGAGACCGCCGTGCGCCGCTCGTGCATCGAACAGCATCGGCACCATCCGGTTCTCGACGGTCGCCCTGGCGGTAGCAATCACTCCGACGATCTCGTCGATGTCGAGCGCCCCGCTGGCCCGCACAAAGAACCACCCACGCTCCTGATCTCGCCAGAGGGACAACGGCACCGCCTCAATCGTAAGAGAGCATGGACCCTCGATCAAGCACGGCAACAGGCGAACCACCTGATCCCGCGGGCGTCCTGACATAATTGAGGCGGCCGGGGTACCGTCCGGTAGGCTCGGAGGCATCGAGAGGTAAACGCATGGCCGAATTCTTTCGGGACCTGAAACACTCGCTGCGCATGTTTCGGCAGTCGCCGGGCTTCACCATCACCGCCGTCGCGGCGCTCACGCTCGGCATCGGCGCCAACACGGCGATCTTCTCCGTTGTCAATAGCGTCCTGCTCGAGCCGCTCCCCTATCCGGACCCCGATCGCATCGTCGCGATCTTCAACGCCTCACCGGACGGCACCAACTCGGGCGCCTCGGTGCCGAAGTTCAACGTCTGGCGCGACCAGACGAACGTGTTGCAGGACACGTCCGCGTATCGGTTCGGCGTGTTGAATCTCAGTGGCGGCGACCGCCCCGAGCAGGTCAAGTCGGGCCAGGTGACCGGCGATTTCTTCCGTTTGTTTGACGCGCCCCTCGCCGCCGGCCGGACGTTCACGGCCGACGAGGGGCGGCCCAACGGTGAACGGGTTGTCGTGCTCAGCGATGGATTCTGGCGCCGCCGGTTCGGCTCCGATCCGCAGATCATCGGCCGGACGATCTCGCTCAGCGGCGATCCGTACTTGGTCGTCGGCATACTGGCGCCCGCCTTCAGCCGCGCGCATTTCGATCCGTCCCCGGACGTCTGGACACCGTTTCAGATGGATCCGGCGAGCAGCGACCAGGCGCATTACTTCACGGCAGTGGCACGGCTGAAGGCCGGCGTGACGCTGGCGATGGCCAACACGCAGATGCGCGCGGCGGCGGATCAGTTTCGCCGCCGGTTCCCAGGGTTCTTCGGTCCCCAGCAGACGTTCGGCGTGCAGCCGCTGCGGGAGCGGATGGTGCGCAACGTCAGGACCTCGCTGCTGGTGCTTGTCGGCGCCGTCGGTTTCGTGCTGCTGATCGCCTGCGCGAATGTGGCGAACCTGCTGCTGGTGCGGGCGACGGCCCGCAAGCGCGAGATCGCCATTCGCGCGGCGATGGGTGCCGCGCGCGGCCGCATCGTCCGGCAGCTCCTGACCGAGAACCTGCTGCTGTCGCTGACCGGAGGCGCGCTCGGGCTCGGACTCGGCCTCGCCGGCATTCGCGCCCTGCTCGCGATCAACCCGGGCACCATGCCGCGCATCGGCGCGGATGGATCCGGCGTGACGGCGGACTGGCGCGTTGTCGCGTTTACGGTCACGATCTCGATCGCGACCGGGCTCGTGTTCGGACTATTTCCGGCGCTCGAGGCGTCCCGCGTCGATCTCAATGCCTCGCTCAAGGAAAGCAGCGGCCGGTCCGGTAGTGGCGTCCGCCAGAACAGGGCGCGATCGACGCTTGTCGTCGTCGAAGTGGCGCTCGCGCTGGTGCTGCTGGTGGGCGCATCCCTGCTGATTCGATCGTTCGTGGCGCTGCGAGCAGTCGACCCGGGGTTTGCGACCCACGACATCCTGACGCTGCGAATGTCGCTCGCCGAGGCCAAGTTTTCGAACACGGCGGGGCTCGACCAGCTGACACGAATCGGCACCGAGCGTCTGCGCGCCGTGCCTGGTGTGGAGGCGGCGACCGCCACTTGCTGTATTCCGCTGCAGGGCGGTTTCGGCTTGCCGTTCAACATCGTCGGTCGCCCGGTCGAAGGCGGCGGGCCGTATACCGGACAGGGAGGATGGATCAGCCTGTCGCCGGGATACTTCGAGGTGTTCCACATTCCGCTGGTGCGCGGGCGTGACTTCAACGCGCGCGACCGCCGCGACACCGCAGCTGTCGTCATCATCAACCAAGCCATGGCTCGGCAGTTCTGGCCCCAAGGCGATCCGATGAGCGATCAGCTCCTCATCGGCAAGGGCATGGGCGCGGCGTCCGACGAACAGCCCAGACAGATCGTCGGGATCGTGGGCGACGTGCGCGACAGCGGGCTCAACCAGGATCCGCAGCCGACGATGTACGTGCCGTTCGCACAGGTGCCCGACAGCGTCACCGCACTGAACGCCCGCATCGGCGACATCGGCTGGGTCGTGAGGACCCGCGGAGAGCCGCACGCGCTCAGCGCGGTCGTCCAACAGGCGTTGCGCGATGCGAGCGGTGGTCTACCGGTCGCCGGGATCAGGTCGATGGACGAGATCGTGGCGCAGTCCACGGCGCGCTCCGACTTCAACATGCTGCTGCTGACCGTCTTCGGCGGCGCGGCGCTGCTGCTCGCGGCGATCGGCGTGTACGGCTTGATGTCGTACGCGGTGCAGCAACGAACGCAGGAGATTGGGATCCGCCTCGCCTTGGGGGCGGATCGCCGCCAGGTGCGGAACATGGTGATCGTGCAGGGCATGAGCCTGGCGGTCGCCGGCGTGGCGATGGGAATGGCGTCGGCGTTCGCATTGTCGCGGCTGATCGAAACGCTGCTGTTCGGAGTCACCGCAAGGGATCCCGCAGTCTTCGTCGCCGTGCCTGCCGTTCTCACCGGTGTCGCGCTCCTGGCGGTATGGCCGCCAGCGATGCGGGCGACCCGCATCGACCCGATCGAGGCGTTGCGATGCGAATAGTCGATCGACGGGCGCAGCTGACGGTGCCGCGCGGCGAGTTCGACCGAGTCATCGTCGTAGTCGCTAACCTGCCCGTCGCGACCTGAGCCGCGCCCATGCTGCCCTTCCTGCATCGCTGCTGGACGATCCTCCGCGGCCGCGCCTTCGATGCGGCGCCGGCGGAGGAAGTCGAGTTCCGCCGCGCGATGACGCAGCGCGACCTCGAGAGTCGAGGCGTGCACCCGCGCAATGGCGCGTCTGCCGCGTATCGGGCCCTCGGGAGCGTCGCGCCGGCGCAGGATCCGTCACGGGACATCTGGCGGCCGCGATGGCTGTTCGGCGTCGGGCACGACATTCGGATCGCCCTTCGGACGCTCCGGGCCGCGCCGGCCTTTGCGGCGGTCGCGATCCTCTCGCTCGCGCTCGGCGCAGGCGCGAACACCGCAATCTTCGAGCTGTTGAATGCGATCCGTCTCCGATCGCTCCCCGTCGCCGCCCCGGACGAACTGGTTCAATTGCGCCTCGACGACATGACGCACGCGCGCGGGACATGGCTGCGCGACGCCGCACTGACAAACCCGCTGTGGGAGCAGATCCGCCACCGCCACGACACGCTGTCGGGGCTGTTCGCCTGGGCGGACGAGCCGCTTGAGCTGTCTCAGCGCGGTGAGTTCCGCAAGATCGCGGCGTTGTGGGTCAGCGGCGAGTTCTTCGAGGTTCTTGGCATCCACCCCGAACATGGACGGCTGTTCACGGCCGAGGACGACCGCCGCGGCTGTGGCACGGATGCCGGGGTGGTCATCAGCCATGGTTTCTGGCAACGCGAGTTCGGCGGAGCGCGCGCGATCGTCGGGCAGGAGACGACGATCGGCAAGCTGCGGACCCGGATCATCGGTGTGACGCCACCGCAGTTCTTCGGTGTGGAGGTGGGCCGGACGTTCGATGTCGCCCTGCCGATTTGTGCGGAGCCGGCGCGGCACGGAACCGATTCACGGCTCGATGCCGGAACCTTCTGGTGGCTGACGGTCATGGGCCGGCTGAAGCCGGGTGCGTCCATCGCGGCGGCCGCGGCGGCGTTCAAAGCGGACTCCGCGGCACTCTTCGCGGCGACCCTGCCACCGAACTATCCGCAATCGAGCGTGACCCCGTATCTGCACATGACCCTCGTCGCCAGTCCGGCGGTCCGCGGCGTGTCCCGCCTGCGCGAGCAGTATTCGACGCCGCTGGTGCTCTTGCTCGCGATCACCGGGATCGTCCTGCTGATTGCGTGCACCAATCTGGCGCACCTGATGCTGGCACGATCGCATACGCGACGACGTGAAATGGCGGTGCGTCTTGCGTTGGGAGCGTCCGGCCTGCGCCTCGCGCGACAGTTGCTCACCGAGAGCCTGCTGCTCGCAGCCGCCGGCGCTCTCCTCGGCCTGTTCGTCGCGCGGGCGCTCAGCCAGCTGCTCGTGTCGCGGCTCGCGCCGGACACCGCTCGTGTGTTCCTCGATCTGTCGGTGGATCTCCGCACGCTGGCCTTCGTGACGCTTCTCGCGGTGCTCACGTGCCTGGTGTTCGCCGCTGTTCCCATGCTGCGGGCGGCGACGGCGCTGCCCGGCGCGATCCTCGCCGCCGGCGCGCGCGGTCTGAGCGGCGGCCGCGAGCGCACGGCGGTTCGCCGGACGCTCATGGCCTCGCAAATCGCGCTGTCGCTGGTCTTGCTCGCCGGCACATTCGTCTTTGTACGCAGCCTGCAGCGTCTCGAGGCGGTCGACCCAGGATTTCAGGAACGCTACCTGGTCGTCAGCACGGTCAGCTTCGCCACCCTGCGGGTGCCGCCGGACCGCACGGTCGCGTTTCGGACGGAGTTGCTGGCGCGCGTACGCGCAACCGGCGGCGTCGCCGACGCCACCGAACTCGCCATCGTCCCGCTCTCCGGCGGCAACTGGAACAACCGGATCTGGATGGAGGGGTCGGACCCGATCCAGGCGCGGATTGCCTTTCGAAACATGATCGGCACGCGGTACTTCCGCACGTTGGGCACTCCCCTGGTCGAGGGGCGCGAGTTCGACGACCACGATCTCACTTCGGCATCGGCGAAAGTCGCCATCGTCAACGAGGCGTTCGTGCGGCTGTTCGCGCCAGGGGCACGCCCGCTCGGACGGCGCCTCTGGGTCGAGGGGACCCCGTCCGACCCGAGCGCCCCGTACGAGATCGTCGGCGTCGCGAAGAACACGAAGTATCGCGAATTGCGCGAAGACGACCAGCCGATCGTCTTTGTCCCGTTGTCCCAGGCCGTGCTCCACGGCACCGGCATTCAGCTGCTCGTGCGGTCGAACACGAACGCCGACACGGTGATTGCGTCCTTGCGACGCTCGCTCGACGCGGTCAACCCGACGCTGCGGTATTCATTTCGGGTCTTCGACACGATCGTCCGCGAGTCGTTGCTGCGGGAGCGTTTGATGGCCTCGCTCGCCGGTCCATTCGGCGCGCTCGCGGTGATCCTGACCGTCCTCGGGCTGTACGGGGTGACGTCGTACATCGTCGCGCAGCGCACGAACGAGATCGCGATTCGGCTCGCGCTCGGCGCCGATCGGCGCGCCGTCGTCGGACTCGTGGTCCGTGACGGCGCCGTCGTGCTCGCTGCGGGGCTCGTCGCCGGTGTCTTGCTGACGATCGCCGCCGGCCGCGCGGCCGAGACACTCCTGTTCGAGTTGCGACCCTACGATCCGCTGTCGCTCACTCTCGCGTCCGCCGCCCTCGGCATGGTCGCGATGGTCGCCACCGTGATTCCGGCGTGGCGCGCGTCGGGGATGGAGCCGGTCATGGCGCTGCGTCAGGACTAGATCGTTCGGCAGCCGCGTCATCTGAGGATTCTTCGGGTCGATCCAGCGGTCGCCTTCGTGGTGATTCGAGCCCGCTGCATGTAAAGGCCTGCGCGACA
The DNA here is from genome assembly GCA_025463215.1 of Acidobacteriota bacterium. Taxonomy (GTDB): domain Bacteria; phylum Acidobacteriota; class Vicinamibacteria; order Vicinamibacterales; family CAVVIG01; genus CAVQFC01. The sequence continues at coordinate 18,321 of JAOBWF010000246.1, read as the reverse complement.
GGCATCGGCAAACCACTCTCGCTCGCGACACCGCATCAGCAGCGACATCAGCGAGGCGCGATCTATTCCGGTCATGCGCCGGTGTGCCGTGATTCGGCGCGTGCCCTGTTCCGAGCGTGTCACGCGACTGTTCTAAAGCGGCACAAAGCTGATGTGCGCGTTGATGCGGGAACGTGCAATTCTACGCAAGAGACGTATTCGTATGGCTCGGCCATATGCTTGCGTAGAGATGTCCGCTGTGACCAATCCGTCGCAATCCGACCGACGCGGCGCGAACCGGCCTCACGAAGGCGACATCCACGTGTGTCCGCGATGCGGTGCCGCCCTGCGGTTTTCCGACCGCACGCTGTGGCTGCGGACGACCGGCCTGCTGGAACCGGCGTGGGCGTGCGACAACACCGCCTGCGGATACCAGGCGTTCGTGCGCCAGGCAAAGACCGCGGACTGACGCGGTGGCGCGCGGCACGCGCTATCCGGATCGCGGCCGCAGCGCCCAGATCGCCGCGATCAACTCTGACGGGTGCACCGGTACGCCCAGGTGCAGTTGGAAGCCCGCAGCGTGGGCGCGCGTCCGGTCCTCGACACGCCGGTACGCCGTCAGCGCCACGGCCGGCGTCGACGGCGGCAGACACCTGCCGCCGGCACGGAGCGTTCTCAGCAGCGAATAGCCGTCGCCATCCTCGAGCGCCGTGGCACACAGCAGCACGTCGAATCTGCCGCCGGTGCAGGCGTCCCGCGCCGCGGCACCGGTCCGCACGCTGGTGACGTCGACGCCTTCCCGCCGCAGCGTCGTCCCGATGAACTCACGCGACTCATCATCGCTGTCGACCAGCAGCACCGCGATGCCCGCGACGTTCAGGTGCGCACGATCGAGGATCGCTTGCGCCTCCGTTGCCCGCAGCGTCAGCTGTTCGGGCTGCGTCTCGGCTTTTCGCGGCAGCGTGATGACGAACACCGCGCCGGCGCCCTTCCCCTCACTGTGCCCCGAGATCGAACCGCCGTGCAGGAACACGAGCTGGCGCGCAATCGCGAGCCCCAGCCCCAGCCCGCCGTGCCGCCGCGTCGTGCTCGAATCGGCCTGGCGAAAGCGGTCGAAAATGAATGGCAGCGCTTCTGCCGCGATGCCTTCGCCGCTGTCGCTGATCTGCACCAGCACCTCTTCGTCACGCGCGTGCACGGTGACGGCGATCCGTCCTGCATCAGGGGTATAGCGGATCGCGTTCGACAGCACGTTCCACACGACCTGCTGCAGCCGCATCGCGTCGCCGACGACGACATGGGGCGCGCGATCGAGGATCGAGAGGCTCACGCGCTGATGTTTGACCAGCGCCGCCGGCCCGACTGTCTCAATCGCGCGCCGCAGCAGCTCGTCGACGTCGACGTCGTTCCGGCCGATGCGCAGATCGCCGGTGACCGCGCGCGAGACGTCGAGCAGGTCTTCGATGATCGTCGCCGTGGCTTTGGCGTTCCGCTCGACCGAGTCGATGCCGCGCGCGCGGGCCTCCGCGTCGAGACCCGGCTGCTTGAGCATCCGGGTCCAGCCAAGCACGGCGTTGATCGGCGTCCGCAGCTCGTGCGAAATGGTCGCCAGGAATTCGTCTTTCATGCGATTGGCGGTTTCCGCCAGCTGCTGCGCCGCGCGCGCCGCCGCCAGACCGTCCTGACGTGCGCGCTCGGCGTCGCCGCGCGCCGACGCGTCCTGCAGTACGGCGATGAACCGGTCGACGCCGCCGGCCTCGTTCGCCTGAGGAAGGTAGGTGACGTGCATCAGGCGCGTGCCGAGCGCCCCGGAGGTCATCTCCCGCGTGAACTCGACCTCTTCGCCGGCGAGGACGCGGTGGATGTACGGCGCCACCGTGGCGTGCGCTGACGGACCCAGGACGTCGCGCACACTGCGCCCGACGATCTGCGGCGGCAGCAATCCGAAGCGTGCCGCGTACGGCGTATTCACGAACAGGAAGATCTCCTGCGCGTTGCACACCGCCACGTAGAAGGGGTCGTCGCCGGCTCCCGGATCGCCTGCGGTCATCACCGCGACTCGGAGCGGCTGTAACGGAGCGGTGACTGCAGCATCCAGGCGTCAACTCCGCCGCTGACACGTTCGCGGAAACAATGTTTCGGATGGAAATGGTGTGGGTCGCCGGAGGCGCCGATATTATCAGAGATGCGTTTTACTGTTGGGGTGACCGCCCGCGGCCGATCTCATCCATTATTTTCATGGCGCGCGGGCGGTACGAGGTGCGATCGGCCGACTCTCTTATACCGCTGTGCTATGGTTGCGGCCGTTGACGCGTGATAGCCAAATGCCCCCCACACACGGTCCAGTGCCACCACCCTGCCCAAAGTGCAAGCGCGCCGATCAGGCGCATCTCGAGGACCAGACCGGCAGCTCGTCGCACTGGTTCGTCTGTGAGCGGTGCGGCACCCGCTTTACCGCGCCGCCCGCCCGCCGCTGAACCGCGGCGGCACTGATCCTGTTCATCACCCGCGCACGCAACGCGACGGACCTGCTGCTCGAAGTACCTCTCACCCGCCTCAGCGCGGTCTCGCGCGGCGAACCGCGTCGAGCTCGCGTTCCGCCACATCGAGCTCCCAGATCGCGACCGCAAGCTGGGCATGAATGAACGACAGCCACGGAGCGTCCTGGTCCGGCGCAACCTCGGTGTCCCTGAAGCGAGCGTGCAGCGCATCGAGGTGATGCAAGGTCCGAGCGGTCGTCGCGGCGAGGTCTTGATCGCCGGCACGCGCGAGCAGGCGGCGGGCGCGTTCCTGCTGTTGCGTGATCCCGTGGTGAATCTGATCGCGCCTGGTGGCGTCGCCGGCGCCGGCGTGGCCCCGGGTCATCGGCGTGCCTTCCGCGATCCGGCCGGGCGCACGGCGATGTCCCCTTCGAAGAACATCGGCGGATGCGCCGTCTGGTCGTGCGGCGCGATCCGCGCCACGATCGCACCGAGGGCGCGCGCCAGCACCCGGCGGTCGGCCGCCGGAAGCGCCGCGATCGCGGCGATCAGGTGCTGCTGCACGGCCACCGGCGCGCGGTCCAGCAGCCGCCGTCCCTTGCGCGTCAGCGTCAATCGCTGACGCCGCCGATCGTCGTCGGCCGGGACCTTGGCGACCAGGCCCTGGCGCACCAGCCGCTGAATCACGACCGACACCGAGCTCTGGTGGGTGAAGGTGAGCGCGGCGAGATCGTTCACCGACGCGTCTGGATGGTCCGCAATCTGCTGCAAGGCGAACAGCTGCGCGCTGCTCAATCCGGTCCGGCGCTCACCGGCGCGCCCCACCCGCAGGGTCTGGACGATGTGCCGCAGGGCGTCGAGCGCGCGGCGGACGCCTGGCGGCGCGGCGGCCGGCGGTCGAGATGGCATTGGCCGGGGCATGTCTGTTATCGTTAATTATATGGGATTCAATACATTGTGACCACCGACCCGCGCCCGCACGCCGTCGCCGGCGATCTCGGCGACTTCACGGCGACCCCGCGCCTGCTCCTGATTTCGGCCTTCGCCTGCGGTATCGGCGCGATCAGCGCCTGCGTCGCGTGGGCGCTGCTCAAGCTGATCGGCCTGTTTACGAACCTGTTCTTCTTCCAGCGGCTGTCCACCGCGGTGGTGACGCCGGAAGGACATACGCTCGGTCCGTTGGTGATTCTGGTGCCGGTGGCCGGCGCCCTCGTGATCGGGGTGATGGCGCGCTACGGCTCCGAACGGATCCGCGGCCACGGCATTCCCGAGGCGATCGAGGCGATCCTGATCAACGGCAGCCGGATCGATGCGAAGGTGGCGCTGCTCAAGCCGCTGTCGTCCGCCATCTCGATCGGGTCGGGCGGCCCGTTCGGCGCGGAGGGTCCGATCATCATGACGGGCGGCGCGGTCGGCTCACTGATCGCACAGTTCTGTCATCTGACCAGCGCCGAACGCAAGACGCTGCTCGTCGCCGGCGCGGCGGCCGGCATGTCCGCGACCTTTGCGGCGCCGCTCGCCGCGGTGCTCCTGGCGGTGGAGCTGCTCCTGTTCGAATGGAAGCCGCGCAGCCTGATCCCGGTCGCCCTCGCCAGCGCGACCGCGGCGGCCATGCGTCGCTACATCATCGGGCTCGGACCGCTGTTCCCGGTCCCGCCCCATCCCGTGTTCATCGGTCCGCTCGGTTTGATCGGCTGCGTGCTCGCCGGCGTCCTGGCAGGCGCGCTCTCCGCGCTGCTCACCCGGGCCGTCTACGCCTCCGAGGATGCCTTTCAGCATCTGCCGATCCACTGGATGTGGTGGCCGGCGATTGGCGGTCTCGTGATCGGCATCGGCGGCTGGCTGTTCCCGCAGGCGCTCGGCGTCGGCTACGACGTCATCGGCGATCTGTTGAAGGGCGAGGTGAGCGGGCGCGTGATCCTCGGCGTCCTCATCGTCAAATCGATCATCTGGTCGGTGTCGCTCGGATCGGGCACGTCGGGCGGCGTGCTCGCACCGCTCCTGATGATGGGTGGGGCGCTCGGCGGCGTCGAAGCGTGGTACTTTCCGGCGGAGGGCGTCGGCTTCTGGCCGCTGGTCAGCATGGGTGCGATTCTCGGCGGCACGATGCGTTCGCCCCTGACCGGAATCGTCTTCGCCCTCGAGCTGACGCACGACATCAACATGGTGCTGCCGCTGCTAGTCGCGGCCACCATCGCCCACGGCTTCACCGTCCTGACGCTGCGGCGGTCGATCCTGACCGAAAAGATCGCGCGGCGCGGCTTTCACCTGAGCCGGGAATACGCGGTCGATCCGCTCGAAATTCTGTTCGTCCGCGAAGTGATGCGCACCAGCATCGCGGCGCTTCCCGCCGACGCCCCCTATGAGAGCCTGCGGCAGTCGCTGCACGGCGATTCCTCTCGCGGGCGCCAGCGCCTCTATCCGGTGATCGGCGACGGCGAGGAATTGATCGGCGTGGTGACGCGCGGGGATCTTCAGACGGTCGCCGACGCGGCGCCCGACCGCTCGAACGCGCCCCTCGCCGCCATCCTCAAGACCACTCCAGTCGTCGCGTACCCCGACGAATCGCTGCGCGTGATCGTCTACCGGATGGCGGAAACCGGACTGACCCGTTTTCCCGTGATCGACCGGGAGCACCGCCGCCTGGTCGGCATGATCGCGCTGACGGACCTGCTCAAGGCCCGGGCGCTCAACCTCGACGCCGAACAGCGGCGCGAACGCGTGCTGGGCGCCCACATTACGCTGCCCTTCGGCGGCCGCGCCAGCACACGGGTCCCGCGTGCCTGACGAAGCCCTTGGTCTCCGCGATCTGGATCGCCGGCGCGCCCCACTCCCGGCGGACCGTGGTGGGTGGGCGGCGCGGTCTTCACGGCTGCGGCGGCCGTTCCGTGACCGGCTTCCCTGACGGTTGCGGCAACGCCGCTTTGGCGCCCCCGGTCGCCTCGCCGTTCAAGAGAGCATCGAGACCGGAGTAGGCGTAGATCGTCGCGCCGTGATCCTGCATCAGCCCGCCGGTGTCGGCCGTGGGACCATAGGTGCTGTAGACGTCGCGCCCGAGCATCCGGAGCATGGCGATCAGCTGCCCGCGGTGATGCGACGTATGGGTGAGGCGGCGCGTCATGATCCAGGCGCGCGAACGCCGCACGTCGAAGAAGGGCGTGTCCTCTTCCCACCACGGATCGCGCCGCGCGCGCAACGCGGCGAGCCGCTTGGCGCTGTCTTCCGCATAGCGCGCGATGAACGGCAGCCGGCGTTCCTCGCCCGGCAGCGGCGGCGCCGCGACGTCGATGCCGAGCATGTTCCGGAACCAGGCGTCCTCACTGACGCACTGGTGCACCATCTGCTCGCGCACACTGCGGCCGCGCGCGTCGCCGCTCCGCGGCCGCACCTCGAGATCATCGTCCGTGAACCCGCTCCACGCGCTGACGACCTTGAGGCATTCGGTCTCGTAGATGTCGACGAGGAATGTGTACGGCATACACGATCTTTCCGTGATGCAGACCGTTCGGGCAAGCGCCGGATCGAACCTCCGGCGCCCGCCTCGGCGAGAACGGCCGATTATTTCGCCATCGACTGCTGCAGCTGCTTCGCGTGTGCGAGGTGCGCGGCGAATGCGGGGCGCACTTTCACGAGCAGCGCCTTGAGCTCGGCGTTCTGTGCGCTCGGAATCAGCGTCTTGTCGATGGCATCCAGCACCTGCTGATGGTAAACGACCTCATGGTCGACGTAGGCCTGGTCGAAGGCCGCGTCAGTGAGCGACGTGAGCTGCGTGACGTTGGCGGCGCCGCCGGATTTCAGGCTCTGTGCCGTCGGATTGTCCTCCGGTTTGACGCCGAGCTTCGTGACCAGGTCGGTCGCCTGTTTGTTGACGCCGGTGTGGCCCGCGACCATCTGCTTGCCGAAGGCCTTGACCTCCGGCGCGCGCGCCCTGGACGCCGCCAGCCGGCCGGCGTCGATGTCGACCTGATTCGCCGTAACGACGATCGCCGCGATCTGACCGTCGCTCGGCCCCTGAGCAGCTGCCCAAATCGGCGCGGCAGCGAACGTCGCCGCCAGCACCAGTGTTCGTACTTTCATCAGAATCCTCCTGAAACAGTCATGGGGTGATGATGAGGCGTCCGGTGATGCCGAGCACCGCGAGAACCCGGAGAACCTCGAGAACCCTGAGAACCCCGAGAACCCCGAGAACCCTGATCCACCCGCACCATCTCCCCATTGGATGCAGCAGACGCCATTTGGTGGCAGAGCTGTCGGGTGGTTCAGAAGCGGAGGCGGCGGTGTCCCGCCCTATGCGTCGGGACGAGTGGCGGCGCGCGAATCGAGATAGGCAGCGATGGCATCGTCGGCGTGCGGCTCGGCATCCGCGAGCGCGACGTAGCCGTCCGGCCGGATCAAGTAGACCGCATTCCGCCGCAACCCGGTCGACGCCATGTCCGCGCGCCACGGGAACACGTGCAACGCGAGCGCGCGCGCGTGCGACAGCGCGTGGAGCGCCGGCGCCGCCTCGCCGTAGACGTGGATCTGCCAATCCAGGGACGTCAACGACGCGAAGTTGTCGCCCTCCCCACCGTCACCCTTCACCCAGGGCAGACGATCGCCGCCATGCACCGCGCCCGCGCGCCCCTGGCTCAGGCTGCTGCCGCGGTAGTTGATCGCGGTCTGGGACACGGTCCGGAACAGGACGCGCCGCATGGGTGCGAACGCGAGCAGCGACGGCATCAACGCCGGCGCCGCTTCCGTCCGCAGGAAGCGCGCGATCGCCCGCGGGCTCGTGACGCCGGTGAATGCCCGATCGGTGGTCGCCACCAGCCGGCGGGCAAACGCGATGCGCTCGGGCTCGTAGCTGTCGAGCACCGCGCGGTGCAGGCGGCCGCGGACAACGGCCGCCAGCTTCCAGGCCAGGTTCACCGCATCGCCGATGCCGGTGTTCATCCCCTGGCCGCCGACCGGACTGTGCACGTGCGCGGCATCGCCCAGAAGGAATGCGCGGCCCGTGCGGAAGCGATCGGCGACCTTGTGATGGACGCGGTAGGTCGAGAACCAGGTGACCTTTGTGACCTGGATGTGCATCCGATCGACCACCGCTTGCCCGACGTCCTGCCAGGACAGCTCGTGCCGGTCGTGGCCGCCGTCGCGCACCGTGCCGACGAGCCGTGCGCGACCCTCGCCGTTCAGCGGGAACACGGCGAGAAAGTCCGTCGCTTCGAAATCGATATGCACCTCGCCGTTCAGCGCCGGCCCGGTACCCTCGACGTCGGCGACGTAAAACAGCTGATCGTAGGTGCCGCCGGGAAATCCAATCGCGAGCGTCTCGCGCACCGTCGAATGTGCGCCGTCGCAGCCGGCCAGGTACGCCGCCTCACACCACTCGTCGACACCGGCCGGTCCTTTGAGACGGGCACGGACGTGCCCGTCGCCCTCCTCGAAGCCGGCCAGTTCGGTATCGCGTTCGACCGTGACGCCGCAGTCGCGCAGTCGATCGATCAACAGGCGCTCGTGCTCGTCCTGCGTAAACAGCAAGGCGTATGGAAAGGGGCTGAGACCCGCGCCGAGATCGGCAAACGATGCATGCGCCTTGCGCTCGCCGGCGACCCAGAGGTTGACCCCGCCCGCCTTCCACCCGCGCTGGACGACCGCGTCCGCCAGACCGATCTGGCTGTAGAACTCCAGTGTTCGTGCCTGCACCGCGACGGCGCGGGATGTCGTCCCCGGGCCCGCCGTTTTGTCGACGATCCGCACGCGCACGCCCATGCGCGTCAGCCACAGGGCCAGCACGAGGCCGGTGGGACCGGCCCCGACGATCAGCACATCGACGCCGGAACGTGCGGCCGCGGTCTGCTTCGTGTCCACGGTCGCGGGGTTCGCCATCCCGATATCTTACCGATCGCACCTCAATCCTTCAGCGACGTGACCGCCGGCTCCTCCTCGAGCGCCCGTTTGATCTCGTCGCGGTCGTTGGTCCCTGCATCGAGTGCCTTCTTCAGGTTGTCGACATATTGCTGGCGCCGTTTCGGCGGCAGCATCGGCTCGTTGCCGTCGACGATTGCGTCCACCAGCGCCGGTCCGTCGTACGCGAGCGCGTCGTCGAGCACCGCCGCGCAGCTCTCCGGCTCTTCGATGCGGAAGCCGCGGACGCCAAAGCCTTCCGCCACCGTCGCAAAGTCGACCGGCTGCAGATCGCAGCCGTACTCGGGGTTCCCGAGGAACAGCATCTGCTCCCATTTGATCTGCGCCAGCGAGCTGTTGTTGAGGACGATGACCTTGACCGGCAGCTTGTAACGGACGCAGGTCGCCAGTTCGGCGATGCTCATCGACAGGCCGCCGTCGCCGACAATCGCGACGACCTGCCGGCCGGGAAACGCCAACGCGGCGGCGATCGCGTACGGCAGGCCGCCGCCCATCGACGCCAGCGTGCCCGAGACCGCGAACCGCTGGCCTTCGCGAATGCGGATGTACTGCGCGGTGAGCCCGGTGTTCTGGCCGCAGTCGGCGGCGATCAACGCGTCGGCGGCGAGCCGATCGTTGAGATCGCGTACGACACGCTGCGGTTTCATCGGGCGCCCCGGGCGCTCCGCCGCCCGCTGCAGCGCGTCGTACCATTCCTGCTTCCAGCGCTGCGCCTGCGCCACGAATCCGCCGCCGGTCTTTTGCGTGAGCCGCTGGTTCAGCGCCCGCAGCGCTGCCCCGGCGTCGGCGACCACGCCGGCCTCGACCGGAAACCGCAACCCGATGCGGGCTGCGTCGAGATCGATCTGGACGCCGCGGACGCGATCGGGTTTCGGGTAGTACTCGATGTACGGAAACGTCGAGCCGACGATCAGCAGCGTGTCGCAGGCATCGAACACCTGCTGGGACGGCCGCGCGCCGAGGTAACCGACGCCGCCGGTGACGTACGGATGATCGTCGGGAAGAATCGCTTTGCCGAGGAGCGCCTTGGCAATCGGCGCGTCGAGCAACGCGGCGGTCTGGAGCAGTTCGTCGACCGCATCTGTCGCGCCCTGACCCGCCAGGATGGCGATCCTGCGGCCCTCATTCAGGATGTCTGCCGCCCTCGCGACATCGGCCGATGACGGTTCGCTCCGCTCGACGCCGCGCGCGATGGTGGCGCCGGCCTGGTTGCGGGGCGACGGTCGGTCGGTCTCGAGCTTCTGCTCCTGGACATCGACCGGGATCGCGAGATGCGCGCCCCCGCGGCGCGCCAGTGCGGTCCGGCACGCGAGCGCGGTCGCCTGCGCGATCTGCGCGGCGCCGGTGATCGTCGTCGAGTATTCGGCGACGTCCTGGAACAGCCGGGTGTGATCGACGTCCTGCTGGGTTCCGGTCTGGAGCAGATCGTGGTAGGGAAGGCCGGTGATCGCCAGCACCGGAACCCGATCGAACTTGGCATCGTACAACCCGTTCAGCAGATGGATGCCGCCGGGGCCGGTCGTCGCCAGACAGCATCCCAGCTTCCCCGTCCATTTCGCGTACGCGCAGGCCATGAACGCGGCCGCCTCTTCATGGCGCGCGACAATGAACCGCACGCGATCCTGGCGCGTGCGGAGCGCCTCGACGATGCCGTTGATGCCATCACCCGGCAGGCCGAACACGATGTCGACGCCCCACTCGAGGAGCATGTCGATCAGAATGTCCGCCGCCGTGTCCTGGGGGCGACCGTTCGGGCCGCCGCTCATCCGATCGCCCTATCGTCATACACCACAGCTTCCACGCAGACACCTCCTGTCGGACGCAGCGCGACGCGCAGTCGCGCGGCCCTCGCCTGAGGCTCGAGTGCAAGAGCACGTCCGCCGGCGGCGCGGGCGGATGCCGCGACAAGGGTCTCCGCGGCGCGCGCCTGCGACCCATCAGTTGTCATGCAGCGTCGTCAATCCAGACCCAACCGTTGCACGTGCCCGGGTCGTCGCCTGCAAGGAGGGCTGTCCGGCAAGGATCGCGGCTTGCTGGTTGGCAGACATCCTCCCTCCCAGACAAGGTCATCACAGGAGACGCCATGTTGCACGTGACCAAGAGCGTGACCATCAACCGCCCGGCTGCCGACGTCTATCAGTTCTGGCGCGACTTCACGAACCTGCCGCGATTCATGACGCACGTCCAGAGCGTCGTCCCGACCGGCGACCGGCGCACGCACTGGACCGTGTCAGGACCCGCTGGAACGACCGTCGAGTGGGACGCCGAAGTCACCGAGGAGCGGCCGAACGACGTCATCTTCTGGAGCTCGGTCGAAGGCAGTGACATCCGGCACGAGGGATCCGTGCGATTCACCAAGGCGCCGGCCGATCGCGGGACCGAGGTGCACGTCGATCTTCAATACGACGCGCCTGGCGGCCGCGCCGGCGCGCTGATCGCCACACTGTTCGGCGAGGAACCGACGCAGCAGCTGCGCGACGATTTGCGGCGCTTCAAGCAGGTGATGGAGACCGGTGAGGTGGTGCGCTCGGACGGCAGCCTCGAGGGGGCCGGTCAGGGCGCGTCGAAACAGCGTCCAGCGCAGGCGCCGGATGCGGAGGTGCCGCGATGAAGGCCACGTGCTGGATGGGCAAGAAGTCGGTCGAGGTGCGCGACGTCCCCGACCCGCAGATCCTGAATCAGAGCGACGCGATCGTCCGGATCACGTCGACCGCGATCTGCGGCTCCGACCTGCACCTCTATAACGGGTTCATCCCGACGATGAAGAGCGGCGACGTCCTCGGCCATGAATTCATGGGGGAGGTCGTGGAGGTCGGCCGGTCGGTGAAACAGCTCAAGGTCGGGGATCGCGTCGTCGTTCCGTTCACGATCGCGTGCGGCAACTGCTGGCAGTGCCGCCACGACAACTGGTCGCTGTGCGAAAACTCGAACCCGAATGCCGCGCTCGCCGAGAAGATGATGGGGCACGCCGCCTCGGGCGCCTTCGGCTATTCGCACCTCACCGGCGGCTTCGCCGGAGGCCAGGCGGAATACGCGCGCGTGCCGTTTGCCGACGTCGGCCCGCTCAAGATCGAGAACGGGTTCGCCGACGAGCAGGTGCTGTTCCTGTCCGACATCCTGCCGACCGGCTATATGGCCGCCGAGATGTGCAACATTCAGCCGGGCGACACCATCGCGATCTGGGGATGCGGCCCGGTCGGGCTGTTCGCGATCAAGAGTGCGTATCTCCTCGGCGCCGAGCGGGTGATCGCGATCGATCGGTTCGACTACCGGCTGGAGATGGCGCGGACGAAGTGCGGCGCCGAAACGGTGAACTACGAACAGGTCGAGAGCGTGCTCGAGACCCTCACCGACATGACTGCCGGCCGCGGTCCCGATGCGTGCATCGACGCGGTCGGCCTCGAGGCGCACACCCACGGGCTCGAATACGCGTACGACCGCACCAAACAGGCCCTGGCGATGGAGTCCGATCGCCCGATCGCGCTGCGCGAAGCGATCATGGCCTGCCGCAACGGCGGCACGGTCTCGGTGATCGGGGTCTACGGCGGCGTGATCGACAAGTTTCCGATGGGCACGATCATGAACCGGTCGCTGACGATCAAGAGCGGCCAGTGCCACGTCCACCGCTACATGCGCCCGCTGCTCAAACGGATCGAAAACGGCGAGATCGACCCGTCGGTCGTGATCACACACCGCATGCGGCTGGCCGACGCCGCCAAGGGCTACGACATCTTCCTGAACAAGGAAGACAACTGCGAAAAGGTCGTGCTGACGACCTGATCGAAGCGTCGGCTCAACCGGCGAGCAGCGGCTCGGCCGCTAGAACGGAGTCTGGCCGCCGGTCGCTCCGAACACCTCGCCGGTGACGAACCTCGCGTCGTTCGAGGCGAGGAATACGTAGAGTGGCGCGAGCTCGGCCGGCTGCGCCGGTCGTCCAAACGTCGTGTCCGCGCCGAAACTCTTCACCTTTTCGGGCGGCATGGTCGACGGAATCAACGGCGTCCAGACCGGCCCGGGCGCCACCGCGTTCACGCGGACGCCGCGCTTCATGGCGGTCGGGGCAAGGGCTTTCGTGAAGTTGACGATGGCGCCCTTGGTCGCGGCGTACGGCAACAGTTCGGGGCTCGGATCGTAGGCCTGAATCGACGCGGTGTTGATGATCACTCCGCCCGTGCTCATCCGCGGCAGCACCGCGCGACAGAGCCAGAACATCGCGTAGACATTCGTCTTGAAGGCACGGTCGAACTCGGCGGTCGAAAACTCCTCGATCGTCTCGTGCGTCGATTGAAACGCCGCGTTGTTGACGAGGATGTCGACGCGGCCGAAGCGATCGAAGGCCGCCTGCGCCAGGCGTTCGCAGTAGCGCTGGTCGACCAGGTCGCCGGGAACCTTGACGACCGTCCGGCCGGCGGACGTGACCAGGCGCTCGGTCTCAGCCGCGTCGCGCTCCTCCTGCGGCAGATAGCTGATGACGACGTCGGCGCCCTCCCGCGCGTAGGCGAGCGCCACCGCGCGGCCAATCCCCGAATCGCCGCCGGTAATCAGCGCGACGCGATCGCGGAGCCGATCGGCGCCGCGATACGAGTCCTCGCCATGATCGGCGGTGGGGGTCATCTCGTGCTCGGCGCCAGGCCGCGCGATTGGCCGCTGCGGAAACTCCGGCGTCGGTCCCTGCGTGCGCGGGTCCTCGACGTCTGCGGTATCGGATCGCTGTTCCATGGATCGCGGTGGTGCAGGAACGGGGCCGTTCGTCGTTCAGTACGGCGTCTCCCAGAGGAAGAACCGCCAGGCAAACCAGGCCTGGAGCGCCGCGAAGACCACGGCGAGCGGAAGCAGCCAACGCCCCTTGACCCGCGCGCCGAGCAGGATGAACGCCGGGAACAACACCGCCGTCTGACGCCCGGTGGCCGGCAGGTCGATCGCAATCGCCGGCGCAAGATACGCCAGAATCACCAGGCCGTAGAGCCACTGCCGCCGCACGATCATCCAGCACGCGGCCACGGCCATGGTCGCCGCGGCGACGAACGACAGCAGGTCGGCCGGATCGCGGCGTATGTACCAGCGGAAGCCGCGGACCTCGAGCGTATGCCAGCGGCGGGTGACGAAGGCGAGCGGCCGCAGGTGAGCGCCCCACGCGTGCTGCGCGGTCGCCCACGCGAACAGGTGGCCGGTCAAATGGTAGACGTAGAGCGAGTACAGCAGTGCGCCAAGTGGCGCCGCCGCGACCACGATCCACGCGCCCCGCCACCGCGGCGCGCCCCGGCCGCGCATCACGCGATCGGCCAACAGCGCCACCGCCACGCACCATCCGTTCGATCGCGACAGGCCGAGCACGACGCCCCAGAGCGCGCCCCCGCGCGTGTCGTGCGTGCGCCACGCCAGCACCAGTGATACCAGCGCGAGGAGCGCGAGCGATTCCGAATACGGCGCGCTGAAGAACAGCGCAAATGGATACGTCGCGAGCAGCACACAGGCGCTCGTCGCCGCCGCCGCGCTGCCTGTGTCGTCCGCCGCCAGTCGGTACAGTCGCGACAGCGCCAGCACGAAAAACAGCACCGACGCCAACACGCCGCCCCAGATGACGCGTCCGTCGCCGCCGCCGAGCAGGTCGGGCGCCCGCAGCAGGCTCGCCGGGATCGTGACGAGGTCGCCGGCAATCCGCATCGCCAGGGGATGGGCGGGAAAGAACGCGATGTTCTGCTGCATCTCGTCGTGGCCGGGGGTCCAGCGATAGCCGTAGCGCGCGATGCTCAGGTACCAGAACGCGTCCCATCGCGCCGGCAGCGACACGGCCGGGTTCGCCGAGATCCGCGGGCTGTCGGCGATGCGAGCGGGCTGGAGCAGCGCGGCCCCGAGCCCGCCGGCGAGGACGGCCACCCGTGTGAAGAGCACGAACGCGGTCAGCCGCCACGTGATCGACGGCTCTGCCGCCGCCGCACGCCACGTCCGGAATAACAACGGCGGCGGCCAGACAACGCAGCGGATGGTGACGAGCACGAGACCGAGGACGAATGGCGGAAACATCCCGAGCACCAGCCACTCGGGCGGACAAATATATCCGCCTACGGTGTTTCCCGCCACCAGGCACACGATCGCGGTGGCGTCGAGTGCCGGCGCGGCGCTGGACGGCGAGAAGCGTGCAGGTGCGACGTCGTGCATATGCGCTGCGATCGTCTGCAACCGATCGCGCAGATCTCCGACCCGGTCGCCGGCGATCGCGGTTTCGCCGCGACGACCGAATTCGCTACGGTGATCCGCGCATGACGTCGACGCCATCGCCGGCCCAGGCGCAGACCGCGAAGCGCACCGTGGTGATGGGCGCCGGCCCGGGAGGACTGTGCGCCGCCTACGTGCTCACGCGCGCCGGCGCGTCCGCGGTCGTCGTGGAAAAGGCGCCGTTCGTCGGCGGCCTGGCGCGCACGATTCGCCGCACCACTGCGGTCGGCGAGTTCAAGTTCGACATCGGCGGCCACCGCTGGTTCACGAAGAACGACGAGCTGAACGACCTCTTTCGCGAGGTGGTCGCGGACGAGCTGTTGTGGGTCGATCGCGTCAGCCGGATCTACTTCGACGGCCGGTATGTCGACTACCCGCTGAAAATCTCGAATGCGCTGACCGCGATCGGCCCGGTCACGGCGGCACGGGCGATGGCCGACTACCTGCGGACGCGCGTTCAGCACCAGCTGCGGCCGCAGCCGATCGCGTCGATGGAGGACGCCTACATCGATCAATTCGGGCCGACGCTGTACCAGCTGTTCTTCCAGCGCTATTCGGAGAAGGTCTGGGGCCTGCCGTGCAGCGAGATGAGCGGCGACTGGGTGTCGCAGCGGTCGAAAGGCATGTCGCTCGTCACCGCAGTGAAGGACGCCATCATTCCGTCGCGCGGCAAGGTCGTCAGCTTGATCGACAACTTCATGTACCCGCGCAATGGCTTCGGCCGCCTGTCCGAGCGCATGGCGGACGGCATCGGCGCCGGAGGCAACGCGGTGCGCCTGAACGCGGGGGTCGTGCGCGTCCACCGCCAGGGCCGCTGTGTCACGGCGATTACCGTCAACACCGCCGACGGCCCGGAGCGGATTGAAGGCGATGAGTTCGTGTCGTCGATCCCGCTGACCTACCTCGCGGAGATCATGGATCCGCCGGCACCGCCGGAGGTGGTCGCGGCGGCGACGGCACTCACCTTCCGGAACATCATTACGGTCAACCTGATGCTGCGCCGGCGCCAGGTCACCCCGGATACCTGGCTCTACGTGCACGATCGCAATATCCTGTTCGGCCGCCTGCACGAGCCGAAGAACTGGAGTCCGGCGATGGTGCCCGGCGACGACTACACGTCGATCGTCGCCGAGTACTTCTGTTCGTTCGGCGACGCAATCTGGTCGATGACCGACGAAGCGCTGGTCGAGCGCACGGTCCGGCACCTGGTCAAGGACCTGCGGTTCATCGCACCGGAAGAGGTGCTCGGCGGCTTTGCGGTGCGGGCGCCGCGCGCGTATCCTTCCTATGTGCTCGGCTACGAGGCGCCGCTGGCGACCGTGAAGGCGTTCATCTCGGCGTTCGACAACCTGCAGATCATCGGCCGCTACGGCACCTTCCGCTACAACAACACCGATCATTCGATCGAAACCGGGCTGCTTGCGGCGAAGAACATCCTGGGCGAATCGCACGACCTCGATCGCGTCAACTCGGAGCAGGAATACCACGAGGTGAAGCGCGTGCCGCGCGTCGCTGCCTCCAACGCCTGATGACGCACCGGCCGCCGCGCGGCGTCCGCAGGTTCATCGTCGGGCTGCTGGCGGTGTTCGTCGCCAAGCAGATCGTGATCGCGTGCATCTCGCCGCCGTTCACCGGCCACGACGAGGTCGCGCACTTTCAAGGCATCCGAATCCTCGCCACCGAACGACGAATCCCGACGCTGTGGGCCGACACGCTGCCCGGGGACCTCTACCAGTACCGGCCCTACTCGATCGAGTGGCGCGGCCGCGACGATTCGCCGCTCTACACCGCGGTGCACCCGCCGCTCTACTACCTGCTGATGGCGCCGGTCTATCGCGCGGTGTCAGGCGCGAGCCCCGAGACGATTCAGTACGTGCTGCGGTGCGCGTCGATCCCCTTCGGCGCCGCGACGGTGCTGATCGCATGGATGCTCACGACGACGCTCTTTCCGCGAGACGCCTTTCTCGCCGTGACGGTGCCGACCGTCGTCGCATTCCAGCCGCAGGTCTCGTACGAGGCGGCGATGGTCAACAACGACGCGCTCGCGATCGCGATGTACAGCACGATCCTCTATCTGCTGGTGCTGGCGCTCAGAGACGGCGCCACCCTCAGGCGCGCAATCGTGCTCGGCCTGCTCGCCGGCACCACCCTGCTCGCGAAGGGGACGACGGTGATGTCGCTGGCACTGATCCCGGCGGTGCTGTGGACCGGCCGGCGCGGCGGATCCCGGACCGTGGTGACGCAGACGGCCGCGGCGCTCGCGGTCGCGGCCGTGATCATCGGCCCGTGGTGGTGGTTCATGATCCGCACCTACGGCGATCCGATGGCATTCGGCGCCATCGCGGCGACGCAGCCCGATCTGACACGGCAGGACGCCACTTTCCTGCAGCTGCTGTTCAGCGGCAGATTCATGGTCGATCGCTGGATCGAGTCGTGGGGCGAGTTCGGGTGGCGGCTGGTCCACATCGGCGGCGGCCTGACGGCGGCGCTCTTCGTCGCTGGGACCGTCTGCGCCGCCGGTCTGCTGCTCGTCGCGGTGAGCGGCAACCGCGACCGGTCGCCCGAGCGCCGCTGGCGAATGGAGGCGCTGGCGGTCCTGGCGGCGGCATGCGCCCTGAGCTACCTGGCGACGGCGCAGTTCGGCGTCAGGTTCGTCCTCACGCAGGCACGGTATTTCTTCCCGATGGTGGACGCCGCCGCGCTCCTGCTGATGCTCGGCCTGCGCGCCTGGATTCCCTCGCGCTGGCGTGACGTCGGGCAAGCGGTCGTCGTCTTTCTCGCCATCGCGGTGAACGTCACGATCTACACGAGTTATGTCATCCCGTATTGGTACTTCCGCTGAGCGGCCGCCGGCGCGCCGCCGCGAGGGAGCCATTGTCGCGCTGGCGTTGACGCTGCTGCTCGCGGCGGTGATCGCCGTGCTCGGCTTCGCGACCGTGGACCCCGCCGGCACCACGCGGGTGCGGTCGGCGATGTTCGTCTGGGGGACGGCACTGGACGGTCTTGCCCGCACCGGATCGACGCCGCTTCTGCCGGTCGTCTTCGCGTCAGCGCTGGCGGTCACGGTCGCCGGCTGCTTCCTGCTGCTGTGGGTGGTGGCGGCGGTCGCCACCGATGCACCCGAGCCGCCACGAAGCGGCGGGGTGGCGGCGCTGCGCGAGATCGGGCGGCTGCTGCCCGAACCGGCTGACGACTCCCGGCGGTCCGCACGTCTGTGCGTCCTGGCGATCGCGATCCTCGCGGCGTTCGTGGCGTGGCGGATCGGACTGTTCGCGCCGTTGCGCGCGGCGGGCGTGGCCGACACCTTCGCCTCCTTCGATCACCCGTTTCACGTCGCCCGCGCCGAAACGCTGATCCGATCGCTGCGCCACGGCGAGTCGCTGCGCTGGGTGGCGAACCACCAGGGCGGCTATCCGGCGGAGTTCTACCCGTTCGGTTTCGCGTGGGTGGATGCCGCGATCTGGGCCGCCACGGCCGGACGGCTCGCCGTCCCGATCGTGCACCGGATCGCGGTCGTGTGCCTGTTCCTTGCACCGGGCGTGCTGTTTCTGTGGATGGCGCGGCGCGACGGCTGGACGCCGATGGTGGCGCTCGCCGCCTTCGCGCTGCACGTCGCGGTGCCCGGGGACATGTGGGCGGGCGGCTACGGCGAGCTCGTGCTCGTCGGCCTCGTCGCGAACGTGGCGGCGGCGCTCGCGGTCGTCATCGCGATGGTCGCCGCTGCCGACGCGTTCGCCGC
>JAOBWF010000425.1 GCA_025463215.1 Acidobacteriota bacterium | reverse complement strand
ATCGTCTTCTATGAGGAAGCCGCCCGCCTGGCGCCAAGCTTCGCCCGCGCCTATCACAATCTGGGCTATGCCTATCAGCATCTGGGCCAACTGGAAGAGGCGCTGGCCAACTACAATCTGGCGCTGGAACGGGTGATCGATCCCGCCGAGCGCATGGAAACGCGCCATTCGCGCAGCATCTGCCTGATCGGCGCCGGCCATCTGGAAGAGGGTTTCAAGGAATATGAAATCCGCAACGACCAGCGCTTCCGCGCCTATTTTCATCACATGGTCGATGCGCCCCTGTGGAAGGGCGAAGAGCTTGCCGGCAGGAAGCTGTTGCTGGTGGGCGAACAAGGCCTGGGCGATGAATTCATGTTCGCCAACATCCTGCCCGACGTGCAGGCGGCGGTCGGCGATGCCGGCAAGCTGCAGATCTGCGTCGATCCGCGGCTGGTGACCCTGTTCCAGCGCTCCTTCCCGAAAGCCGAAGTGGGCAGCTATGACGACCGTACCCTGATCGATGCCGACGGCAACAAGGCGCTGCGCCTGATTCCGTTCGCGGCGAAGGACAACAAGCCCGATATGTGGGCGCCGATGGGCAGCGCCCTGCAATATTACCGCAAGTCGCTGAGCGATTTCCGCCACGAGGTCTTCCTGACCCCGGACGCGGCGCGCGTGACGGCGTTCAAGGCCAAACTCGACGCCATGGGACCGGAGAAGAAGATCGGCCTGTGCTGGCGCTCGATGATGCTGGGAGCCAAGCGCGCCAAGTATTTCTCGCCCATCGATGCCTGGGGCCCGATCCTGCAGACGCCGGGCGTCACCTTCATCAATCTGCAGTATGGCGACTGTGCCGAGGAAATTGCCCGCGCCGAGGAAAAGTTCGGCGTGCGCATCCACCAGATCGAAGGCCTGGACCTGAAGGACGATATCGACGGCTCGGCCGCGCTGTGCGCTAGCCTGGACCTGGTGCTGTCGGCCCCCACCGCGGCGGCGGCCACCGCCGCCAGCGTCGGCACGGAAGTCTGGTTCCTGGTTGCGGGCCGCACCTGGCCGCAGCTGGGGACGGACGAATATCCCTGGTATGCCAACACCCGCGTGCTCGGCCCGCAGAAATTCGGCGACTGGGCGAGCCTGATGCCGGATGCGGCGGATGAGCTGGAAGTCTGGGCGTCGGGCGCGGAACGCCGCGCCTTGTCCTAGCGGACCAGATCGCTTTCCTCGAGCACCAGCTCGAACGGACGGCCGCGGGAATCGGGAACCCATCCCGCATCCAGCGCCAGCCGCACGCCGGCCGTGACCATCTCGGGCGTGACGTTGGGCCGTTCGGGGAAGCGCGACGGGGAATTCTGCTTCGGGTCAAACGGATATTGCAGGACCAGTTCGCGCCAGGCTTTCAGCGTGCCGTGACGGGTCGTCGCCTCATCATGCTTCACCACGCTGAGCCGCATGCCGATATCGCCATCGGTGGTGTGCCACATGGGTTCGCTCTTGATGGACCAGCGCAGCGGCAACTCGTCCACGACAATGATGCCGCCAATGTCGCGTTTTTTGCGGCCCGACATTATTGCTGCTGCTGTTGCTGCTGGTGGTACAGACGTTCCGGCATGGACGGCGTCGGCGTGGGCGAGGCCATGGGGCGCGCCACTTTCAAAAAGTCTTCATGCCGCACCGGCGCCTGGGTCGGTTCCAGCGACACCGCGATAGACAGCTCGCTGTCGGCGCCGCCCTTGTAGGTGCCGCGGGTCGGCGGCACATCGGCATAGTCGCGCCCCACCGCGGCGCGGATATGGCGCTCGCCCGCCATGATATTGTTGGTGGGGTCGAACCCGACCCAGCCCAGCGACGGCAGATAGGATTCGATCCAGGCGTGTGTCGCATCGGCGGCCGAACGGTCGCGGCTGCCCTTGTGATAGAGGTAGCCGGAGACATAGCGGGTGGGGATGCCCCATTCGCGCGCAATGGCCGTCATGATGTGGGCGAAGTCCTGGCAGACGCCGCGCCGCGCTTCCAGCGCATCCTCGATGGGCGAATCCACGCCGGTGACGCCAGACTGGTATTCAAAAGAGTCGTAGATCGCGCGCTGCAGGACGCGCAGTGCCGACAGCGGATCGCCCACCGGCTTTTCCAGCTCGGCGATCTTCATGAAGCTTTCCAGCTCCGGCGAGGGGCGCGCGAATTTCGACGGCTCCAGCATGTCGAACTGGTCGTCATTCAGGTTGAAGCTGTTGTAGCGGCCCCATTCCAGGGGATCGACCGCCTCGGGCCAGGCCGGAATGAAGCCGAGCTCGACCGTGGCCTGGGCCTCGATGCGCAGCTCTTCATGTTCGCGCAGCATGTTGAAGTGATAGACGGCGTTGCCCAGGTGATCGGTATAGGCATAGAGTTGGGCGCGCGGATTGGTGGAAATCTGGAAGCTGCGCAGGGTCTGCGGCCCTTCCGAGCGCGGCTGCATGCGCAATTCCATCACCGACTCGCGGACGGGACCGGAATAGCGAAAGCGGGTGACGTGGCGGATCGAGTAGAACATCAGAGCACCGTCTCCGCGCCATAGGTGATGTACGAAGAGTACAACGCCTTGTGGATCTGTTCGCACTGCTTGGTGATGTCGGCAATGAAGGCCGCAACGCCGCCGCTCATCAGTTCGTCCACCTGGCCGAAATCCACCGCCGATTTCAGGCGGCCGGCCAGACGCTCCACCGCGGCGCGGCGGGCGGGCGGCGCGCCGGGCGCCACGCGCGCCAGCGCCTCGGACATGCGATCCACCGAGAAGCAGATGGAATGCGGGAATTCCGCGTCGAACAGCAGGAATTCGGCGATCTTCTGCGGCCGGATGGAGGCG
>JAOBWF010000215.1 GCA_025463215.1 Acidobacteriota bacterium | reverse complement strand
GCCGCACCGCGCGTCCGCACGGCGAACCGCCCGCCGGCGGCGCCGGCGTTCGCACCCTATCAACATAAACGGCGGGCGAGCCTGTGGCGCCGCGTCAAGAACACCTTGCTCGGCACCCCTGAGCCTGTCTTGGAGGACTCGCTGTGAGTCACTCGGTTTCTTTGCGCCGCCGCCTGACCGATCGCACCGCGCGCGTCGGCGTCGTCGGCCTCGGCTACGTCGGCCTGCCGCTCGCCGTGGAGTTCGCGCGCGCCGGCTTCGTCACGACCGGCATCGACCTCGATCGGCGGAAGATCGACGCGGTCAACCAGGGGACGTCGTATATCCCCGACGTCCAGACGGCGGAGGTCGCGCGCCTCGTGTCGGGCAGGAAGCTCGATGCGACCGACGACTTCAGCATCGTCGCCGAGCTCGACACCATCAACATCTGCGTGCCGACGCCGCTGCGCAAGACCAAGGACCCCGACATGTCGTACATCGTGTCGGCGGTCGAGAAGATCGCGCAGTACTTGCACCCGGGGATGCTGATCATCCTCGAGTCGACGACCTACCCGGGGACGACCGAGGAGCTGGTGCAGCCGATGCTCGAGGCGGGCGGGCTCAAGGCCGGCGTCGACTTCTTCCTGGCGTTCTCGCCGGAGCGCGTCGATCCGGGCAACCCGACGTTCAACACGCACAACGTGCCGAAGGTGGTCGGTGGGGTCGGGCCCGAGTCGACCGAGCTGGCGTCGCTGCTCTACGGCGCGGCGATCGAAACCATCGTCCCGGTCAGCTCGCCGCAGGCGGCGGAGATGGTCAAGCTGCTGGAGAACACGTTCCGCATGGTGAACATCGGCCTGGTCAACGAGATCGCGCTGATGTGCGACCGCCTCGGCCTCGACGTGTGGGAGGTGGTGAACGCGGCGGCCACCAAGCCGTTCGGCTTCATGCCGTTCTATCCGGGCCCGGGCCTCGGCGGCCACTGCATTCCGATCGACCCGTTCTATCTCTCGTGGAAGGCGAAGCAGACCGGTTTCGATCCGCGCTTCATCGAGCTCGCCGGCCAGATCAACGGCGGCATGCCGCACTTCGTCGTCGAGAAGATCACCGATGCGCTCAATCGCCACCAGAAGTCGATCAACGGCTCGACCGTACTGATCCTCGGCATCGCCTACAAGCGCGACATCGACGACATGCGCGAGTCGCCGTCGCTCGACGTCATGGCGCTGCTGCACCAGAAGGGTGCGCACG
This sequence comes from Acidobacteriota bacterium, assembly GCA_025463215.1. Lineage (GTDB taxonomy): Bacteria > Acidobacteriota > Vicinamibacteria > Vicinamibacterales > CAVVIG01 > CAVQFC01. The sequence continues at coordinate 1,666 of JAOBWF010000215.1, read as the reverse complement.
TCCGCTACGCCGATCCCTATGTGCCGACGCTGTCGGCGCGCGCCTGGCACGGCGGCTTCGACATGCAGACCGACGCGATCACGCCGTCGGCGCTCGCCGAGGCCGATTGCGTCGCCATCCTCACCGAGCACCGCACCGTCGACTACGACATGGTGCTCAACTCGTCGCGGCTGATCGTCGATACCCGCAACGCCATCAGCGGCAAGCACGCGCACGTCTTCAAGCTCGGCGCGCCGGCGCCGGTCATGACCGTGCAGGACCGGATGCCGGCCGCCAACGAGAAAGCTGTGGCCTGACACCTTATGTCCCTGGTGTTCTGGATCTCAATCGCAGCGGTCGCCTACGTTTACGTCGGCTACCCAGCGATGCTCTGCCTCTGGGCCGGCCTGCGGCCGCACCCGGTCGAGCGCGGCCCGTTGACCGTCGGAGCCGAGCCCGGCATTTCCATCGTCGTCGTTGGGCGCAACGAGGGCGCGCGGCTCTCGGCGCGGATCGACAATCTCGTGAGCCTCGACTACCCCGCCTCGCGGCGCCAGATCATCGTCGTGTCCGACGGCTCGACCGACGACACCCTCGACGTGCTGGCGCCATATCGCCGGTTCGTCGAGGTCGTCTCGGTGCCGGCGGGCGGTAAGGCGCTCGCGTTGAATGCCGGGGTCGAGCGCGCCCGGCACGAGATCCTGGTGTTTGCCGATGCGCGCCAGGTGTTCGCGCCCGACGCGCTGCGCGAACTGGTCGCGCCCTTTGCGGATCCGGGTATCGGCGCGGTCACCGGCGAGCTTCGGCTCGACGCCGAATCTCCCTGCCGCCGCAGCAACCGCGATCGCCGCATCTTCGAGCGGCGCATGGACGAGCGGGCCGAGGCCTCCGATCGGCGCGAGGATCAGCGGCGCCGCACCCTGCGCTCGACCATCGCCGAGGGGCTCGGCATGTATTGGAAGTACGAGAAGCAGATGCGGCACTTCGAGAGCCGCATCTGGTCGACGCTCGGCGCCACCGGCGCGATCTACGCCGTCCGCCGCGCCCTCTACCGGCCGCTGCCGGCCGACACGATTCTCGACGATGTGCTGACGCCGATGCGGGTGGTGCTGGCGGGCTACCGGGTCGTGTTCAACGAGCAGGCGCGGGCGTTCGATCGCGCCGCGATCGATGCCGACGCCGAGGCCCGCCGCAAGGTGCGGACCCTCGCCGGCAACTACCAGATCCTTGCGCTCGAGCCGGCGCTGCTGCTGCCGTGGCGCAACCCGGTCTGGCTGCAGTACGTGTCGCACAAGCTGGGACGGCTGGTTGTCCCGTACGCGCTGATCGCGATCTTCACCGCCAGCCTGATCCTGGCCGCCGGCCATCTCTTCTACGGTGCAGTGCTCGCGGCGCAGGTGCTCTTCTACCTGCTGGCCGGGGCCGGTGCGATTCTCGAGTTCGCCGGCCGCCGCAGCGAAATGGCCGTACCGGCGGCGGCGCCGGTGCGGGCGCGTCGCGCCGTCCGGGAGATCGCCTGATGCGCCGCCTCGCCGCGACCGCCGCGCGCGTCGCGTTCACGTTCGTGATGATGAACTACGCCGCCGTCGCCGGACTGTTCGCGGCGGCCCGGACCAAGCGGGTCTGGAAGTAGCAGGGGAAGCAGAGGACACAGCATGGAGCGTCTCACGTTCAACATCGGTTCCTC
>JAOBWF010000214.1 GCA_025463215.1 Acidobacteriota bacterium | reverse complement strand
TCTTCGCGCCGGCCGGCGATCACTATCGCACCCGGCTCACGCATACGCTCGAGGTGTCGCAGATCGCGCGCACCATCGCCAAGGTCCTCCACCTGCACGAGGAGCTGACGGAAGCGATCGCGCTCGGCCACGACCTCGGCCACACGCCGTTCGGACATGCGGGCGAGCGCGTCATCGACGCGCTGATGCCCGGCGGCTTCAACCACTACGAGCAGAGCCTGCGCATCGTCGACGTCTTGGAGAACGAGGGCAATGGCCTCAATCTCACGTGGGAGGTCCGCGACGGCATCGCCAAGCACTCGAAAGGGAAGTCCGGCGCGCCGGTCGGGATGTCTCCCGAACTGCGCTCGAGCACGGTCGAGGGGCAGATCATGCGGGTCGCCGATCTTATTGCCTACGTCAACCATGACATCGACGATGCCACGCGCGCCGGGATCCTGAATGCGGAGGATCTCCCGAAGCATCTCGTGAGTGCACTCGGCAGTTCGTCGTCGATCCGCATCGGCACCCTCGTCCAGGACGTCGTCACCGAAACGCTGGCCGGCGGCCTGACCGAGATCCGGATGAGCCCGGCCGTGCTGCAGGCGATTCTCGAGCTCCGCGCGTTCCTGTTCGAGGCGGTCTACGAGAACACCATTGCGACACTCGAGTTCAAGAAGGCGTCCGGCATCCTGAGCGGCCTCTGGGAGAAGGTGCAGGAGCGGCCCGACGAATTCCTCGATCCGAAGACCGTCGACAGCGAGGGCCTGAACGCCGCCACCCGCGACTTCATCGCGGGCATGACCGACCGCTATGCGGTCCGCCTGTTCGAGCAGCTCTACATCCCCAAACCCTGGGCGATCGACTGATCCCACCTCGTCCCTACCAGGAACCCTGATTTCAAGGTATATTGGGAGGTTCATGCCCCTCCTGAATCTGAATAAGATCCGGACGGCGCAAGACCGGATCGAGCAGGTCTACCAGGCGGACCAGTTCGAGGCGGACGAGGATTTCCGCGTCGTCGCGCCGGTCTCGCTCGCGTTCGACATCTTCAAGGACAAGCAGGCGTTCCGGCTCGCCGGACGTGTGCAGACCACCCTGGAGCTGAAGTGCAGCCGGTGCCTCGAACCGTTCACCGCGCCGGTGGACCACGCGTTCGACCTCCGGTATCAGCCGCACACCGCGAAGGCGGCTGATAAGGATCTCGAGATCGAAGAGGACGACCTGACGACGGCGTTTTACGAGAATGACGAGATCGATCTCGGTCACCTGATGCACGAACAGTTCGTGCTCGCGTTGCCGATGAAGCCGTTGTGCAGCGAGGCGTGCAAGGGCCTGTGCTCGATCTGCGGCACGAACCTGAACAAGAGCACGTGCGACTGCAAACCGGTCTGGGAGGACCCGCGGCTTGCCGCGCTGCGGGACCTGAAAACGAAGAACTGAGAACGAAGAACTGAGAACTCTAGCACTCGAGAACCGAGAACCTTAACGATGCCTAATCCAAAGAGACGCCACTCCAAAACGCGGACGGCCAAGCGCCGTACGCACGACGCGCTGAAGCCGAAAAGCCTCAGCGAATGCCCGCAGTGCCATGAGCCGAAGGCGCCGCACCACGTGTGCGCGAACTGCGGTTTCTACAATGGCCGGCAGGTCAAGGCCGTCGCCGAAAAGTAACCCCAACCCCCAACGATGATCTGGATCGCGGTCGACGCCATGGGCGGCGATGACGCCCCGGCGCACGTCGTCGACGGCGCCGTCGCTGCACTGAACGAGGTCGAGCTCGGCGTCATCCTGGTGGGTCCGGCGGTTCGGCTCGACGAGGAGCTGCGGCGTCATCCTGAGGTCGATCGCAGCCGCCTCCGCGTCGCCGATGCGCCGGAGGTGGTGACGATGGACGAAGCGCCGACGGCGGCGTTGCGGCGCAAGCCGGGGGCATCCATTCGGGTCGCCGCGGAAAGTGTCGGGCGCGGCGAGGCGGCGGCCTTGTTCAGCGCCGGGCACACCGGCGCGACCGTGATGGCGGCGCATGCCGCGTTGGGCATGCTGGCCGGCGTCGATCGGCCGGCGCTGGCCGCGACGATCCCGACACCCACCGGCCGCGCCGTGCTGCTCGATGTCGGCGCCAGCGTGGCGTGCCGGCCCCCGCACCTCCTCCAGTTTGCCGTGATGGGGGGCGTCTACGCGCAGGTGGCGCTCGGTATCGAGGCACCGCGGGTCGGCCTGCTGTCGATCGGCGAGGAAGCGACGAAAGGGAACGAGCTGACCCGGGAGTCGCACCGGCTGTTGAAGGCCTCGCTGCGGTCGTTCGTCGGCAACGTCGAGGCGCGCGACGTCTACCGCGGCCACGCCGACGTGATCGTGTGCGACGGCTTTACGGGGAACGTCGCGCTGAAGATCAGCGAGGGGCTCGTCGAAGTGATCGAGGGTCTGCTGAGCAAAGAGTTGAGCGTGATGACCGACTACTCGGAATATGGCGGCGCGCCGCTGCTGGGCGTCAACGGCGTCGCGATCGTCGGCCATGGCCGGTCGAACGCGAAAGCCGTGCGCAACGGCGTCGTCATGGCGCACCGCTTCGCCTCGGATCGCCTGATCGAGCGCATCGAAGGGGACATCGCCGCCGCGACGGTGCCTCACTCGTGATCGCCTTCCTGTTTCCCGGCCAGGGTGCGCAGAAAGTCGGCATGGGCCGCGCGCTCGCCGGCGCGTTTCCGATCTGCCGCGAGACGTTCGAGGAGGCCGACACGGCGCTCGGCGAGCCGCTCAGCCGCATCATCTTCGACGGCCCCGAGGATCAGCTGACGCTGACCGAGAACACGCAGCCGGCGATTGTCGCGGTCAGCACGGCCGCGTCGCGGTTGCTCGCCTCGCGCGGGCTCGTGCCGGCGTTCGTCGCCGGTCACAGCCTGGGCGAGTACTCGGCCAACGTCGCCGCCGGCACTTTCTCGTTCGGCGACGCGCTGCGTCTGGTGCGGCGCCGCGGCCGCTACATGCAGGACGCGGTGCCGGCTGGTGAAGGTGCGATGGCGGCGATTCTCGGCCTCGACGCCGAGCAGGTCGCGCAGGCCTGCGCCGACGCCGCCGGCGGCGACGTCGTCAGCCCGGCGAACATGAACGGCGCCGGTCAGGTGGTCATTTCCGGGTCGCGCGATGCGGTCGCGCGCGCCGGCGAGCGGGCCAAGGCGCTCGGCGCCAAGCGCGTGATTCCGCTGGCGGTCAGCGCGCCGTTCCATTGCGCGTTGATGAAGCCGGCGGAACAACGGCTCGCGCCGGAGCTGCGGGCGTTGAGCACCGCGACGCCGCGTGTGCCGATCATCGCCAATGTCGACGCCGAGCCGAAACGCGATCCGCAGGCCGCGATTGAAGCGCTCGTGCAGCAGGTTTCGTCGCCGGTGCGATGGGAGGCGGTGGTGAGACGCCTTGCGTCGGAAGGCGTCACAACGTATGTTGAGGTGGGTCCTGGCACCGTGTTGAGCGGGCTGGTCCGCAAGATTCATCGCGAGGCCACCGTCGTCAACTTCGGCAGCCCGGACGATCTCGCGGCCATTGAACCCCTGATTCATGCTTAACCTCGCCGGCAAAGTCGCGCTCGTCACTGGTGCCTCGCGCGGCATCGGGCGGGCGATTGCGGCGCGGCTCGCGCGGCAGGGCGCGACGGTGGTGGCGGCGGCGCGCGGCGACCACGCGCGGGCATGCGCCGAGGAGCTGACGGCGGCGGGTCACTCGGTCGAAGCGTTGAGCCTCGACGTCACCGACAACGCGGCGATCGAAGCGGCGCCGGGCGACATCGTCAAGCGGTTCGGACGGCTGGACATCGTGGTCAGCAACGCCGGGATCACGCGCGACCAGCTGCTGATGCGGATGAAGCGCGAGGACTGGGACGCGGTGATGGCGACCAATCTCACCGCGACGTTTCTGCTGTCGCAGGCCGCGATGCGGCCGATGCTGAAGCAGCGCGGCGGCCGGATCATCGCGGTCGGCTCGGTCGTCGGCCAGATGGGGAACGCGGGGCAGACGAACTACGCCGCGTCGAAAGCGGGGTTGATCGGGTTTGCCAAGGCGCTGGCGCGCGAAGTCGCGTCGCGCGCGATTACGGTGAACGTGGTGGCGCCGGGCATGATCGACACCGACATGACCAAGGCGATCAACGAAAAGGCGCAGATCGACTGGGCGGCGCAGATTCCGCTCGGCCGCCTCGGCGCTGCGGACGATGTCGCCGCGGCGGTGTGCTTTCTCGCATCCGACGAGGCGTCGTATATTACAGGGCACGTTCTCGCCGTCAACGGCGGGATGTACATGTAGGAGGATTGAATGGCAGTTGCTGACAAAGTGAAGAGCATCATCGTCGAACAGCTGGGCGTCGACGAAGAAGAAGTGACCCCCGACGCCTCGTTCGTCGACGACCTCGGCGCCGACTCGCTCGACACGGTCGAGCTGGTGATGGCGTTCGAAGAGGAATTCGGCATCGAGATCCCCGACGAGGATGCCGAGAAGATCACCACCGTTCAGAACGCGATAGACTACGCGAACGCAAACCAGAAGGCTTGAGCGAGGCATGATGCGCAGACGCGTGGTCGTTACCGGACTCGGGTGCGTGAGCCCCGTGGGGAACACGGTGGCCGAGTCGTGGGATAACCTCGTGGCCGGCAAGTCGGGAATCGACAACATCACCTTGTTCGATGCTGCCAACTTCGCGTGCAAATTCGCGGGGGAGGCCACCGGCTTCAATGTTGCCGACTACATCCCCGAGAAGGAGGCCCGGCACATGGACCGGTTCATCCATCTCGGCCTGGCTGCATCGATGCAGGCAGTCCAGGACAGCGGCTTGCCCACGGGCGACGCACTCGGCGATGAGATGGCAACGCGCATCGGATGCAACATCGGTGCGGGCATCGGCGGACTGCCGATGATCGAGGAGA
>JAOBWF010000169.1 GCA_025463215.1 Acidobacteriota bacterium | reverse complement strand
TCGCCGCGGCGCGTGACGTGGCGCGCGTCCTCGGCGTCGATCGCCACCTCGAGCTCGAGGTCGATCTGCGCGCGATCGGCGGATCGTCGCTGACGACCGATGCGGACGTGCCGCGCAATCGTGATCTCGCCGCGACCGACATCCCCTCCACCTACGTCCCGGCACGCAACACCATCTTCCTGTCCCTCGCGCTCGGCTGGGCTGAGGTGCTCGAGGCGCGCGACATCGTCATCGGCGTCAACGCGCTCGACTATTCCGGCTACCCTGACTGCCGCCCCGAGTTCGTGGCGGCGTTCGAGCGGCTCGCCGACCTTGCCACCCGCGCTGGCGTCGAGGGAGTGCGCTTTCGCGTTCACACGCCGCTGCTGACGCTCGGCAAGGCGGATATCATCCGGCGGGGCGTCGAGCTCGGCCTCGACTACGGCCTCACCCACAGCTGCTACGATCCGGCGCCCGCCGGTGCCCCCTGCGGCCGCTGCGACAGCTGCGTGCTGCGCGCCAAGGGGTTCCGTGAGGCCGGTGTTCCCGACCCCGTCCTCCTGCGCTAGAATCCGCGCGGACCTTCTTGCACATCCTCAAAGACCAGCCGATTCGGCGCCAGGTCGTCGCGATTACGTGCGCGCTGCTCGTGCCGTTCATCGTGGCCGCGGCGTGGTCCGCCGACCGGTCGCGCATCGAACATGCGGACGAGCTCCGCGAGCAGGCCGCGTCGGTCGCCGCGACCGCCGGCGCGTACCTCAACACCTATCTCAGCGGACTCGACTCGATGGCGTCGGCGCTGGCGCGCCATCCGGCGGTGATGACGCTCGACAAGCCGCAATGCGATCTGCTGTTCGAAGCGGTACTCCGCGATCAGCCGCTGATCCTCAATATCGTGGTCAGCGACGTGACCGGCGCGGTGAAGGGCTCGGGCGTGCCCTCGGACAACTCGCGGGTGTCGTCGAACGCGATGCCGTACTTCAGCGACACCATCCGGACCGGCAAACCGCAGGTCAGCGACCTGATGACCGGCCGCATCTCCAATCGGCCGACGATCGTGCTGTCATACCCGGTGCGCAGCGCCCAGGGCGCCCTGGTCGGCGTGCTCGGTCTCGGTCTCAATCTGCCGCGGCTGCAGACGCTGTTCAGCGACATCCCGCTGCCCGAGGGCTCGGTGGTCACGCTTGCCGACAGGAACAGCCGCGTGCTGGCGCGCAGCCGCGACGCCGAGCGCTTCATCGGCAAGCTGTCGGATCCGCACCCCACCGCGCCGCGCGACGTGCCGCGGACGCAAATCCGGACCGCGCTCGACAACGTCGAGCGCTCCTATGGCAACGCCGTTGTCGATCGCGGGCCGTGGCTGCTCAGCGTCGGCATCCCGACGAGTCTCGCGACCATGCGCGTCGCGCCGCTGGTCCGCCGCAACCTGGCGATCGTCCTGATCACGATGGCGGCCATCCTCCTGCTGTCGCTCGGTCTGTCGACCTCGATGTCGCGCGGCATCGACACGCTGCGCGCCGCGGTCCAGCGGATCGCCGACGGCGATCTGTCGCCGCCGCAGCGAAACTCCGCGCCGAACCGCGAGCTCACGCGCCTGCAGGACGCGTTCATCACGATGGCGGCGAACCTGCGCGAGACGCACCTCGCCCTCGATCATCAGGTCGAGCAGGAGCGGAAGATGCGTGAGACGCTGCAGTCGCTGCAGCGTCAGGTGGTGCGCCAGGAGCGGCTCGCGGCGGTCGGCGTGCTGGTCTCCGGCGTCGCCCACGAGCTCAACAACCCGCTGCAGGCGATCCTCGGCACGCTGGAGCTGCTGGAGCGCGACCGCAACATCGCGCCCGCCGTGCTCGAGGAGATCGCCTTCGTCAAGACGCAGAGCGGCCGGGCGCGCGAGATCATCCGCAACCTCTCGCGCTTCAGCAGCCAGCAGTCGGGGCCACCAACACTCGTCGATCTGCGGGAGGTCATGACCGAGGTGGTGCAGCTCCGCCGCCGCGATCTCGACGCCTCGGGCATCGGCCTGACCGTGGAGGTCCAGACCGAGCGCAAGGTGTGGGCGAATTTCACGGAGGTCGAGCAGGTCACGCTCAACTTCGTCATCAACGCGCAGCAGTCGATCGAAGCGGCGGAGCGCTCGCGCGGCCGCATCCTCATGCGCGTATTCGACGTCGGCAAACGGGTGCGGCTCGAAGTGCAGGACGATGGGCCCGGGGTGACGCCGGAGGACGAGCCGAAGCTGTTTCAGCCGTTCTTCACGACCAAGCCGGTCGGCAAGGGGACCGGGCTCGGGCTGTCGGTCAGCTACGGCATCATCGAATCATATGGCGGCACCATCGGCCATCATCCCAACGAGTGGGGCGGCGCGACGTTTTTTTTCGAGCTGCCGGTGACCGACCCGTCCGTACGACCGTCCCCGCCAGCCGGCAACAAGGGAACCTCGAAGTCCGATGACCGACCGCCTCTATTACACCGATCCGTATCTCCGCGCGTTTGACGCGACGGTCGCCAGCGTCGCGCACGGCGCCGACCGCCTCGCCATCACACTCGACCGCACGGCCTTCTATCCCACCTCAGGCGGCCAGCCGTTCGACACCGGCCTGCTCGGCGGGCTCCGCGTCGTCGACGTGATCGAGGATGACGCCGGAACGATCACGCATGTGGTCGACCCCCGGGCCCCGCACCCGGAACCGCGAACGAACCTTGAATCGGGAACCCCGACTGTCGAACCGGGGCAACGCGTTCGTGGCGAAATCGATTGGGCGCGCCGGTTCGATCACATGCAGCAGCACTCCGGACAGCATGTGTTGTCGGCGGCGTTCGACCGGCTGTTCACGGTGCGAACCGTCAGCTTTCACCTTGGCGCCGCGGTGTCGACGATCGATCTGGCGCGGCAGATGACGCCGGCGGAGATCGCCGCAGCCGAGGACGAAGCGAACCGCGTCGTCTGGGAAGATCGCGCCGTGACGATCCGGTTCGCCGACGCGGAGGAAGCGGCGCGGCTGCCGCTGCGCAAAGAGCCGGCGCGCGGCGGCGTGTTGCGGTTGATCGATGTCGACGGCTTCGATCTGTCGGCGTGCGGCGGCACGCACGTCTCGCGCAGCGGCGGTATCGGCGTGATCGCGGTCGCCTCGTGGGAGCGGTTCAAGGGTGGACAGCGGCTGGCGTTCGTCTGCGGCGGCCGAGCGCTCGGCAGCTATCGAGCACTCCGCGACGCGATGAGCGCGAGCGTGCGGCAGCTGTCCGTGCTGCCGGGGGAATTGCCGGCGGCGATCGAGCGTCTGCAGGGGGACGCCAAGGATCAGAAGCGGGCGTTGGCGGCGCTGCACGCCGAGCTGGCGAGGTATCGCGCAGAGGAGCTCGCGGCCACGGCCGAACCGCTAATGGACGCTGAAGGTAAACAGACGATCGGTCGTCTGGTGGCAAGCGCGATCGACGCCGATGCCGCCGCTCTGAAACATCTCGCGTCCGCGATCGTCGCCAGGCCGGGACTGCTCGTGGTCCTGACCTCGACGTCAATTCCGGGGCTTGTGGTCATCGCCCGGTCGATCGACGTCTGTATCTCAGCTGAACAGTTACTGACAAAAGTCGTAGCCGAGCTAGGTGGACGTGGCGGCGGGAAAGCTGATTTCGCCCAGGGAGGAGGTGTAACGGCCCCTCCTGAGGTGGTTTTCAACGTAATTAGAACTCAGCTCTAATTACAAATCCGTGTTCGAGTATCAATTCTGGTCATCTCAGCAATAAACGAACTCGCGAAATCGTTCGAAACCTAACTCGGCCACAGTGGCACTCCACTTGCGGAAGGACGTTGCGCGCGAACCCTGGTTCCGCCAAACACTTTTCTTTTCCGACCACAACTGGAGCGAAGATGATGCGGTTCCGAACCCCGTATTGGGGAGCCCTGTGTGCGAGTGTGTTCCTTACAGCGACGACGGCCGGTGCGGACACGATCGCGGTACCGGCCGGCGGCGACCTGCAGGCAGCGCTGAACGCCGCGCGGGCGGGCGATGTCATCACCCTCGCAGCGGGGGCAACCTATGTCGGCAACTTCGTCCTGCCGAACAAAGGTCCGATCAACGATTTCATCACGATCAGATCCGCGGCGCCCGACGCGGCGCTGCCGCCGGCAGGGGTCCGCATCACGCCGGCCAACGCGCTGCTGCTGCCGAAGATCCGGTCGTCGAACAGCGCGGCCGCGCTGCGCACCGCGGCCGCGACCAACCACTGGAAGCTGCTCCTCCTCGAATTCGGCGGCAACCAGGGCGGCTACGGCGACGTCATCGCGCTCGGTGCCGGCGACGCGACGCAGACGCAGCTCTCGCAGGTGCCGTACGCGTTGATCCTCGATCGCATCTACCTGCACGGCGATCCAATCGTCGGCCAGAAGCGCGGCATCTCGCTGCACAGCAGCGACACCACGATCGTCAACTCGTATGTGTCGGAGTGCAAGGCGGTCGGGCAGGACTCGCAGGCGCTGAGCGGCTTCAACGGCCCGGGCAACTATCTGATCGAGAACAACTACTTCGAAGGCGCGACCGAGAACGTGCTGTTCGGCGGCGCCGATCCGGTGATTCCGAACCTGGTCACCAGCAACATCACCTTCCGCCGCAATTACCTCAGCAAGCCGCTGGCGTGGAAAGATCCGATCATTGCGACGCCGGCGGCCGTGTCGGCGACGCTGGTGCGCGGCAGCGGTTCGCTGGCGCCGGGCACCTACTTCTATAAAGTCGCCGCACGCGTCGGCGCCGGCCAGACGAACAAGGCGAACTCGCTCGTGTCGGCCGAGGTGTCGGCGACTGTCGCGGCCGGCACCACCGGCGGCGTCACGATTTCGTGGACGCCGGTGGTCGGCGCCGAGGATTACATGGTCTACGGCCGCACCGCGGGCACCGAAAACATGTATTGGAAGACGACGAGCCCCTTCTTCACCGACAACGGAGCGGCCGGAACCGCGGGCACGCCGGTGAAGGCGACGAAGTGGGCGGTCAAGAACATCTTCGAGCTGAAAAACGCGCAGGACGTCCTCGTCGAAGGCAACGTCTTCGAAAACATCTGGGTTGCCGACCAGACCGGATACCCGATCGTCTTCACGCCGCGCAACCAGGGCGGCAAGGCGCCGTGGGCGGTCGTCCAGCGCATCACGTTCCAGTACAACCTGATTCGCCACGCCGCCGGCGGCGTCAACATCCTCGGCACTGACGACCTCGCGCCGAGCCTGCGCACCAACAACATCATCGTGCGCCACAACGTGATGGACGACCTCACCGCCGCGACGTGGGGCGCCGGGTCCCGGCCGGTCACCCTCGGCGCTGGTCCCGACCTGGTCACGATCGACCACAACACGATTATCTCGACCAGCCCGCAAGTGGTGTGGCTCTACGGCGGTTCGGTGACCGCGCCGGTCGCGATCACCAACGCGACGATCACCAACAACGTCGCCGCGCACAACACCTACGGCGTAGGCGGATCCGGCTTCGGCTTTGGCCTGACTGCGATCAACGCGTACCTTCCTGGCGTCGTGTTCAGCCGCAACCTGCTGGCGGGCGGCAGCGCGTCGCGCTATCCGGCGGGCAGCTTCTTCCCGGCGATGACGGCGTGGCTGGCCGGTTTCGTCGACTACGCCGCGGGAGACTACCGCCTCTCGGCAGCGAGCCCGTACCGGAACGCGGCGACCGACGGCACCGATCTCGGCGCCGATATCGGGCGGCTCAACGCCGCTGTCGCCAACGCACTTTCGGGCGACGATCGCATCCCGCCGGGCGAGGGCCATCTCCAGATCGTCACGACCGCCCTGGCTGACGGCCTGTTGAATCAGTATTACGCGCAGTCGCTGGTCTGCACCGGCGCTTCGACGCCGTGCGCCTGGCAGCTCGTCGACAGCACCCTGCCCGCCGGCGTCACCTTCGATGCAACCGCCGGCGCCGTGCTCGGCATGCCGACGCGGATCGAAACCGGATCGCTGACCGTGTCCGCGTACAACCCGGCGTGGCCCGCGAACGTGGCGACCGTGACGCTGTCGCTGACGATCGCGCCGCCGCCTTTCACCGTCTCGATCCCGGGCGCGCCCGCCGCGCAGGTCGGCGTCTCGTATCAGCTGACGCCGTCGGTGACGGGAACCCTGGGGTCATCGTCATGGTCGCTGGTGTCCGGCACGCTGCCGGCCGGCCTGACGCTCGATCCATTCTCTGGTGCCGTCACCGGCACACCGCAATCGTGGGGCACGTCGACGGCGGTGATCCAGGCGCAGGACTCGTGGCGGATTGATCGGATCGACGCGAAAGCCGTGACGATCACGGTCGCACCCGCCGCGCTCCGCGTCACGACGCCGTCGCTCGGCTCGATCGAGTACCGCCAGGGATACCAGGCTCAACTCGCGGTCTCCGGCGGCACGGGCAGCACGACCTGGACGGTGATCGGCGGCGCGCTGCCTGCCGGCGTGACGCTCGATGCGAGCGGCGGCGTCAGCGGAACGCCGACCGCGATCGGGACCTTCTCGGTTACCGTCCGCGCGGTCGACGCGAACTGGCCGGGCAGCAGCGCGGACGCGCCGCTCGCGCTCGTCGTCTCCGCCCCGGTGATGGGCATGACCGTGTCCGCGCCGAGCTCGGCGCAGATCGGCGTGCCCTATGCCGGCAACGGCGCCGCCACCGGCATCGTCGGCACGGCGTCGTGGAGCATCGCCACGGGTGCGCTGCCGGCAGGGATCGCGTTGAACGCGGCCACCGGCGAAATCGCCGGCGTGCCTGCGGCCTTCGGCGGCTTCACCGTCGTCGTTCAGGTGCAGGACTCGTACGACGCCTCGCGCGTGCTCGCGGCGGCGCTGAGCATCATCGTCGCGCCGCGCCCGATTGCGATCACGACGACGTCCGTGCCGGCGGCCAACGCGGGCAGCGCCTTCGCGGCAACCCTCGGCGCGTCGGGGGGAACCGGCGGCGTTGTGTGGTCGCTCGACAGCGGCGCGCTGCCCGCGGGCATCACGCTGAACGCAAGCGGTTCGCTCGCGGGCAGGTCGAGCGCGCTCGGCACGTTTACGTTCGGCGCGAAGGCCACCGACGCCGGCTGGCCGGCAAACATTGCCTCGAAAACGCTGACCCTCTCGGTCAATGCCAGCGAGGTGGTGCTGTATGCGGCCGATGCTGCGGTGGTCAGCGGGGCATGGGCGCGCATCGCGGACGCGACGGCGGCAGGCGGCGTGCGGCTGTCGAACGTCGACCGCGCCGCGGCCAAGATCGCGACGGCGCTCGCCGCGCCGGCGAATTATTTCGAGATGACCTTCGAGGCGCAGGCCGGTGTCGCCTATCACCTGTGGATGCGCGGCAAGGCCGACAAGAACAGCTGGGCCAACGATTCGGTATATGTGCAGTTCTCGGGATCGGTGAACGCGATTGGCGCACCGCTCTACGGCATCGGCACAACGTCGGCAACGGTGTACAGCGTCGAAGACGGCACCAACGCCGGTGTCGCCGGCTGGGGCTGGAACGACGACGCCTACGCCGGCCTCGCCGCGCCGCTCTACTTCGCGAAGAGCGGGCCGCAGACGATTCGCGTCCAGGTCCGCGAGGACGGCCTGTCGCTCGATCAGATTGTATTGAGCTCGGGCGCGTATCTCGCGACGTCGCCGGGCGCGTTCAAGAACGACACCACAATCCTGCCGCGGTAGCTCGGCTTACGGATGGTTCGGGCGGCGGCCAACCGGGGCCGTCGCCGGTCCGCAGCTGCTGCTCGGCGGTCCCGCCTGGGCGGCCGCCAGCGCATCGACGTCGGCGCCCAGATCCCGGCCATCGTCGCCGGCGCGGTAGTACGGGCTTGCCGGCGCCAGCCTGTAGCTGCCCTTCTCGAACCCCACGGCATCCCAGTCGGACGCCACCGACGTGACCAGCGGATACCGCGACTTCAGCGCGACGTCGGCGATCGACTGCTCGGTGGTGCGCGACGTGTTGACGAGGACGTTCTGGTTGTAGTCGAACGGCGCGAAGTTCTTCGTGATCGTCGTGATCCCCTCGTTGCCGCCGGTACCGATGCCGTACAGCCTGCGCTCGACGATGTTGTACTTGAATGTCAGATTCGGATTGAGGTCCGACGTGTTCTGCGGATCAAGGATGCCGTTCGGATTGCTGGTCGAGGTGACGTGCGTGATCGCGACATCCGACACGCCGTTGGTAATGCGCAGCAGCTTGCCGCCGGTGCCCCACTCGGCCGCGCCGATATTCTGGAACAGCACGTTCGTGATGCGAATGTGATTGGCGCGCGCCGGCAGCGGCGTGCCCTTGACGCCGGTCTCGGCGGCGTTGATGGCCATGCCGCTCGCCGCGTCGCGGACGATGTTGTTGCTGAAGGTGACGTACTCGGTCACGCACCACGTGCAGCGGCCGTCCTGATTGGCGGACTTGAGGACGATCGCCGTCCCGTTCTGCCCCGACGTCCACACGCGCTCGAAGGTGTTGCCGTCGACCAGCACGCGTCGCGCATTCTTCAGCTCGAAGGCGTTTTTCGCGGCGACACCGCCGGTCTTCCACTCCGGCCGCTTGGTGCTCAAGTTGCGGCGGATTTCGATGTCCGACGGCACGAGACCGTCGACCGCGGGGTCGCCGCCGCCGAACATGATGTTCTCGCTCGCCGCCTCGAGGAAGTTGTTCACGATCTTGAACGGCCCCGCGCCGTTCCAGCCGGCGATCGCCTGCGAGTCGCTGTTCGCGTCGTGAAAGTTCTCGAGGTACGAGTCCACCACCGCCAGGCGGACACCGTTGAGCGCGACGCCGCGGCGGAAATCGCCGGCGTCGTTGCCGTGGAGGTAGCAGCGATCGATGACGATGTCGGAGGGCTCCGTCTCGACCGTGGTGTCTCTGGCGGCTCCGAGCTCGATCAGGTTCACCACCTGCTTGACGCTATCGTCGACGCCGACGTCCAGGCCGATCAGACGGTAGCCGCGGGCGCCCGGTTCGGCACGCAAGGCGCCGAGGTTCGCCATGGTCGCGCGGATCTTCGGCATCACGTTCGCGTTCGCCTTGTCGACGCGCGTCGAAAGCGGCAGTGCGCCGCCGGCATCGAAGGCGCGGCTGGCGGAGCGAATCGTCACCCACTCGCCGGGCGGAACGGCGCGGTTGCGCAGCATGAAGCTGCCTTCGCGCGCGACCGGAAGGAAGGTCGCGCTCTCGGCGAGCATGATGACGTCGCCGCCCGCCGCCTGATCGAGCGCGCGCTGCAACTCGTCGCCGTTACTGACATTGACCGTGCGCTGACCTGAGGGCAGCGGGATGCAGAAGATCCCGACCTGGTAAGGGTCCTGCTGAGTTTGCGTTAGTGACACCCGGTTACCCGGAATGAGCATCAAAACAGCCAGGGCGGGGACGCGGAACCAGCCAAAACGGGACATCACTCCAGCTAATGCAAACCGTCAGCCGGGGTCCCGTCTCCTGGCGCCCAGCGCCGGGCTAGCGCATGAACTGGGCGACGCGCACGATGATCGCGTCCTCGGCGGCCGTGATCGTGGCGGCCGGCGCGTCGAAGTTGTTCGCGAGGATCGCGAAGACGAGCGGCTCGCCGTCGGCGGAGGTCACGTAACCCGACGTTCCGCGCACCGCGGTCATCGAGCCGGTCTTCGCGCGCACGTTGCCCTCGGCGGGCGTGCCCTTCATCCGTCGGGACAGCGTGCCGTCGCGGCCCGCGATCGGCAGCGACGCGGCGAACGGGCCCTTCAGCCGTGGGTCCTGATCGACATGGGTCAGGATGGCGACGAGCGCGCCCGGCGTGACGAAGTCGTAGCGCGTCAGGCCGGAGCCGTCGCGCTGAATCAGCGCGCCGGCGGGCACGCCCCAGCGTTCGAAGATCGCCTGAGCGGCGCTCCAGCCGCCGGCGGCGGTCGGCACGACGCCCGGCCCGGCGCCTACCGTTTTCAGGAATGTCTCGGCGTACTGGTTCTGGCTCGCCTTCATCAGCCGGACGGCCAGCACCGAGAGCGGCGCCGACTGGTACGACACGATCGGTGCTGCGCGCGTCGCAGGCGCGTCGGCGAGATCGTCGATGTCGACCGCGGCGCCGCGCACGTCGATGCCGTTCGCGATCAACGCCGCCCGCAGCGCGTTGACGAAGAACTGGGTCGGATTGTCCACCGATACGAGCAGTGTGGATGCCGAGGCGCCGAGCGCGATCGAGCCGCGAAGCTCCAGCGTCATGCTGCCGGCCAGGCGCCGCGTGCTGATCGACGCCGCCGTACCGACGGCGGTCGTCGTCACCGCATTGACGATGGTCAGGCCGCTGCTGCCGACCGACAGGGCGATGGCGGCCGAATCACCCGCCGCGGGGCCGGGCGATACCGTCACGCGCACGCCGTTCTCGTTGTACTGCAGCGCACCGACCCCGGCCGAGTCGTTGGTCGGGAGGTCATCCCACATCCAGCCGAAACCGAGGGGCTCTTTCTCGAAGGCGTTGTCGTCGCCGATCAACCGGCCGCTGACCGCGAGGATGCCGCGCTGTTTCAGCTGCGCCGCCCAGTCCGCGAACACGCGATCCGCCATGCCGTCGGCGGCAACCAGGCTTGGATCGCCGCTGCCGACGACGACGAGATCGCCGTGGAGGGTGCCGTTTTCCACCGATCCCGCGGTGGCGATCGTCGTCGCGAACCGGTAGTCCCAGCCCAGTGTTTCAGCGGCCGCAGCCAGCGTCACGATCTTCATGTTCGACGCCGGCATCATCAGCTTGTCGGCGTTCCACTCGTACAGCGTCTCGCCGTTCGTCAGCGACTTGACGAGCACGCCCCAATAGCTGTGCGCGAGCACCGGCTGCGCGAGCACCGCGTCGATGTCGCGGCGGAGAGTGGCGACGGCGGGCGTCGACCGGACAGGAAGGGCAGGAGCGGCAGGACGGGCAGGAGAGGCGGCAGGGGCAGGATGCGCGCACCCTGCCCCTGCCAGCGCGAGCGCCAGCGCGCTATTTCGCAATCTCATCGAGCATCTTGATCACGTCGTCGAAATCGGCCTTGTCGATCTTCGCGGCGCCGGGCTCGCCCGGCCGCGACACGAAGACGTCGTTGCCCACCTGCCCGAAGCTCGCCCGATCTTCCTTCTTGCCTTCGTCGAACTTGACGACGACGGTCAGCGCCGGCTTGTCGAGGCCGGTTTTGGCGGTGGAGTCGACGAACGACGAGACGCGGACGTTCGACAGCTTGCCGAGCAGGTTGTCGCTCTTTTCCTTGTCGAGATCGGCACCGGCCGGCGTCACCCGCTTCCACTTGTCGGGCGCGTTCTCGCCCTGGCCCTTGATCCGGTCGAGCGCGATGGTCTGGCCGTTGCGCGTCATCTCGATGTGCGTCGCGTTGAACGGCCTGAACTGGAAGACGTCCTTGCGCCGGTAGTCGTCGGCGCTCTTCTTCATGTCGTCGAGCAGCGCGCTTTCCACGGTCACCACCGACGGCTTCGAGGCGTCGCGGGCGTAGACGGTGTTGTCGGCCGCCTTGCCGCCGAACAGCAGCGTGGCGCGGGCGCTGCCGAGGCTCAGGTTCACCGTCGCCTCGGGCTTGTCGAGCCCGAACTTTTTCAGGTCGGCCGGCGAGGCGTTGTCGGCGGCGATCGACTTCATCTGCACGGTCTGGAGCCGTCCGACGAGCCCTTCGACCGAGCCGAAGTCGGCACTGGTCTGCACCGGCTTCGACAGCTTCCACTCGCCGCCGTCCTTCGCGATCACCAGCGTCTTGCCCGCGGCCGTGATGTCCAGGGCGTCGACCTTGTCACGCTCGAACTTGATCAGCGTCTTGTCGCGGAAGTCGAACGTCGTCCGGTTGAAGGCCGTATCGTTGGACGCCGCAATCAGGAAGACCTTCTTTTCGTCGTTGCGCTTGGCGAAGTAGTCGCCGCCGGTCGGCGTTTTCTCGCCGATGTACAGCTTGCGATAGTCCTTGTCGCCGGCCGCCTTGAAGTCGACCTCGACGCGCGGGTTGGAGAGACCGTAGTCGTTCAGGTTGCTCGGGTTCTCGTCAATCATGCGGACGACCTCGACCTGGCCGAGCGCCGACGTCAACTGCGACACCTCGGACTCGGACGCGCTCATGTCGGAGGGCTGCGTGATCTTCCACGCCGGCCCCTCCTTCTTCAGCGTCGTCGTGTCGCCGGCCGCGGTCGAGACTTTGATCTCGTCGATCTTGTCCGCCTGCAACGACGCGAACACTTTCTCCTGCTTCTTGGCGTCCGCCGCCGGCGCGCCCCCTTCGGGCACCTTCGACGTGACGAAGTAGATGTACGCACCGAGGCCGGCGAGGACGAGGACGAGCGCGATCGTGGATTTCAGGCCGCGCATTTAGCCTCTCCGCCGCCACCAGGACGCGATCCCGGCTCCGAAGATGCAGCCCGGAACGATCAGCAGCGACAGCCAGAAGATGTTCGACTCCTGGGTCGCGGTCAGCGTGATCCGGCGATCGTCCGCTTCCTTCGGACGGATCGAGATCAGGTTGTCCTGCTGCGACAGCCAGCCGATCGTGTTCATGAACAGGTCGCGGTTGCCGGGGACGCCGAGCGTGCCGTTGGCCGCGAAGTCGGAGTCGCCAATCATCGCGACGCGCGTCTCGGGCTTTGGCGCGTCGGGCTGCCCGGGTGTCAGCGGAGGTGCCGCCGCGGCCGCGGCCGACACGGCCGAGCCGAGCACGATCGGCCCCTTCTTGTCCCCCTTCGACTCGTCGAGCGACACCGCGCCGCTGCTGAGCAGCGTCTTGAGATCCGTCTCCGCCCAGCTGCGCGGACCGGTCTCGATGAACGACTGCGCCGTATGACCGTTGACGCCGCCGCTGATCGGCGACGCCTCGCGCGCCAGCGGGAACGCCGTGATCATGCCGAAGCGCTGCGTGATGGCGTGCGCCGGGTAGGGCGGCGCGACCACCGGGACCGACGCGTCGGTGCCGATCATGCGCCCCATGCCGCTGACGTCGACGACGACGTTGTTGCCGGCCTGGATCCCCCAGTCGTGCGCGAGCGCAATCAGGTTGGTCAGCGGCGGACTGTCCGCCTTGTCGGGCGGGTCGAGCTCCAGCAGCAGCTTGCCCTGCTTGTCGAGGTACTTCTTGAGCGCGTCCACTTCCGGCGCGAAGAAGTCGTTCTTCGGCCCCGCGACAACGACCACCGCGGCATCGTCGGGCACCGAACCCTGCTGCGCGATCGCCAGCTTCTCGACCGTGTAGTTCTCGTGGCCGAGCGCGGTCGCAATCACGTTGTAGCCATCGCGCTCCGCGGAAGTGGTGTCCTTCTCGCCGTGCCCCTGCGTGAAGTAGACCTTGCGCTGCTGGCCGGACACGACCTTGATGATCGCGTTGGTGATGTCCTGCTCGCCGTCCGCGTTCACCCGCTCGGTGCGCCCCTTGTAGTTGAAGATGATGGTCGGCATCCGATCGACGTTGTTCTGCTTCGCGGCCGAGGGCTTCTTCTCGGGATCGATGTACTCGGTCGAAATCTTCTTCGACGCGTACTCGTATTCCTTGATCTTTTCCTGGTAGCGGGGGAACTGCGGTTCCTGGGCGAACACCTGCACCTGCATCGGCGAATCGAGCTTCGCGACCACGTTGCGGCTCTGGTCCGACAGGCTGAACTGCTGGTTGGCGGTCAGGTCCCAGCGCTTGTTCTGCCGCGTGCCGATGTAGTTGATCGCCACCAGGATGCCGAGGACGACGAGGATGCTGACGCCCATCAGCGTGCCGTAGCGCGTCTGGCGCCGCGCGAAGACCTTCGCGATCTCGCGCCACTGTCCGAGCGTGTAGGCGAGCACGCAGACCAGGCCGCCCCAGGCGAGGTAGTAGGCCCACTGTTCCTTGGCCGGGTAGCCGAAGCGGATCGCGACGGCGACGAACACCATCGCCGTGCCGAGCCAGCCGATCAAACTCAAAATCCGATTCAACATATCAACTCTCAGCTCTCAACCGTGTCTCTTATCCGCGCCACCGTTCGCTGTCGACCGACTTCGCGGTGAGGAACAGCCCGAACGTGATGAAGCTCAGGTAGTAAATGAAATGGGTCGTATCGAGCACGCCTTTGCCGAAGTCGTCGTAGTGATCGACGATCGACAGGTACTGCGTCACCTTTTCGGCCTGTGGGCCCGCCGCGCTGCCGATCCAGGTGATCACCCAGAGCAGCAGGAAGACCGCGAACGTCACCATGCCGGCGACGATCTGGTTCTTGGTCAGGCTCGAGATGAACAGGCCGAGCGAGATGAAGCAGCCGCCCATCAGCAGCAGGCCGATGTAGGCGGTGAGAATCGGCTTCCACTCCGGGTGCCCGTAGACGAAGAGCAGCGCGAGGTGAATCAGCGTGACCGCGAGCATGACGGCGTACAGCGCCATCGCGCCGAAGAACTTGCCGAGGATGATCTGGAAGTCGGTGAGCGGCGACGTCAGCAGCAGCTCGATCGTTCCCGATCGCTTCTCCTCCGAATAGGCGCGCATCGTCACCATCGGCATCAGGAAGAGGATGAGGATGAGGACGTTCTGCAGCAGCGGCCGGATCAGCTGCTGGTTCACGTTCATCGACTGCGGCCCCTGCATACCGAACTGGCTCATCTGCAGGCTCTGCTGGACGAAGAAGTGGAGGATCGCCGCGTAGAAATAGCCGTAGAGCAGCGCCCACAGCCCGATCACGATGTAGGCGATGGGCGACGCGAAGTAGGATTTCAGCTCCTTCTGCGCGATCGCGAGGATGTTACTCATGGATGACTTCTCCTGCCGGCGTCGGGACTTCTTCGGTGGTCAGCGAGAGGAACACGTCCTCGAGGCTCATGCGCATCGGCCGCATCTCGAGCAGGCCCCAGCCGCTGCTGACGATGGCGCGCGCGAGATCGCGGCGCACGTCGCGGCCGCTTTCGCTGTCCACTTCGAACCCGATCATGCCGTCGCGGCGATCGGCCTCGACGACGCGGGTGACGCCGGGCACGCGGGTCAGTGAAGCAGCCGCGTCGGCGCCGCTGGTGTCGATCTGCAGATACATCGTTTCCGAGCCGCGCAGGCGCGCGGTCAGGTTGTCAGGCGTGTCGACGGCGACGACGTGGCCCTTGTTGATGATCACCACGCGCTGACAGGTCTGCGCGACCTCGGGCAGAATGTGCGTGCTCAGGATGATCGTGTGATCGCCGGCGAGTTCCTTGATCAACTCGCGCGTCTCGATGATCTGCTTCGGATCGAGGCCGGCGGTCGGCTCGTCGAGGATCAGGACGTCCGGATTGTGAATGAGGGCCGACGCGAGTCCCACGCGCTGCTTGTAGCCCTTCGACAGCTTGCCGCACAGACGGCTGGCCATGTCGGCGATGCGGGTGCGGCCCATCACGTACTGGACGCGCGCGCGCCGCTCGGCCGACGCCACCCCTTTGATTTTGGCGACGAAGTCGAGATACTCAGAGACGCTCATGTCCGGGTAGAGCGGCGGCGTCTCGGGGAGGTAGCCCGTGCGGCGCTTGGCCTCGATCGGCTGGTCGAAGACGTCGAAGCCGGCGACAATGGCCTTGCCTTCGGTGGCCGGCATATAGCCGGTCAGGATCCGCATCGTGGTCGTCTTGCCGGCGCCGTTGGGTCCGAGGAACCCGAGGATTTCGCCGCGCTCGACGCGGAAGCTGACGTCGTTGACGGCCGTGACGCGGCCGTAGCGTTTCGTGAGGTGTTGAACCTCGATCACAGAGAATCTCCTATCGGAAACAAAAATGCTAACCCGAACCGCCTCGATTGTGTAGGGGGCGGCACAACCTTATCACCAATGTAATGGAGGCTTTGATGGCAGTCGTCGTCGGTTCGAAAGCGCCGGAGTTTACCCTCACCAACCAGGACCGCGAGCCGGTGACCCTCAGTGGCTTGAAAGGGCAGCCGGTGGTGCTCGCGTTTTTCCCGGCCGCGTTCAGTTCGGTCTGCACCAAGGAGCTGTGCACGTTCAAGGATTCGATGGCGCAGCTCGGGAAAGCGAACGCGCAGGTCTTCGGGATCAGCGTTGATACGTTCTTTACGCTGAAGGCGTTCCAGGACCAGCAGAAGCTGACGTTCCCGCTGCTCAGCGACTTCAACAAGACGGCGATCCGCGACTACGGTGTGTACAACGAGGACATGATCGGGTTGAAGGGGATCGCCAAACGGGCGACGTTCGTCATCGACAAGGACGGCGTCGTGCAGCATGCCGAGGTGCTCGAGGACGCCCGCAACGAGCCCGACTACGACGCGGTATTCAAGGCGCTCGGCCAATAACCCGCGGTCAGGGGCTAGGCGCTCGGGAGCTAGGGCCTAGCGCCGAGCCCCTGACCCTGCTACACTGAACATGTGAGCACTAACTCATATGTTCGGCTGAAGAGCCGCCTGCTCGACGAGGCCTCGACCACCGCCCTGGCCGAGACGTTCAAGGTGCTCGGGGATCCGACGCGCGTCCGCATCCTCGACGCCCTCACGCACGCCGAGGTCCCGGTCTGCGATCTCGCCGAGGTCCTCGGCTTGACCCAGTCGGCGGTCTCCCACCAGCTCCGGCTGCTGCGCGGGATGCGCCTCGTGCGCTCGCGCCGCGACGGGCAGCACATCTACTACACCCTCGACGATCAGCACATCGTCAAGCTCTTCGAGCAGGGGCTGGAACATGTCCTGGAGCGGCGGGCATGACGATCACCTGCACCGTCTGCGAGCTGCACGCCGAGTCGACGTTCAGGATTGAGGGGATGGACTGCCGCGAAGAGGTCGCCATCCTCGAGCGGCGGTTCAAGAACCTGATCGGCCTCGAGGACTTTTCCGCCGACCTGATGGGGCAGCGGCTCCATGTCAAATACGACGCCGCGAAGATCTCGGCCGGCGCGATCGCCGATGCGGTCGCCGATACCGGGATGCGCGCCTGGCTCGATCACGAGGAGCCGGTCGTCGGCAGCGACCGCCAGATGCGGATCCGGCAGGCGCTGGTGTGGACGTCGGGCGCCGCCCTGGCGATCGGCATGGCGGCCGCGGCGCTGCACGCCCCGCGCGCCATCGAGCTCGCGTTCTTCATCACCTCGCTCGCCGCCGGCGTCGCCGCGACCGCGCGGAAGGCGTGGACCGCGGCCCGGGTTGGCGCGCTCGACATCAACGTCCTGATGATCGTCGCGGCCGGCGGCGCCGCCTTGCTGGGCGACTGGGCCGAAGCGGCCACCGTGGTCTTTCTCTTCGGCCTGGCGCAGGCGCTCGAAGCGCGCACGCTCGACCGGGCGCGCAACGCGATCCGCGCCCTGATGGACCTGACGCCGGCCGACGCGCTGGTCCGCGATGCCGCGGGCGAACGGCGGATGGCGGTCGACGAGGTCGCGATCGGCGCCGTCATCGTGATCAAGCCAGGCGAGAAGATGCCGCTCGACGGCATCGTGATCGCCGGCGCGAGCGCCGTCAACCAGGCGCCGGTGACCGGCGAATCGCTGCCGGCGGAGAAGATGCCGGGCGATCCGGTCTACGCCGGAACGATCAACGGCCGCGGCGCACTCGACGTCCGCGTGACCCGGCTGCGCCGCGACACGACGCTGGCGCGCATCATCCATCTCGTCGAACGGGCCCAGGCGCAGCGCGCTCCCGCGCAGACGCTGGTCGAACGGTTCGCGCGCGTCTACACCCCGGCGGTGCTCGCGCTGGCCGCGGCGGTCGCGGTGGCGCCGCCGCTGCTGCTGCACGGCAGCTGGCCGGTGTGGCTGTATCGCGCGCTCGTGCTGCTGGTCGTGTCCTGCCCGTGCGCGCTCGTCATCTCGACCCCGGTGTCGATCGTGGCCGCCCTCGCGGGCGCCGCGCGCAAAGGCGTCCTGATCAAGGGCGGCATGCACCTCGAGCACACCAGCACGGTGCGCTGCGTCGCCTTCGACAAGACCGGCACCCTGACGCGCGGCACACCCGAAGTCGTCGATCTCGTCGCGCTCAACGGCGTCGATGCGGCCACGGTCATCGCGCTCGCCGCGTCGGTCGAGCAGCGTTCGACCCATCCCATCGCGCAGGCGATTCTCGATCACGCGCGGGCCGCCGGGATCGCGGCGCTGCCTGCCGATGACGTGTCGGCGTTGCCGGGGAAGGGCGCCGAAGGACGCGTCGCCGGTGTAGCGGTGCTGCTTGGCAATCACCGCCTGTTCGAAGAGCAGGGGTTGTGCTCGCCGGCGTTCCACGATCGGCTTGCCGACATGGAGGCGCGCGGCCGGACCGCGGTGCTGGTGGCGCGAGCCGGGCAGACGATCGGGATCATCGCGGTCGCCGATCGGCCGCGCGAGAGCGGCAAGGACGCGATCGCGCTCCTCCGCGCCCAGGGCATCTCGCGGATCGTTATGTTGACCGGCGACAGCCATGGGACCGCGAAAGCGATTGCCGCCGAGCTCGGCGTCGACGAGTTTCGCGCCGAGCTCCTGCCCGAAGACAAGGTCGCGGCGGTCGAGGAACTGCGGCGCACGTACGGCGCGGTCGCGATGGTCGGCGACGGCGTCAACGACGCCCCCGCGCTTGCGTCCGCCGACGTCGGGATTGCGATGGGGGTCGCGGGCAGCGACGCCGCGCTCGAGACCGCCGACGTCGCGCTGATGGCCGACGAACTGCTGCGCATCCCGTACGCGTTCCGCCTCAGCCGCGCGACGGTGCGCAACATCAAGATGAACCTCGCCATCTCCATCGCCTTGAAGGTGGCGTTCGTCGTCGCCGCCGTCGCGGGGGTCGCAACGCTCTGGATGGCGGTCCTGGCCGACACCGGCGCGTCGGTGATCGTCATCGCCAACGCGATGCGGTTACTACGAGCCGACTAATCGCAAGCCGATTGAACAAAAGGGCACTAACGACACAGAGGAAAAGATCGCTTCGGCTGGACCGTCGTGTCCTTTGTGTCGTCGCTGTTCACTCGACGGTGGTTTCGGCCGGCGGGAGCTGCTTGGTCTTGGACAACCACACTTTCGCGACGCGCAGACCGTCGATCGCTTCGACGCGCATCTTGCGTCCCTCGACGTCGACGGCGTCACCGACGCGGGCGCGGCGGCCGAGGCGGCCGAGCATGTAGCCGCCGATCGTCGTGTAGGTGTCCTCGTCGATGTGCAGTCCGAACTGGCCGTTCGTATCGCTGACGAGCGCGAGGCCGTCGATGTCGGCCGAGCCGTCGGGACGCACCACCGTCCGCGTCTGCGCGCCCATCTCGCCGGGGATCTCGCCGATGATCCGCTCCATCAGGGATTCAAAGGTGACGAGCCCCGCCGTGCCGCCGTGCTCGTCGATGACGAGCGCCTCTCGCGCCCGCCGCCGCCGCATCTCCGCGAGCAGATCGTTGGCGCCGAGCGTAATCGGCACTGTCAGGACCTCGCGCGCCAGGGTGCCGGCATTCACCTCGGCGTCGGCCGCCAGCGCCTTCACCAGATCGACGACGTGCAGCATCCCGATCACGTCGTCGAGATCCTCGCGGTACACAGGGAGCCGCGTCGGCTCGCCCTGGCCGATCTTGCGCATCAGCTCGCGCAGCGGCGTGTCGGCCGCAATCGCGATCAGTTCCGTGCGCGGAATCATCACCTGGCCGGCCGTGAGATCGGCGAAGCCGAAGACGCGGTGGAGCATCTGCTCCTCCTGCTCTTCGAGCACGCCGGCCTCCTGGCTTGCGGTGACCAGCATCTTGAGCTCTTCTTCCGAGTGGACGCCGGCGCGGTGATCGGCGCCGCGAAGCCCCAGCATCTTGACCACCCCTTGCGCCGTGCCGTGCACGAGCCGGATGAATGGCCAGAACACGCGCATGAACAGCTCGAGCGGCTTGACCAGCCAGATCGCGGTCGCCTCGGGGCGCTCGAGCGCGATCCATTTCGGGGCGAGCTCGCCGAAGACGATCTCGGCCGCGGTGATGATGGCAAATGCGATCGCGACCGCGATGCTGTGCGCCGTCGCCGCCGCCAGATGCGCGGGAAGAAAGGAGAGCGCCGGTTCGAAGATCGACGCCAGCGCAGGCTCGGCCAGCCAGCCGAGCCCGAGGCTGGCCATCGTGATGCCCAGCTGCGTCGCCGCGATGTACCGATCCGGCGCGGACACCGCGCGCCGCACCGCTTTCGCGCCGCGATGGCCTTCGGCGATCATCTGATCGACCCGCGTCTTGCGCACGGTGACGATCGAGAACTCGGCGGCGACGAAGAACCCGTTCGCGCACACCAGTGCGAACAGGCCCACGAGCCGCCACAAAGTGGCCGCGAGCGAGTGCTCCATGGCCGAAATCTTACGCTTTTCTGTTGCTGAAGAAGTGCGCGTCGACGAACTGGTCGATCACCGCCTGGTTGGCGGGATCGACGATCTCGAACTGGATGCCCATGCCCACCCGGCGATCGCTCCACGCCACGTGCCCCTCGGCGTCGATGTCCTTCTTGGATCCCGGCATGCGGAAGCGCACCTTGATCTTGGCGCCGCCGTCGAGCGGGCTGGTGGTGCGGATGGCGATGCCGCCGTGGCTCAGATTCAGGGTCAGCGCCGCGGCAATCGTGTTGCCGAAGCGGTACTGGATCGGAATGCCGAGCACGACCCGCGGGCTGCTGCGCCGGTTGAAGTTGTCGGGGAACAGATGCGGCGCCAGCGACGGCAGGATGTGCTGCACCGCGCTGTACTCGTTGACGTAGCCGGCCACGCCGAGCGCCGCCAGCTCGCGCACTTCGTCGGCGCTCGCGATCGTCCCGCTGAAGATGAGCACCGGCAGGCGGCCGTCGTCCAGTTTGCGGATCGACCGGATCAAATCGACGCCCGGCGCGTGCGGCAGGCGCAGGTCGACGATGATCAGATCGATCTGATCGAGATCGGCGCGGACGCGCGCCAGCAGCTCCGCCGCGCTCTTGACGACGATCGCTTTGTGCCCCGCCTGCTCGATCGCCGTGCGGAAGCGATCGCGCACGAACGCGGTGTCGTCGGCGACGACGACGGTCTTCGTGCTGACCGAGGTGCTGGCCATCATTACAGGTATCGGAACGGTGCCTGGCGGGCGTCACCCGCGTTGCAGACTTGCGCAGGTTGTCGCTATACTCGCGATCCATCCCGCCGCTGCGGGATTCTAAGTGATCGGAGACCCGAATGGCCACCTGCCCCGAATGCGATGCCGAAATCGAAGTTGACGAGTTCGATGTCGACAAGGGCGATCAGCTCAGTTGCCCTGAGTGTGGCTCGAACCTCGAAGTCGTCGCGATGACGCCGCTCGAGCTCGATCTGGCCCCGGACGACGACGAAGACGACCTCGATGACGACGAGGAAGAGAAAGACGAAGACGAGGTCGACGAGGACGACGAGGACGACGACGATGACGAGGATGAAGTCGAAGAATGAGTGAGCCGGCGGCGAAAGAACTGGCCCTCGCCGAGACCCTGGCGTCGCTCGACGCGGTCATCGTGGCGTACAGCGGTGGCGTCGACAGCGCGTACCTCGCCTACGTCGCCAACCGGACCCTCGGCGATCGCGCCGTGGCGGTCACCGCCGACAGCCCGAGCTATCCGGAGCGCCACCGCGCGCTCGCGATTCGGATCGCGAGGGAGTTCGGTCTGCGCCACGAGATCATCAAGACCAGCGAGCTCGACAACCCCGAGTACCGCGCCAACCCGTCGAACCGCTGTTATTTCTGCAAGCACGAGCTCTACACGCACCTGTCGCGCCTCGCCACCGATCGCCATGCGATCGTCGTCGACGGCAACAACGCCGACGACCGCGGCGACTACCGGCCCGGCCGCCAGGCGGCGCGCGAGTTCGGCGTCCGCAGCCCGCTCGACGAAGTGGACCTGACGAAGGACGAGATCCGCGAGCTGTCGCACCGCGCCGGCCTGCCGACCTGGGACGAGCCGGCGTCGGCCTGCCTGTCGTCGCGCATCCCGTATCACACCGAAGTGACCGACGAGAAGCTGCGGACGATCGAACAGGCCGAGCAGACGGTACGGGCGCTCGGCTTTCGCGTCTTCCGCGTCCGCCACCATGACGACCTGGCGCGGGTTGAGATCGCACGCGACGAAATGCCGCGCGCGCTCGAACCGGAAACCGCCGCCGCGATCGTGCGCGGGCTCAAGGCCGCCGGCTATAAGTTCGTCACGCTCGACCTCCAGGGCTATCGCATGGGCAGCCTGAACGAAGGATTATTCCTGCGGCCGGCGTGACCGGCCTTGGCTCGCGTGTCACCCCCGCGAGCGTCGTCGCGGCAACCCCGCGCCGGGTGGTTGTGCTCCTCGCGCTCCTGTTTCTCGCGCTGCACCTGCCGTATCTTCCCCAGTCGCTCGAAGATCTCGATTCGATCAACTTCGCGCTCGGCGTCCGGCAGTTCGACGTCGCGCACCACCAGCCGCATCCGCCGGGGTATCCGGTCTTCATCCTGATCGCGAAGGCGGTCCATCGCGTGATCGCGTCGGAGGCCACCGCCCTCGCCGCGGTCAGCGCGGCCGCTGCCGCGCTCGGCATCGTGGCGATCGCCGCGCTGTTCCGCCGCGTCGATGCCGAGGGCACGCCGGCGGCGTGGCGCCTGATGCCGATCGCGGTCGCGATGACGACGCCGCTCTACTGGTTTACCGCGGTCCGGCCGTTGAGCGACAGCAGCGGCCTCGCGGCGGCGCTTGCGGTTCAGGCGATGACGCTCGCCGCCCGCACGACCTCGAATCTGGCGATCGCCGCCTTCTGCGCCGGTCTCGCGGCGGGGCTGCGATCGCAGGTCGTGTGGCTGACGGTTCCGCTACTGATCGCGCAGGCGCTCGGAGCTGGGCGCTGGGAGCTAGCCGCCAGTCCGACGGTCCCTGCAGCGGACGGTAAGCTCGCCCATGTCAGCACCCAACTCCGAGCTCCTCGCACCCAGCACCTAGTCCCTGTCCTCGCCGCGTTCCTCGCGGGCATCCTCATCTGGTTCCTGCCTCTCGTCATCCTCAGCGGCGGACCGTCAGCCTACTGGCATGCGCTGTTCGATCAGGGCGCGGAGGATCTCGGCAACATCACGATGCTCTGGAACAATCACCGCGCCCGCGATGTCGCCGACGCCCTGTACTACGCGTTCGTGGCGCCGTGGGCGGCGTGGCCGGCCGCGGCGGTCGCGCTGGCGTGTGCCGCCGCCGGCGTCGTGCGGCTGGTCCGTGTGCGGCCGCGCGCGCTGACGCTGCTCGCGATCGCGTTCGGCCCGTATCTCGTCTTCGATCTCCTCTTTCAGGAAACGTTCACCGGTCGCTACGCCCTCCCCCTCGTCGTCCCCATGGCATATCTGATCGTCGCCGGCCTGCGGTCGTTGCCCTGGGATACGGGGCTGGCGGTCGCGATTGCGCTCGCCATGTTCTCGGCGCACGTCGGCGGCCGATCGATCGCGGCCTATTCGCGCACGCCGGCGCCCGCGTTCCGGCTCCTGGAGGCCATGCGCAATGCGCCGCGCGCCGACGCGGTGCTGGCGATGGACCGCCGCGAGTCGCTGGATCTCCGCCGGCCGATGAAGTGGGTCGGCGAGGCGACCCCGGCGGCGCAGATCCTCGCGGCGCCGCCGCAGCATGAGTGGCTGGAGGCGGCGAAGTACTGGAACGGCGGCGGCCGATCACCACTCTGGTTCGTGGTCGATCCGTTGCGGAGCAGCATCGATCTCGTGCAGCATGGCGAGCCGCTGCGCTTCCGGTGGCCGCTGCCATATCCCGTGCTGCTGAGCGGCGTGCGCCCCAACGAGATGGACTGGTACCGGGTCGATCGTCCCGAGTGGTACGTCGGCGAAGGCTGGGCGCTCACGCCGGAGAGCGCGGGCGTCGCCGAAGCCGACCGGCGCGACCCGTCGCATGGTCCGATCACTGCGTGGGTCCACGGCTCCGCTTCGTCGGGCGGCACGTTGATGATCGGCGGCCGCAGCCTCGATCCCACGCTGCGCCCGCACTTCGCTGTCAGCCTCGGCCGCCGACCACTGATCGACGAGACGCTGATGCCCGGTGCGTTCCTCAGGTTCGTGTCGCTGCCATTGGCCCGGCGCGACACCCTCGCGCCCGCCTACGACCCCGTCACGGTGACGACCACCGCGGGTGCGAGAGTGGCGGTAGAACAGTTCGACGCCTCGGGGCAGCGATCGCTGATTGGATTCGGCGACGGCTGGCACGAGCAGGAGCTCAACCCGCGGAGCGGCGCGCGCTGGCGCTGGCTGAGCGGGCAGGGCACGCTGCGCATGCGCGTGCCGCTGACGCGCATGTCGCCGGACCGCCGGGAAGCGCCGGCGCTGGTCCTGCACATCGAAGGCGAATCGCCGCTCGCATATTTTCCGCGCCCCTCGATGCTGACCGTTCGATCGGGGTGGCGTGTGCAGCTCACGCGTCCCTTGAATTCGGACTTCGCGCTCGATATTCCGATCACCGATCTCGGCCCCACGGGTGAGTCGGACATCACCCTCGAAACCGATCAGACCTATGTGCCGGCCGATCGAAGCAGCCGGACCCAGGATCGCCGGCATCTCGGGTTGCGGATCTTCAAAGCCGAGCTCAGGACGGGGACGCGCCCGGCTTCCTAGCCAGGCAGAGCAGCGAGCTGCCGAATGGGGCATCGAACAGCCGCAGCCACAGCGCCTCGAGCTGCATGACGCCGCTCATCATCGCGTTGATCGGCCGCGGCGGCACGCTGATCTCCGTATCCGCGTCCCCTTCGTTGCGCAATCCGCGGCGCCGCTGGATCAGGCGCGCGACCGCGAGCGCCGGAAACAGCGTGGCGTTCGTGTAGGTGAGCCGCTCGACGTGGAAGCCGCCGGCCTCCAGTCGCGCCCGCAGCTCGCGCCGGCTGTAACGCCGGAGCTCGCGGCTCAGCACGGAATGATCCCCGCGGAGCACCTGCATCGCGGCGACGTTGACGATGGCGTAGCCGCCCGGTTTGAGCAGCCGGTACATCTCCGCAATCGCCGCCATTTCGTCGCGTTCGGGCAGCGAATACAGAACATCGAAGGAAGTGACGATATCAAAGGAGGCGGTCGCGAACGGCGCGGCCGTGACCGTCGCGCGCGCCAGGCGTGTCCGGCCGGCGTCGCGACCGATCCGCAACCCGATTTCAGTGAGATCGAAGCCGTAGGCGCGGCCGAAGGTGTCGAGCAGCGCGACGTTCGCGCCGGTGCCGCAGCCGCAATCGAGCAGCCGCGCGCCGGTGCGGCCGCGGGCGGCGTGCCGGAGCAGCGGGGTGACGAAGGCACGGAAGCCGCGGAACCAGAAGTGACGCGCCTCCGCCCGTGCGGTCGCGCGCAGCAGGTGTTCCACGCGGCGCATTGTATCGTTTTCGCGACGCGAGCTCGTTTGACAGCATGAAATCAACTTTGTAAGCTGCCACCACCGAGGAGTACACGATGAATCGCGTTCGCCGACTGGTTTCTACAATTGCACTCAGCGCAGCTCTGGCCGTCGCAGCGGCCGGCTGTCACAAGAAGGTTCCTCAGGCAGCGCCCGCACCGCCACCGCCACCACCGCCCGCGGCGCCGAGCACACCGCCGCCACCACCGCCACCACCTCCGGTCGCTGCACCCGCGCCGCGTCCGCTGAGCGAGGAAGAGATCTTCGCCCGCAAGTCGGTCGATCAGCTCAACGCTGAGAAGCCGATGGACGACGTCTTCTTCGATCTCGACGAGTCAACCGTCCGCGACGATGCCAGGCCGGCGCTGCAGAAGGATGCCGACTGGCTGAAGAAATGGACCAGCGTTCAGGTCACGCTCGAAGGCCACTGCGACTCGCGCGGCAGCGCCGAGTACAATCTCGGGCTCGGCAACCGGCGGGCAACCGCAGTGAAGGCCTATCTGGTCAGCCTCGGCGTGCCGACCGGCCGCGTCACGGTGGTCAGCCAAGGCAAGGAGCAGCCGTTCTGCAACGAGAACAACGAATCCTGCTTCCAGCAGAACCGCCGCGGCCACTTTGTGATCACCAGTAAGTAACCCCCGCGTGATGGCTGATGGCTGATGGCTGATGGTTATGGACCATCGACCGCAGCCATCAGCAATCAGCGATGGCGTCCCGTCAGAACCCGCGTCAGCTCGCCCTCCGTCACCCTGAACTTGGCGACTTTCCTGCCGTCGACCACGAGCACCGGAATCTCCAGCCCATAAAGCGCTTCGAGCGCGGAATCAGTGGAGATGTCGACCTCCTCGACGGTGATCGGCGGCGTCATCGAATCCGCGACGCGCTGCAGCACCGCCTTCATCTCGTCACAGAGGTGACAGCCGGGGCGGGAATACAGCGTGATGGTCACGCGGTGTGGCCGGCGCACTCGGCCGCGATGCGTTCGGCGGCCGCTCGCGGATCGCCGGCGGCGATGATCGGCCGGCCGACGACGAGATACGTCGCGCCGGCGGCGAGCGCCCCAGCGGCGCTCAGCGTCCGGCTCTGATCCCCTTTGACGTCGCCCGCGCCGCGGATGCCCGGTGTGACGATCGCGAACCCGTCGCCGCATTGCCGCCGGATGACGCTGATCTCCTGCGGAGAGGCGACGACGCCGTCGAGGCCGGC
>JAOBWF010000151.1 GCA_025463215.1 Acidobacteriota bacterium | reverse complement strand
GGTACTCAAGGACAGCGGCACGCTGCCGGTCACGCGCACGCTGCGCTACATCACGCAGGTCGTCGGCGGCCTGGTCGCCGCGCACGAGGCGGGGGTCGTCCATCGCGACCTCAAGCCGGCCAACATCATGATCGACGAGGACGATCAGGCGTTGATCATGGATTTCGGCATCGCGCATTCGTCGACCGGGGCCGCCACGGGAACGGGGAAGGTGGTCGGCACGCTCGCCTACATGGCGCCGGAGCAGGCCCAGGCACGACCGATCGATCAGCGGGCCGACGTCTACGCGCTCGGGATGATGCTGCGCGAAATGCTGGTGGGGCGGACGTCGACCGGCGAGGGTCAGCAGGCGCTCGCCGATCTGATGGCGCGGATCAAGGAGGCGCCGCCGCGCCTGCGCACGATCGACGAGACCATCCCCGAGCCGCTCGACGCGCTCGCCGCCCGGTGCGTCGAGCCGGATCCGAGCAACCGATTCCAGAGCAGCGCGGAACTCGCCGCGGCGCTCGCCGCGCTCGACGATAACGGCCGCCTGCGGCCGGCGCCGAGGGCGATCGTGTCGCCGTGGCGCATGACCGCGGCGGCGGTGCTGGTGATCGCGAGCATCGGCATCGCGGCGGTCTTCATCCGCAAGACCGTCCCGGTCGCCTCGCCGAAGCCGATCCAACCAGTGTCGGTGCTGGTCGCGGACTTCGACAACCGGACCGGCGACACCGTCTTCGACAACGCCCTGGAACAGCCGCTCACGCTGTCGATCGAAGGCGCCGCCTTCATCACCTCGTTCGCGCGGCGCGACGCGGCGAAGCTGGCGCAGACGCTGAGCACCACCGGCAAGCTCGACGCGCCCACGGCACGGCTCGTCGCCTTCCGCGAGGGCATCAAGTACGTCCTGGCGGGCACGGTGACATCCAACGGACCCAAGTATCAGCTACGGCTCGACGCGATCGAACCGGCGGGTGGGACGACAGTGAAGTCCGCGACGGCGACGGCGTCGAGCAAGAGCGACGTGTTGACGGCGGTCGATGCGCTGGCTGCGAAGATCCGCAGCGGCCTCGGCGACACCAAGGTGGACGCCGACAGCAAAGGCGCGGCGGCGGGCGAGCGGTTCACGGCGGGATCGCTCGAGGCCTTTCGCGAGTACACGACCGCGCAGGACGCGTCGGTCGCGGGGCGCGACGACGAGGCGGCGGCGCATTACCGCCGTGCGATCGAGCTCGATCCGAAGTTCGGCCGCGCGTACTCGGGGCTCGCCGTCAGCACCCAGCGGCTCGGCCGCGCCGACGAGGCGACCGCCGCCTGGAACACGGCGCTGTCGCTGATCGACCGCATGACCGATCGCGAGAAGTACCGCACGCTCGGCAGCTACTATCTCGGCGTGGTCCAGAACTACGAAAAGGCGGCGGAAAACTACACCGCGCTCGTCACCGCGTATCCGGCGGACTCCGGCGGCTTTGCCAATCTCGCACTCGCGCATTTCTATCTGCACGATTTCGCCAGGGCCGCGGCCGAGGGGCGGCGCGCCAGCGAGATGAATCCGCATAACCTGAACAACAAGCAGAATCTCGCGTTGTACGCGATGTACGCCGGCGACTTCACGGCCGCCGTCCTGTCGGCCAAAGGGGTACTCGCCGAGAACGCCTCTCTCTTCAAGGCCCGCCTGCCGCTCGCGACCGATGCGATCATCCGAGGCGACTTCGCGGCGGCGGAGGCGGCCTACGCCGACATGGAGAAAACAGGGGCGCTCGGAGCGTCACTGGCGATCCAGGGGCGCGCCGATCTGGCGCTCTATCGCGGCCGTGTCGCTGACGCGCAGGCCGAACTCTCGCGGGGCATCCCCGTCGATGCCGCGGCGCAGAGCCTCACGGCGGCGGCGCTGAAGCAGGTCGCGCTGGCCGAGGCGGAGCTTGCCGCCGACCGCCGCGCGCAGGCGATCGACGCTGCGCATGCGGCGCTGAAGTCCTCGCGGGCGCTGTCGATCGTCGTGCCGGCAGCCCGCGTCCTGCTGCGAGCCGGCAAACCGGCGGAAGCACGGCCCTTTGCGTCCGAGCTCGAAGGGCAGCTGCAAAAGCAGAATCGAGCGTACGGCAAGATCGTCCTCGCCGAGATCGCGCTCGAAGAGAAGCGGCCGCCGGCCATGGCGATTGACCTGCTCACGCAGGCCCGGCAGCTCGCCGATCTGTGGCTCGGCCGTTACGTATCGGGCGTCGCCTACGTGCAGGCCGGCGCCTTCGCGGAGGCGATCGCGGAACTGGAGGCGTGCGAAAAACGCCGCGGCGAGGCCACGGCGCTGTTCTTCGACGACCGGCCGACGCTCCGGTATCTCGCGGCTCTACCGTACTGGATGGGACGCGCCCAGGAAGGGCTGCACATCGTCGGGCCGGCGAAGACCCATTACCAGGAGTTCCTCACGGTGAAGAAGGACGCCTCCCCCGACCCCCTCGTCCAGGACGCCCGCCGCCGCCTTCAGTAACCTCCCAGATGCCGATCGCCAAAAATGGCGCGATCGGCGACTACAATACGGGCCCCATGGATATCGTCCGGAAAGAAGCGAATCGCGGTTGGATCGAAGTGATCACCGGCAGCATGTTCAGCGGCAAGAGCGAGGAGCTGATTCGACGGCTGCGGCGCACCCAGATCGCCCGTCAGAACGTGCAGATCTTCAAGCCGCTCATCGACAACCGATTCAGCGAGGACCAGATCGTCTCGCACAGCGACATGCGGATCGCGTCGCAGAACGTGCGCAACTCCGACGAGCTGGTGCAGCAGGTCAAGGAGGACACCGAGGTGGTCGGGATCGACGAGGGGCAGTTCTTCGATCCGAACCTGCCGGCCGCGTGCAACACGCTGGCGGATCGCGGCAAGCGCGTCATTGTCGCGGGGCTCGACCAGGACTACCTCGGCCGTCCCTTCGAGCCGATGCCGCAGCTGCTGGCCATTGCCGAATACATCACGAAAACACTCGCGATCTGCGTCGTCTGCGGCGACCCGGCCAATCACACGCAGCGGCTGGTGGTGAGCAGCGATCGCGTGCTGGTGGGGGCGACCGGGCTCTACGAGGCGCGCTGCCGGCACTGTTTTGATCCACACTTGGCGGAGGCGCGGAAAACGTAGGTGGATCTGGTAACCGGCGCACTGCTGCTGCTCGGCTTCGGCTTTCTCATCGCGAACGCCAAGCTTGCATACGACTACGTGCGATTCCTGAGGCGACGCCGCTCCGCGCTGCTGACGTGGCGGATCCCGAAGCCGCCGCAGTACACCTTTGCGCTTGGACTCGGTGTCGCCCTCGGCCTGCTTGTCTTCGTCAAGCTGGTGCTGATCCGTCGCCAGGCGTTCGGCGAGGCGATGATGTTCGCCTACTACGCCTATTTCTTCCCGATGAGCCTGACGATCGGCCGCGGCTTCTACGAGGACGGCATCTGGGCCGACAACGCTTTCATCCCGTATCAGGAGATCGGCGGCATCAGCTGGCGCGAGGACGAGCACCAGGTCTCGCTCGTCGTCATCTCACGCCTGCGCAATCTTGCACGCCGTCTCAACGTGCCCGGGGACAAGTACGGCGCCGCCCGGCGGCTGCTGCGCGACAAAATCGGCGAGCACGCCATTCACTTCGCCGGTACCGGCCTCGACCTCGGCGCGCACGACGAGCGGGATGAGGCTTAGGGGTGCGGGAGTCTAGCCTTTAGGCGTGGCCGGTATCGTCCGATAGGTACACCGTTATGGCAGCACGAGCGACCTGGAAGGGCTTCCTCAAGATCAGCCTGGTGAACATCCCGATCAAGGTGTTTCCGGCCACCGAGTCGAGCGGCTCGATCTCCTTCAATCAGCTGCACGCCGAGTGTCAGACGCGCATTCAGCAGAAGAAGTGGTGCCCGCACTGTGAGCGTGAGGTGCCGAACACCGAAATCGTCAAGGGCTACGAGTTCGAGAAGGGGCGCTACGTCATCATGTCGGACGAGGACCTCGAGAAGGTCCGGCCCGAGTCGACCCGCGTCATCGACCTGGTGCAGTTTTCCGACGCCGCCGCGCTCGACCCGATGTACGTCGACCGGACCTACTATCTGGCGCCGGACGGTACCATGGCGGCCGACGCCTTCGCGGTGATGCGCGACGGCATGCGCGGCAAGATTGGCATCGGCAAGCTCGCACTCTACGGCCGCGAGTATCTCGTCGCGGTGCGCCCCTTCGAACGCGGCATCGTCATGCACACGCTGCATCACGCCGCCGAGATGCGCGGCATCGACGCGGTCGAGGAGCTGAACTCGGTCCCGGCGACGGTGAAACCGGAAGAAGCGAAGCTCGCGCGCCAGGTGATTCAGACGTTCGAACAGCCGCTGAACCTGGCCGACTACAAGGACGAGTACCGAGCGGGACTGCAGGCGATCATCGACGCGAAGGTATCCGGCCAGGAAGTCGTCGCGACGACGACGGAGGCGCCGCCGAAGGTCGTCAACCTGATGGACGCCCTCAGGAAGAGTCTGGACTCGGTGAGCGCCGGCAAGAAGAAAACCGCGAAGGCTGTCGCAGAAAAGCCCGCTGCGGTGAAGCGCAAACGGGCTTAGGGTTAAGAAGTAAGAAGTAAGAATTAAGAATTGAGAATTAAGAATTAAGAATTAAGAAGGTACGCAGAGACCGCGTACGCGCGGCCGACCGGTTGCTGCGAAGAAGGCAGCCGAGAAGGCCGAGCGAGCGGCCTCGAAGCGGCCCCTTCCTAATTCTTAATTCTTAATTCCTAATTCTTAATTGCGTGGGCGACCCACGCGACGAGTCCTTGATCGTATGCCATCGGATCCCCGAGCCATGTCGGGGGCACGAGCCAGACGAACGCGAGGATGGCGATCACCCAGAGGTCGTAGGGCAGCGTCGCGCGCTCGTCGGTCCAGAAGAAGGCGCGGTTGAAGATGCCCTGGGCGCCGGTTCGCGACGGCATCGGCAGCTTGTTCAGCGCCAGGTAGGTGTAATAGATCCGGTCGGCGACCGCGAGGATCGACAGCACCAGCACCACCCAGAGCACGCCCGCCATCCGGTTCGTGATCGTGCCAATCATCAGCAGCACGATGCGCTCGGGGCGTTCCATGAAGCCGACCTTGCACTTCTCGACCAGCGACTCGGCGCGGGCGCGGGCGTAGCTCGTCATGATCGAGAAGATCAGGGTCAGTGCCGCGATCATCACGTAGTCGCTGCGGTTCAGCTTCGAGTACAGGAAGATCAGGCCGGTCAGCAGCGCGAGATCCGAAAAGCGATCCAGGGTCGAGTCCCAGAAGGCGCCGAACTCGGACTGCAGACCCAGGATGTGCGCGACCTTGCCGTCGATGAAGTCGAAGATGTTCGCGATCAGCATGATCACGAAGGCGAGGCGGAAGCGCCCGAAGCCGAGCGCCCAGGCGGCGGCGACGTTGATCAGCACGCCGATCAGCGTCAACGTGTTCGGGTGAATGCGCAGCGCGACGCACAGGTTGATGATGCCGCGCAGCGGCAGCATGCACGCGGCGCCGATGGCGCCCGTGAAGGTCAGCCGCTTCCGGACTCCCGGCTCGGTCGTGGA
>JAOBWF010000131.1 GCA_025463215.1 Acidobacteriota bacterium | reverse complement strand
TCTACGAACCGCAGTATGCGGATGACGGCACCCTCGCGGGATATACCGTGAAAGCCGGCGTCGTCGCGCCGATTCCGGTGCGGAAGGCGGCGCTGAAGGTAACCGACGCGGTCGATCCCCCGGCGACGAGCATCTTCACGCCCGACACGGAATTCGGGTCCCGCTTCCTGGTCGAAGTTGTCCGCGGCTGCGCCAACCTGTGCCGCTTCTGCTGGGCCGGCTACAACTATCTACCGGTCCGGTCGTTTCCGGCCGATCGCATCCTCGAGCTGGCGCGCGAGGCGCGCATCCATTCGAGCCGCGTCGGCCTCGTGTCGATCGCGCTCTGCGACCATCCCGAGATTGAGCGCATCCTCGGCAACCTGCTCGAGATGGGCTATGCGATCTCGCCGGCGTCCTTGCGCCTCGACGACCTCACCGAATCGATCGTCCAGGTCCTGAAAGCGAGCGGCGAGCGGACGATTACGATCGCGCCGGAAACCGGATCCGATCGCCTGCGCCGCGTGATCAACAAGACGGTGACGAACGACGAGATCCTCGATCGCGCCGAACTGATCTTCGCCAACGGCATCGAGAACCTGAAGCTGTACTTCATGATCGGGCTGCCGACCGAAACCGACGAAGACCTCGTCGCCATCCGCGACCTGACGCTGCAGATTCGCGAGCGGATGATGAAGTACGCGCGGACCAAGGGGCAGGTCGGCCGCATCATCGGCAGCGTCAACCCGCTGATTCCGAAGCCGGGCACCGCCTATCAGTGGATCCCGATGGAGGATCCGTCGGTGATCGACCGCAAGATCAAGCGCCTGCGCACCCTGACCGCCGGCATCGACAACGTCTACTTCAACATCAAGTCCGAGCGGCACTCGTACTTCCAGGCGCTGCTTTCGCTCGGCGACAGGCGGGTCGCGCCGGTGATCACCATCGCCGAACAGAACGGCCAGAACTGGCGCGCCGCGGTCGCCGAAGCGGGGGTCGACGGCGACTTCTACGTCTTCCGCGACCGCAGCAAGGACGCCGCGCTGCCCTGGGACATCATCGACGGCGGCATGAAGCGCCCCTTCTTCGAGGCGGAGTACGCCAAGAGCCTCCGCGAGGAATGGACGCTGCCGCCGAAGCGCGCGCAGGAGAACATCAAGCTCCTGCCCGTGATCAGCTAGCGATCGCGGCCCGCTCCTCGTACTCCACGAACGCGTCCAGAATCAGCTCGCGCAGCTTGCCCTGCGCCGTGCTGTCCACGATCGGCCGCAGCAGCGCGAACGTGCGCCGGTCGCCGTTGACCACGTACGACCGCGACGGGAACGTGACGTTGCGGCCGTTGCCGCCGCGCCGTTCCCAGACCGAGAAGCCGATCAGCTTGAGCCCTTCGAGCGGGCCCTCGGTGAACTGGAGCTCCGCTTCGGCGAGTTTTCCCGGAGGGTTGCCCTTGTCGTTTGGGGTGATTTTGATCGTCATGCCCGCAGCATGATCAATCGCAGTACCGTACGACGAGAACCGCGCTGAGGCTGGAAGTGACTGCGGATGCAATCGTTAGGCGTGTGACCCCGGGCGCTGACGCCGCCGCGGCGCGGAGGCCGCCGGACATGCCAACCACCGTTGGCGTCAGTCGCCGAAGATCAGCACCTGCGCCATCGCCAGGGCGTCGGAGTGAGTGATGGTCAACAGAGACGAACGGCCACCGATCCTCGCGAAACGTCGCGCGGCTCCGCCATGCAACTGCAGTTGCGGCGGACCACCGAGCCGGACCACCTCCACGTCTCGCCACAGGACCCCCTGCGTGTGTCCCGTCCCGAGCGCCTTCATCGTCGCCTCCTTCGAGGCGAAGCGGCCGGCGAAATGGATCGCCGGTTCCCTCCGCCGCGTGCAGTAGGCGATTTCCCCCTCGGTGAAGATGCGCTCGATGAAGCGCCGTCCGTAGCGCTCGATCGTGGCGACGATGCGAGGGATGTCGGTGGCGTCGAGTCCAAGACCAATGATGTGTGACACGGGAGTCTCCAGCGGTACCCGAATTGTAGTCTGGGTCAGTCGTGGCGTATCGGACGCGGATGTGGAGTCGGGCGCGTCTCACGGAAGAGCAGTTGCCGTCGTCGAACTTTGATCGAGGCGGTAGCGATCGTGATCGCCGTTTTGCGCTGGCGACCGCCCATCCCGGCTCGCGGGAAACGGCCGGATCGTCGCGCGTCGCCGCGATTCAGAATGTCGCCGCCTGGACGAAAGCGGGCGGGATGATCCGGGAGTCGCTCGCACCGGCGTCGGCGCAGGCGTTCATGGTGATCTCGGCGGCCAGGGGATCGGCCGTTCGTCGGCAGCCCGGCGCTGGCGCCGACAGCGTCGGCACGACGGGACCGGCGGTGGCAGCGCCCGTCGGGTGCGCTCGAGCGCAGCGGCACGCCGATCACGGCGTCCCTGTCGACCGACGGCATGACCTGGACGCTGGTCGGGTCGGATACGATAGCCATGACCGCCAACGTCTGCGTCGGCGTTGCCGTGAGCAGTCATCGGACCAGCGCCACGGCGGCGGCGACATTCACCGGCGTCGGCGTCACAACGCCGACGTGACGATCAACCAGAGCTTCGAGTGGCGGGACACGCCGTACGGGCGCGCGCTGGTGTGCGGCGCACTGGAGCCGTACGCGCCGCATCTCTTCACCACGCGCGAGTGGGCGCTGGGATCCCGCGCCGGCGCGGCGGACGAAGACTGGCAGCCGGTGGCGGCTGCGCTCGGCGTTGACGCGGCGCATCTCGTCCGGATGCAGCAGGTCCACGGCGCCGACGTCGTCGTGGTGCGCGCTGGTGATTCGCGGCGGACCGACGGCCGTTCCGCTGCCGACGCCGCGGTCACCAACGATTCGTCGGTCGCGCTCGCCATCCAAACCGCAGACTGCGTCCCGCTGTTGATCGCCGATCGCCGCACCGGCGTGGTCGCCGCCGCACACGCGGGGTGGCGGGGGCTGGCCGCCGGCGTCCCTGGGGTGACGATCGCGTCGCTCGCGCGCGCGTTCGGCAGCGCGCCGGCGGATCTGGTGGCGGCGGTCGGGCCGTCGATCTGTGCCGACCGCTACGAGGTCGGGAACGAGGTGCGTGAGCAGTTCAGCGCCGCTGGATTCGCCGCGGCGCAGCTGGCGCGCTGGTTCGTGAAAGGCGCGCGCGCGGATCGCTGGCAGTTCGACGGCTGGCAATCGGCGACGGATCAGCTCGAGTCAGCGGGCCTGCGCCCCGACAGCATTCACGTCGCCGGCCTGTGCACCGCGACGCATGCCGATCTGTTCT
The DNA here is from genome assembly GCA_025463215.1 of Acidobacteriota bacterium. GTDB lineage: Bacteria > Acidobacteriota > Vicinamibacteria > Vicinamibacterales > CAVVIG01 > CAVQFC01. The sequence continues at coordinate 1,382 of JAOBWF010000131.1, read as the reverse complement.
GCTCGTACCGGCGCGACGGCAAGGGTGCGGGCCGGATCGCCGCGGCGATTCGCCGGACCCGACGCTAGCGCCCCGCGTCGTCCATCGCCGTGTTGGCGAGGCGATCCGCGTGCGCGTTCAGCGAGCGGCCGACGTGCTCGAACGTCACCGTGCCGATGTCGCGCGCGAGGACGCGCGCCCTGGCGTGGAGCGGCTGCAACCCCGCGTTCTTGACCTTGTAGTTGCCGAGCATCTGCTGAACGAGCAGGAGCGAATCGGATCGGACGTGGAGCTGATCGCGGCCGTGGCGCTTCGCCCACTCGAGCGCGGCGAGCAGCGCGCGATATTCGGCGACGTTGTTGGTGGCGACGCCGATCGACTCGGCGAACTCCTCGACGAGGGTGCCGTCGGCCTCCTCGACGCGGACGCCGAAGCCGGCCGGCCCCGGATTGCCGCGGGCGCCGCCGTCGATGTACGCGACGATTTTTCCTGCCGGGCGGCTGTGGTCGAACGGAAGCACGTGTCTGAGGCCTCGAGGTTATGACGCCGGGTGCGCCGGCGGATCCGACGGTGCGGTCGCGGCCGACGCCGGAATCGGCACGTAGTAGAGAATCCGGTTGCAGTGGTCGCACTGCAGGATCGAGTCGTTGCGCAGCACGGTGTTGAACACCTGCGGCCGCAGACGGACGTGGCAGATCGTGCAGATGCCGCCGCGCGCCTCGGACATCGCGACGCCGTTGCGCTTGCGCGAAACCGCCTCGAAGGTCGCGAGCACGTCCTTGTTCAGCCCGGCGACCAGGGCGGCGCGTTCGACCGCGATCCGCTCGAGCGTCGCCTGCATTTCGACGTGCGCGGCGCTGCCGGTCTTGCGCTCGGCCTCGACCGCCTTGGTTTCGGCGGCGAGCTGTGATTCGGCGCTCTTGAGCGCAGCGGCGAGATCGTCGGCTTCCATCATCCGTTCGAGCATCGCGTCTTCGATTTTCTTGATCTCGGTCTGGGCGAAGGCGATCTCGTGCTGGATGGCGTGGAATTCCTGGTTGGTCTTCACCGCCATGCCCTGCTCGCGGAACTTCGACAAGCGCCCCTGCTGCACCGCGACGTCCTTGTCGAGCGCGGCGCGGGTGTTCTTGTTGACGGCGACGCGCTCCTTGGCGGCGGCGACGTGCTGCCGCGCCGCTTCGAGCCGCGCCTCGAGCGCGTGCTCGTGCTCGGGTTCGGCCGCGAGCCTCTTGCGCGCGGCGTCCGCCGTGGTGTCCAGCTTCTGGAGAGCGATCAGTCGTTCGAGGTCGGCGTTCATGAATCCTTGTGGCGCAAAAAAAAGGCCCCGCGGAAGCGGAGCCTCATTCTGCAGTTGACATTCTGCAATTGCAATTCGGAAAAGTGGGCCCACCAGGATTCGAACC
>JAOBWF010000104.1 GCA_025463215.1 Acidobacteriota bacterium | reverse complement strand
GTCGGCGCCGGCCTCGCCTATCTGCTGCTCCGCTCTCGCCGTAGATCGCGGTGACGACGATCGACCACGAACGCCGCGAAATCGGCGCACACCACGGTGGAACGACCCGTCAATAACCTGTCCGGCTTCAACGGGACGCGAACGCGGCGGCCAACTCGCGCGTCAGATCGGCGGCGGGGATCTCCCTGCACCCGCTCGCGTTTTCGCCGCACCACATCGGCGAGAAGTCGCCGAGGCCGAGGCTCTCCGCCTTCGCCCGCAACGGCGCGAGCGCCGCGGCCGCCAGCGGATATTCCGGCGCCGCGGCGTTGATCGGCCCGATCTCCCGCATGATCCGGTTCACGATGCCGCGCGCCGGGCGGCCGGTGAAGACGTTGGTGAGCGCGGTGTGCCTGGCGGCTTCGCTCTTCAATGCGGCGCGGTGCACGGCGCCCGTCGTCGCCTCGGGGCAGAGCAGATAGGCGGTGCCGACCTGCACGCCCGCGGCCCCGAGTGCCATCGCCGCCGCCGCCGTTCTCGCATCGACGATGCCGCCGGCGGCGACGACCGGGAGGGAGACCGCGGCGATGATCTGCGGCAGCAGCGCCAGCGTTCCCATCTGTGTGGTCACGTCCGCGGAGAGGAACATGCCGCGGTGACCGCCGGCCTCCCGACCCTGCGCGATGATCGCGTCGACGCCGTGCGCCTCGAGCCACCGCGCTTCGTCAATGGTGGTCGCGGACGACAGAACCTTCGCGCCCCAGCTGCGGATGCGCACGATCAGCGCGGGGGCGGGCAGGCCGAAATGAAAGCTCACCACCGGCGGCTTGAACGCGCTCAGCACGTCCGCCGCTTGATCACTGAAGGGCGCACGGCCGGCGCCGGCCGCAACGGCGCCGATCTCCAGTCCGAGCTCCTCGAAGTACGGCGCGAGCATGGCCCGCCACGCCGATTCCCGCCGGGGATCCGCAGCCGGCGTCTGGTGACAGAAGAAATTGACGTTGTACGGCCTGTTCGTGTGCGCTCGCATCCGTTCCAGCTGGTCGCGCATGGAGGCGGGCGACAACATGCCGCACGGCAACGAGCCGAGGCCGCCGGCGTTCGACACCGCGATCGCCAGGGCGCTGTCCTGCACGCCCGCCATCGGCGCCTGGATGATCGGCAGCTCGATGCCGAGCAGATCAGAAATCTTCAAGTCTGAGGCCGGCATCGGCATGTCGCCACGCGTCTTTGAACCGGCGCCTGGTCGCGGTCGCGGCAGGATTTTTCGCGGCGAGTTGCGCCTGCCACAACCCGAACAGCGAGCGGCCGTTCTTCGGATTGCGTACGAGATCGTCGGTGAATACCTGTGCCGCGTCGGCGGCGCGATTCGCACGCAGCAGCGCGGCCCCGAGCGATTCGCGCGCCGGATAAAACCAGTCCGGCGGCTCGTCGTAGTTGAGCGCGTCCTCGGCGGCCACCGCACGCCGCCATGCCGCCACCGCCCCCTGATCGTCTCCGGCCGCGCGCGCGATCCAGCCGTCGAGCGCGGCATCGCAGACCTTGAGCATGTCCCTGGCTTTGTTGTAGCCCCAGTCACTCTCTGGCGCAATGGCCTGCCGTGCCTCGACGTAGGCGGCACGCTCCTGTCCGGCGGCGGCCGCATGACCGCGCGCCGCCTGCGCCACGCCGCGGCCGAAATGGAAGAGGGTGGTCAGCAGCCGATGCGCCGGGTCGGGCGCCGGCAGCGCCATCACTTCGTCCCATCGGGCGAACCGCAGCAAAACGAACAGTGTCTTGGCCGCGAACGGCTCCAGCATCGCCATCTGCGCGATCATCGGCGTCGTGTTCGCGACCACCAGGTCCGCCGCCTGTTTCGCCTCCTTGAACTGCCCGGACATCATCGCCGCCGACGCGAGAAAGTCGAGGTTGTGGTTGTAGTACATCGACGGGTAGACGCCTTCGGCGCCGCGCCGTTTGATGTACTCGCGGTCGACCTCGGCCGCCTTGGCGTTGCTGCTGGCCGCGGCGGTGAAATTGCCGGTCCGCATGTAGATGTGCGCCGGCATGTGGACGAGGTGGCCGGCCGCCGGTACCAGCGTCTCCAGCCGTTGCGCGCTGTTCAGCGCCCGGCCGGGCGCCCGCGACGCTTCCACCGCGTGGATGTAATAGTGATTGGCGCCGACGTGCATGGGGTCGCGGCGCAGCACCGATTCGAGCGTGGCCACGATCGCGTCCGTGCCGGCGGCGGGCGTGCCGTCCGGGGCCCACAGCAGCCACGGGTTCAGATCCATCAGACTCTCGGCGTACAGCGTGGCCGCGTCGAGGTCGTCGGGATAGGTCGCGACCAACGCGCGCATCGCCTCCATGTACCTCGCCGCCAGCTTTTTCAGGTCCGCTTTCGGATCGTTCGAGTAGCGCTCGGCCAGCGCGTCGACATACGCTCGCTCGGCGGCCGGGGCCGCGGCGGCGCGTTGGCGCGCACGCTGCACGGCGTCGTAGGCCGCCTGCTCCCGATCGCGATCGACGTCGAGGTTGATGTTGGGTCCGAGCGCGAGCGCGATGCCCCAGTGCGGCATCGGCGAGGCCGGGTCGAGCTCCGCGGCGCGGCGAAACGCGCGCACCGCCTCGTCATGGTTGAAACCGTAGACCAGTGTGAGCCCCTGATCGAAGAAGCGCTGCGCCTCGGCGCTGCCGGTGGCGATCGGATGATGCAGTCGCCCGAGTCCAGGCAGCAGCGTCACCGGCTGTTCGACCGCCGGCGCATGGCCGTCGTGCTGCTGTGCCTCGGTGGTGGCGAGCGTAAGAAGCAGAACCAACGCAAGCATGAACACTCCAGCAGGCGTGAAGGCCTGCACCGCTCGGCGAGCCGCTGGCGCCCGAGCGCCGGGGCCCAGTGCCTATGCGCGGCCGAGCCTAGACCGTTTTCGAGTCGCTGTAGGTGTCCGCACTATATCGCGCTGAACGTCCGCACGAGGTGCATGTGAAAAGCGCTCAGCCGCCAGCCCGCTGTTCCAAGCGGTGCTACCGTTCGAGCAGCGATTTGAGCGACGCGAGGGCGCGGGTCCAGCCGACGCCGATCACTTCGTAGTAGCGCCGCCAGCGCGCGCTTTCTTCGAAGCCGGTCTGCGTCACCCGCACGCGTGTCGTACCCGTGGCTTCGCCCTGCAGCGTGACCTCGAGCGCCATCGGACCGATCGGCTCGCCGTCGGGCGGCAGCCAGAAGGCGTCGGCGACGAAAAACCCCTCGCCGGTGCGGAACTGGACGATAGTCCCCCTGAACACGCCGCCGAGCCGGCCGAGGACGTCGTCGCAGAAGTCGGTCGCCTCCCACTCGATCGCGTACGGCCCCAGCACCCGCGGCGTGGTCACCGAGTGCGCCACCTGCCACCACGCGTTGAGCGCCTCGGCGTCGAAAAACGCCTTCAGCACACGCCCCGGCGGCGCCGCGATCACCGCTGTAACGTCGAGACTGGGAGGTGAAGACATGTCGGTGTGACCGCAAGACGCGAAGACCGCAGCGCAGAAGATGCTCTGCGATCTGGGTGCTCGGCGGTTGCCTCTTCAGGGCTGGCCGGCGGTGCTATGAACCCGCTGGGCGCGGGCGCGCGCGACCATCTCTTTGACCTCACGCATCAGCGTCGGCACGTGATATGGGATGCCGTCCTTGATCGTCCACTCGATGCCGCCGCCGTGGGCGGCCTGGACCTTGTCGTTCGGCCCGATCGGCGAGTAGTTCGACCCCTGGCGTCCGTTGATCATCATGACGTCGGCGCCGTACGGGTTCAGCAGCTTCAGGTTCTCGAGCGGGTTGCCGTTGACCACCAGCAGGTCCGCGACGAAACCTTCGCGGACCTTGCCGATCCGGTCTTCCATGCCGAGGAGCTTCGCGCCGTTCCAGGTAGCGTGCTCGATCACCTCGAGCGGGCGGAACCCGGCCTCTTCGTGCAGCTCCAGCTCGCGCGAGATGCCGAAGCCGTACATCGAATAGATGTAGCCGGCATCGTCTCCGGTGGTGACCAGGCCGCCCTTGCGCGCGAACTCGAGGACCGCGTCCATCCAGATCCGGTACTGCCGCTTCCACTGCGCTTCCTGCGACGAGGTCCAGCCGATGAAGTACGAGCCGTGGTTGTCGAGCGAGCCCTTGAAGTACTCCTCCATCGACGGGTGCAGGTAGTCCTTGAACCAGGGCTGCGCCTGGGCGCGGACCAGATCCCGGCTCGCTTCGTAGATCGAGAACGTCGGGTCCCAGGCGACATGCTTCTCGACCATCAGGTCGATGACCTTGTGGAGCTTCTCGGGATCGGCCTGGGCGTAGAGCTCGCCGGCGCGGCCGAAGCGGTGGATCTCGTTCGAGTAGCTCATGTCGGGCGGGAAGTTCTGGATCCCGTCGAGCGCCGCGTCCGCGACGCCGTAGAAGTGCTCGATCGAGCCGACGCCGAGCTCGATGTAGTCCTTCGCCGTGGTTTCCTCGACCGCGATGTGGGTCGCGGTCCGCATCCCGAGCGTATGCGCCTCGTCCATGATCGCTTCGAGCTGATCGCGATCCATGCCGATGATCTTCAGGCCGTCGGCGCCCTGCCGCTTGATGTCGCGGATCCAGGCGCGGATCTCGGCCGGCGATCCCGTCCGCCCTTTGCTGACGAACGGGTAGACGAGGATCCGCGGCGCGATGATCGTGTGCGCGTTGCTCTCGGCCTGCCAGCGCTTCGACTTGTCGAAGTCGCCGCCGACCTCGCGCGCGGTGGTGACGCCGGCGGCGAGATACAGGTTGCGCTCGTACTGGATCGGCTGCGGCATTCCCGGCTGCCGCTCTTCGTGCCAGTGCATGTGCGCGTTGACGATCCCGGGCATCACGTACTTGCCGGTGCCGTCGATCACCGTATCCGACGATCGCGGCGTCGTCGGCAGCGCGGTCGCCACGCTGGGGATCGCGTCGTGCGGCCCGATGTACGAGATCAATCCGTCCTCGACGACGATGTCGACCGGGCCGTACGGCGGTTTGGCGTTGCCGTAGATCACCATCGCGTTCTGGATCACGAGGCGGCGCGCCGCCTTGGCGTGGATCGCCGGCGCCGGCGGCGGCTGCTGTGCGGCGAGCCCGAAGGTCAGTGCGGCGGCGAGCGCGAACCCGGTGATCGGCACCTTCATAGCGCGAAATCATAGCATTCCGGAGTAAATTGGTCGTATGGTGCAGCAGCCGCTCGCGTACCTCGACCCGCAGTTCTTGGAAAGCGAAGAAGGACGCCCGGTCCGGATCCTCGCGGAGTATCTCGACCCGCTCAAGCGTTTCAAGGATCAGAAGATTCAGGACACCGTCGTGTTCTTCGGATCGGCGCGGGTCGACAGCCGCGAGCGGGCGGAGCGCGCGCTGCAGACGCTGCGGGCGCGCGGCGTGCACGACGCCGACGCGCACTACGACAGCGAGATGAAAAAAAGCCGTAAGGCGGTCGAGTGGGCGCGCTACTACGAGGACGCGCGCGAGCTCGCGCGGCTGCTGAGCGCGTGGACGCTGACGCTGCAGTCCGAGAACCACCGCTTCGTCGTCACCTCAGGCGGCGGCCCCGGGATCATGGAGGCGGCCAACCGCGGCGCGCGCGAGGGCGGCGGCAAGACCATCGGCTTGAACATCCGGCTGCCGTTCGAGCAGGGCGCCAATCCGTACATCACCGACGGCCTGCACTTCGAGTTCCACTACTTCTTCATGCGCAAGTTCTGGTTCGCGTACATGGCCAAGGCGCTGGTGGTGTTTCCGGGCGGCTTCGGCACCCTCGACGAGATGTTCGAGATCCTCACCCTGGTGCAGACCGACAAACTCTCGAAGAAGATCGGCGTGGTGTTGTACGGCAGCGAATACTGGAAGCAGGTGCTCGACCTGAAGCCGATGGGCGAGTGGGGCGCGATCGCCGAAAAGGATCTCGAGCTCTTGCACTACGCCGACACGCCGGCCGACGCATTCGAGCACCTGCGCGATCATCTCATCGCCAACCATCTCGAGCCGGCGACCGAGCAGGAAGCGGCGACTCCGGGCATCGCCAAGACGCGTGGATAGGCGGGCGACATGACCGCAGACGAGCGCAAGACGCTGATCGCCCAGTACAACGACGGCTACCGCGTCGTCGCCGAGGCGCTGGTGGGGGCGACCGACGAACAGCTCGACGCGCGGCCGGAGCCGGGCAAGTGGACGGCGCGGGAGGTCGTGCATCACCTCGCCGACAGCGAGATGACCGGTGCGGCGCGGCTGCGTCTTCTGGTCGCGACCGACAACCCGCAGATCCTCGGCTACGATCAGGATCAGTTCGCGCGCAAGCTGTTCTACGACCGGCCGATCGCGGCGTCGCTCGATGCCTTCAAGGCCGCTCGTCGCGCAACCGCCGAGATTCTGGAGCGAATGACCGACGCGGACTGGGCGCGCGCCGCCGGCACGCACACCCAGCAGGGACCGTACACCGCGGACCGCTGGCTCGCGATCTACGCTCCCCACGCTCATGCCCACGCCGAACAGATCCTCGTCGCGCGAGGCTCAGCGAACAGGCAATAGCCCGGTCACGATCAGCAAACACCGCGGAGCCCGCGAACATCGCTGATCCCCGCAATAAGCTCTCTGCGGTCTTAGCGGTGTCCGCGGTTTCTTCGTAGCGTCCGCGTCCAGCGTGACTCTTGAGTCGTCCGGCCCCGTGTGGTCGAGCTCTATCGATCCGAAACCGCTCGGCCTGGCGCCGGCACCGCCTGTGTCAGCGCCATCGTCGCCCAACCGGTCGCCCAGGCGCTGATCCACTGATCGCCGCCGTAGGGAAACCCGCTGTTGAAGAAGGCCTGGAACTTCGGCGCGCGGCTCGTCACGCGCCACGAGCCGTTGGCGTTCTGGGTCGCCAGCAGATAGTCGACCCCGCGTTGATAGGCGGCGTCGGTCGGCGGCACGCCGCCAGCCTTCGCCAATGCGTAGAGCGACTGTCCGGTCGCATAGGCGTCGGTCGCGACGCCGTCGTGCTGCCGCCAGGCCCCGTCGGGCTGCTGCCGCGCCAGGATCGCGGCCGACAACGGCTTCAGCGCTGCGGCGTTGCCATCGGCCCAGTACAGACCGAGCAGCTGCATGTTGCCATCTTCGGAGGTCAGCGGCTTCGCGGCCGCGAGCCACTGGCGCGCCTTGCCGATCCGCGCCGTCATCTCGCCGCGGCGGCCCGGCGCACCATAGACGGCGAGCGACCGGATGCACATGGCGGTGCGGGAGATCGCGCCTTCCGCCGACGGGGGCCGGTGGCCGAGGCCGTTCTGAATGTGCCACGAGCCGTCGGCCGCCTGGGTGGCGGCGAGATTCGCCGCGATCATGTCGGTGACCGGGTTGGGCGGCACGTTCTCCGCGGCGAGCGCGACCAGCGCCGACGCGAAAATCTCGGGGACATTGATGTCCATCCGCTCCAGCAGCAGCTGCGGCGGCGGGCCGTCCTTCAACATGTCGACGCGCGCGGCGCTCGCCTTCGGGTCGAAGCGGACCCCTCGGGTGCGCGCCTCGCCGGCGGCGAACCCGGTGATGTTCTGGTGATGACACGAGACGCAGCCGCTCGCCTCGAAGAACTTCTGGCTCGACGTTTCGAGCAGCGCGAGGCCGCGCTCGGCGGCGGCTCTCGCGTCGATCGACGCCGCCGCCGGTGCGGCGACGGCGGCAGCGATCGGCTGCAGCCTCGAGGTATGCAACAGCTGCAGGCCGGCTGGCGCGGCGAGCTTGCGCGCCCAGTCCGCCGCGGTTTCGCCGACCTTGCTTTGCACCGTTGCGTCGGCGCCACGCGCCAGCAGCAGACGGATGACCGCGGGGTTCTGATGGTTGGTCGCGACGGCCAGCATCAGCGGCGTCATGCCCCGGCCGTCCCTGGCGTTGACGTCGGCGCCGGCGTCGACGAGCGCCTTGACGAGATCCGCCGATTCGCCCGATGCCGCCGCGAGCAGCGGCGAGATGTCGGTGATCGACACCGGTCCGCTCTTCGGCTGGTCCCCAGGAAAGAGTATCGGCACCTTCGCCACCGTATTGGCGCGGGCCCCTTTGGACAGCAGCAGCCGAACCGCCTCGGCGTTCCCGTGGTAGGCCGCCCCGAGCAGTGGCGTGACGTTGGTGATCCCCGCCGCGTTGACGTCGATGCCGGCGTCGAGCATCAGCCGGATGGTCGCGAGATCGTTGCCGTACGCGGCGGCGGTCAGCATCGTGTTCTGGAACGCATCCTTGGCGCGGACGTCCGCGCCCTTCGCGATCAGGAGCTTGACGATCGCGGCGGAGGGCTCGCTCATCGCGGCGACGAACAACGCCGTCCGTCCCTGCTTGCTGGCGCGGTTCACGTCGGCGCCGCGATCGAGCAGCAGCCGGACCTTGGCGATGTCGGTCGCCGACATCATCAGCGCCGTAGTGCCGAAGGGATTCTGCGCGTTGACGTCGGCACCGTGCTCAATCAGCAGCGCCATCGCCTCGACCGAGCCGGCCACGGCGGCATCCATCAGCGGCGTCGAGCCGAGTGGGCCGCGGGCGTTGGCGTCTTCGGGCGTCGTCACCAGCGTCTTCAGCCGGGGCAGGTCGCCCGTCCGAATGGCCTGGTAACGATCGACCGCTGGACCGCCCGGCGGTTGCGGCGCGGCGGCGGGTGCCGCGGCGATGAGCAGGGTCGCGGCGCAGCAGCAGGCGAGCACTCGTGTCATGACACCTTCCTTGAAGGCTAACGATACCCGATGAGCTTGCATTTTCCGCGGGTTCTTTCGCGTTGGGTCTGCGGTCGCTTCTCGTCGTCCCGGCCAGTGCGATCCCCGGTCAGTAGAGCAGAAATCGCTGCCGTAATTTCTCGAACGCCTCGACGCCGCCGGTCCACGAGCGCGCGATGTCGCGCGCCGACGTGCCCGCCTCGATCTGCTCGCGCAGATCGGACGACCCCGCCAGGATGTCGATCGGCAGCAGCGTATGCTCGTACTCGTACGGCGGCTCGCGCCAGCGGAACTGATCCGGGTCCGCGGCGCGAAACGCCGCGGTGAGCGCGACGCCAGCCTCGACCGGCCGGAAAGCCTCGCGATCGAGCACGTGGATCTGACACCCGCCGCAGCTCGTGTGCGCGTGCTTGTGGAACGTCGGCTCGATCACTGCCGGACGAAAGCGCACGCCCGTCATTCCGAGCGCGTTCATCGCATCCGCGAAGCGTTCCGCATCGACCCACGGCGCACCCAGCAGCTCGAATGGCTTGGTCGTGCCGCGCCCCTCCGAGACGTTGGTCCCTTCGAACAGCACCGTACCCGGATAGGCGATGCACGAATCGAGCGTCGGGATGTTCGGGGACGGCAGCACGAATGGGATGCCGGTCGCGTCGAAATACATGCCGCGGTGCCAGCCCTGCATCGCCGCGACCTCGAGGTTGGCGCCGATGCCGAACGTCTCGTTGAACAGGCGCGCGAGCTCGCCGATCGTCATGCCGTGCCGCATCGGCAGCGGGTAGAGACCGACGAACGACTCGAAGCCGTGCTCCAGCATCGGCCCCTCGACCGCGGCGCCGCCGATCGGGTTGGGACGATCGCAGACGATCACTTCGAGGCCGTGCTTTTTCGCCGCCGCCAGGCAGTTCGCCATCGTGTAGATGTAGGTGTAGATGCGCGTGCCGACGTCCTGCAGGTCGATCACGAGCAGATCGACGTCGCGCAGCATCTCCGCGGTCGGTTCGCGCGTTTCGCTGTACAGCGAATACACCGGCACGCGGCGCACCGCGTCGCGCGCGTGGCCGGTCTCGATCATGTTCTCCTGCACGTCCGAGCGGAAGCCGTGCTGGGGGCCGAAGATCGCGGTCAGCCGGGTGCCGGGATGCGCCGCCAGCCGATCGGCGATGTGGCGCAGCTCGCGGTCGATCGACGCCGGGTTGCAGACGATGCCGACACGGCGGCCGTCGAGGCGTTTCGAGGCCAGTAATTGGTCGGTTCCGAGCGAGACCGGCATGGCCCGATTATAGGCGGTGCCCGACTTGCGCCCGGTCGGGCGGCGTTGGTAGACTACCGCCCCTTGGTGGACTGCTTCCCGCCTGCGACGCCCGCGCCGAGAGCCGATCGAGCCTCGAATCCGACTCGCTCCCTCCCCGTGAACGTGCAGCCGACGCGCCCGCAGCCGCCTGGTACGGGGACCGGCATCGAGCGCGGATAGCTGCCGCCTGGGTGCGAACGAGGAGTGAATGATGGGTCGAAGGCTGTACGTCGGAAACCTCCCTTACACCACCGGTGAGGCGGAGCTGCAGGAGCTCTTCAGCAAGGCCGGCACGGTCGAGTCGGTCCGCGTCATGCGCGACGCCGCCACCGGCCGCGCCCGCGGCTTCGCCTTCGTCGAGATGTCGACCGACGAAGAGGCGCAGAAGGCGGCGAGCGAGCTGAACGCGTTCCAGATGGGCGGCCGGGCGCTGACCGTCAACGAGGCGCGGCCCAAGCCCGAAGGCGGCTTCGGCGGCGGCGGCGGCGGCTTTGGCGGCAACCGCGGCGGCGGCGGGGGCGCCGGCGGACGCCGCGAGCCGCGCTGGTAGCGCGCCTTCGGTTACCATAGAGGCACGATGAAAAACTGGTCGAAGGGCGATCGCGTGAGTCAACCCACCTATGGGGCGGGGACGCTCGTCGAGGTCAACGAACATCACACCGTCATTGACTTCGACGAGGGCGGTCGCAAAGTCTTCGCGACCCGGCTCGTCGCGCTCCAGGCGTCGACCGAACCGGCCCCGCACAAGGCCGCGACCCGCAAGCGGGCTGTCAAGAAGAAGAAAGTCGAAATTGAGAAGTGAGAAGTTAGAAGTGGAAGTGCTGAACTTTCAGTTCCAACTTTTCAGTTCTCACTTCTAACTTTCTTACCCGCCAGGAAGTAGTGGACGGCCGGCGTGATGACCAGCGACAGCACCATCGACGCCAGAATCCCGCCAATCACCGCAATCGCCAGAGGCTGCAGCATTTGTGAGCCGGCCCCCCAGCCGAGCGCGAGTGGGATCATGCCCGCGACCGTGGCCAGCGCCGTCATCATGATCGGCCGCAGCCGGCGCTCGCCCGCGTGGATCATGCTCTCCTCCGGCGACAGCCCTTCCGCCCGGAAGCGCTGATCCGCATCCAGCAGCAGGATGCCGTTCTTGGCGACGATGCCGATCACCATGATCAGCCCCATGAACGACGACAGGTTGAACGTCGTCCGGGTGACGAGCAGCGCGAGGAAGACGCCGACGGTCGACAGCAGCGCCGACGCGATCACCGCCGTCGGGGCCGCGAAGTCGCCGAACTCGAACAGCAGCACGGTGAAGACCAGGACGACCGCGAGCACGAGGACGAGAAGCAGGTCCTTGAACGACTTCTGCTGCTCCTCGTAGGCGCCGCCATAGGCGACGCGGATCGCGGCCGGCATGTGCAGATCGGCGATCGCGCGCTGCGCCGAGGCGACGCCGGCCCCGAGATCGACCCCCTCGAGCCGCGCCGTCACGGTGACGTTGCGCTGCAGGTTCTCGCGCCGCACCTCGGTCTGCCCCGGCTGATCTTCCACCGTCGCGAGCGTGCCGAGCGTGCCGGTGCGTCCGGTCGCGCTGACGAGCAGCGTGCTCTTGATCGCGTCGACCGAGGCGCGCGTCGACTCCGGGAACCGGACGCGGATCGTGTAGGCGCGATCGTTGAGCACGACCGGCGTCGGCGCCGGTTCGCCCTGCATGATTGCCGCGATGTTGGTCTCGAGCTCCTGCGGCGTGAACCCCGCCCGCGCCGCCATCCCCTGGTCCACCTTGAACAGCGTCGCCGGGCCGCTGATCGTATTGTCGATGCCGTTGAGAACGTCGACGACGCCGGGGAGTTTCGTGATCGCGGCAGCGACCTGCGGCGCCCATTGCTTGAGCAGCGCCGGATCCTGCGCGAACAACTTGATCGCAATCGGCTCCGGCACGCTGGTCAGGTCGCCGATCATGTCCTGCGTCAGCTGGACGAACTCGACGTCGAGCATCGGGTAGCGCTTGGTGACCTTGTCGCGGATCTCCGAGATGATGTCGTCGGAGGCGCGGCTGCGCGACGCTTTCAGCTTCACCGAGACGTCACCGGTGTTCGCCTCGGTCACGGCGGCGAGGCCGAGCTGCAGGCCGGTCCGGCGCGAGGTGCTCTCGACCTCCGGCGTCCCGCTCAGGATCTGCTCCACGCCGGTCAGCACCTGGTTCGTCTCGGCCAGGGACGATCCCGCCGGCATGATGTAGTCGACGATGAAGCCGCCTTCGTCCATCGCGGGCAGCAGGTCTGAGCCCAGGAATCGATAGCTCCCGTACGCGGCCGCCAGCACCAGGAGGCTGCCGACGACCAGCATCGCCGGCCGCGCGATCGCCGTCCGCAGCGCGCGTTCGTACCGCTGCATCAACCACGGTGGGACTCCGTGATCGGCAACCTCGCGCGGCGAGGCGCCGGGGGCGCCGTGCGAGGTGCGTCGTGTGCCGAGGAAGTAGTGGCTGAGCGCCGGCGTCCAGGTGAGCGCCAGGCCGAGTGACGTCAGCAGCGCGGTGCCGACCGTGATCGCCAGCGCGCGGAAGAACGCGCCCGTGACACCGGTGATGGCGACCAGCGGCAGAAAGACGACGATCGGCGTGATCGTCGAGCCGATCAGCGGCACGCGGATTTCGGCAATCGCGCGGCGGATCGCTTCCCCGCGCTCCTGGCCGGCATCGCGGTGCAGCACGATGTTCTCCACCACCACAATCGCATCGTCGATCACGAGGCCGACGGCCGCGGCGAGGCCGCCGAGCGTCATCAGGTTGAAGCTCTCGCCGAGCAGGCGCAGGACGATGAACGTGATCGCGAGCGTCGCCGGAATCACCATGCCGGCCACCAGCGACGTGCCCCAGTCGCGCAGGAACCACACCATGATCAGCGACGCCAGCACGATGCCGATGAGCACGGCATCGCGCACGCTGGCGATCGAGTCGTTGACCAGGCCGGACTGATCGTAGAACGGCTGGAGCTCGACCCCCTTCGGCAGCTCGCCGCGGATAACGTCGATTTCCGCGTGAATCTGATCGGCGACCGTGACCGTGTTGCTGTCGGGCTGACGGAATATGTTCATCAGCACCGCCGCCTTGCCGTTCGCGGTCACGGCGACGTAGACCGGCTTGATCGACTTCGACACCGTCGCGATGTCGCCGACCTTGATCGGCGAGCCTTGCGGCGTACTCTTCACCACGATCGCCGAGATGTCCTCGAGCGATCGGGCCTGGCCGCTGACCAGGCTCAGCACCAGCTGGTGGTTGTTCTCGAACAGCCCGGGCGAGTCGATCATGTTGCTGCGCCCGAGCGCTTCGAGCAGGTTCGGGACGGTGATCTGCGTCTGTACCAGCTTCGCCGGATCGGGCCGCACCTCGAACTCCGGTTCCTGTCCGCCCTGCACGACCACCGTCGAGACGCCGAGCTTCCGATTCAGCCGCGGCTTGAGGTCATAGGTGGCGAGCTCCCACAGCCGCGTCATCGGCACGGTGTCCGACGTCAGGCTGTAGCCCATGATCGGAAAGGCGGCGAAGGTCAGGCGGTTGGCGGTGACCTTCGCGGTCGGCGGCAGTTCCGCCTGGACGCGGGCCAGGGCGGCATTCACCCGCTGCAGGGTCTGGAACATGTCGACCTTCCACGAAAAGAAGAGATCGACTTCGACCGTGCCGCGGCTCGTGATCGACTGGACGCGCTCGAGCCCTTCGACCGAATTCAGCGCCTCTTCGACCGGCCGCGTGACGGTCACCTGCATCTGATCGATCGGCGCGACACCGTTGTCGATGCCGACCAGAACCCGGGGAAAGTTGACCTCGGGAAAGACCGCCACCGGGATCGTCGTCGCCAGATAGGCGCCGACCGCGACGAGCGTCAGGATGACGAAAATCGTCGGTTTCGCCCTCAATTGTTTTTCTCGTCGGCCTCGTCTTTTTCACCGGCGGCCTTTTCGCCCGGCTTCATGACGCGCACCTTGGTCTTGTCCTCGAGGCCGAGCCCACCCTGCGTGACGACGCGCTGGCCGACCTCGACGCCCGCGACGATCTGCACCATCTCCGGTTCACGGACGCCAATCTGCACCACCGTCTCGTGCGCGACGTTCTTGTCGTCGACGACGAGGACGATCGTTTCTCCTTCGGCGTTGGGCAGGACGGCGGGCGCGGGAATCAGGGTTGCGCCTTCGAGGGTCGCCGCGACGATCGACACGTGGACCGCCTGGCCGGCATGCAGCCGCTCGCCGGGGTTGTCGGCCTGCACCCACACCTGGACGGTCGTGCTGTTCAGGTCCGCGGCGGGGCTGACGATCGTGACGCGGCCGGTGACGAGCTCGCCGCCGTCCGACGGCGTGAGCGTCGCCTCGTTGCCGACCTTGACGTTCTTCGCCTGGTCCTGCGCCATGTTGATGCGCGCCACCACCTTCGACATGTCCATCACGGTGAGCATCGGCGCGCCGGCCGCCGCCATTTCACCCGGATACAGCGGACGGTCGGTGACGACGCCGGTGATCGGGCTGCGGATCTCGGCGTAGCTCGCGACCGCCTGCGCGCCCTCGTACTGGCCCTTCGCCGCCGCGACCTGCGCCGCCGCGGTGTTGATCTGCTCTTTGCCGCCGACGCTCTGGAGCGCCTGCAGATGCTGCTGCGCGGTGTCGAACGTCGCCTTGGTCTGGGCGTAGGCGACGTCGGCCTCGTCGACCAGCTTCTTCGCCAGCGCACCGTCCTTGAACAGCTGCTGGCGGTTGTCGAGCAGCCGCTTCGCCGCGTCCATCGCCTGGCGCGCGGCCGCGACGTCCGTCTGTGCCTTGGTGGTCTGTTCCGGTACGCCGACCGCGGTCGTCGACCGGTAGTTGGACTGCGCCTGCTCGAACTGGCCGCGGCTCGCCTGTGCCGCGGCGGCGAGGTCGCGCGCCTCGAGCTCGGCGAGCAGCTGCCCCTGCTTGACGTGATCGCCGCGGTTGACCAG
>JAOBWF010000094.1 GCA_025463215.1 Acidobacteriota bacterium | reverse complement strand
ATCGGACCGGGATGGGCCATCCTCTACCTGCCCAGCGTCGTGCTGATCCAGATCGGCTTCACCGCCGCGGTCGGCCTGTTCCTGTCGATGGCCAATCTCTTCTACCGCGACGTGAAGTACCTGTTCGAGCTGGTCGTCACCGTCTGGATGTTCGCGACCTCCGTGCTCTATCCATCGAGCCTGGTGACCGGCAAGGCCGGCATCGTGCTCCGCCTCAATCCGATGACCGCGATTATCGACGGCTACCGCGACGTGCTGCTCTACGGCCGCTCGCCGTTCACGGCGCACTTCGCCTGGACGGCGCTGGCGACCTGCGTCATGGTCGTCTTCAGCGGCATCGTCTTCCACCGCGCCGAGTTCCGTTTCGCGGAGAGCGTCTAGTGGCGATCCCACCCGTTGTCTTCGACGCGGTCTGGAAGAAATTCCGCCAGGGCGAGCGCCACGACTCGCTGCGCGATCTGATCCCGGCGGCCATCGGCGCGCTGCGCGGGCGCAGCTCCTCGACGGAGCTGAAGTCCGAGGAATTCTGGGCGGTGAACGACGTGTCGTTCGAAGTTCAGCCCGGCGAGGCGCTCGGCATCATCGGCCCCAACGGCGCCGGCAAGTCGACCACGCTCAAGCTGCTGACCCGCATCCTGCGGCCCAACCGGGGGCGCTGCGCGGTGACCGGACGCGTCGGCGCGCTCATCGAGGTCGCCGCCGGCTTCCACCCCGATCTGACCGGCCGCGAGAACACGTATCTCCAGGGTTCGCTGATGGGGATGAAGCGCACCGAGGTGGCCAAGAAGTTCGACGAGATCGTGGAGTTCGCCGGCGTCGGCGCGTTCGTCGACACGCAGGTCAAGCGCTATTCGTCCGGCATGAACGCGCGCCTCGGTTTCTCGATTGCGGCGCATCTCAACCCGGACGTGCTGATCATCGACGAGGTGCTGAGCGTGGGCGACATGGCGTTCCAGGAGAAGTGCCTGCAGCGCATGCGCGGCTTCAAGCAGGAAGGCGTCACGATCGTGTTCGTGTCGCACAACCTGCAGGCGGTCGCGGAGCTTTGCGACCGCGCTTTGTACCTGAATCGGCGGGCGCGCGCGCTCGGCGCGACCGCGGGGGTAATCAGCGAGTACGTGCGGGATTCCTTCGCCGCGTCGCCCGAAGCCTCGCAAGGTGAAATCAGGATTGCCTCGGCCAGCCTTCGGCAGCTGGACGGAACGATCGTCACCGACCCGGTGGCACCCGGCACGCGCCTGAATTTCTCGGTGGAGTTCGACGCGGTGGAGCCAGTCGACGATGTGACGTTCGCGTTCCGGCTGCACCGGGCCACCGATCAACTGCTCGTCTATGACGGCCACTTCTCTCATCGCGAGCTGGGAATGGAGACGGTGGCGCCGGGCCGCTTCACCGTGCAGTATCAGTTCGACGCCAACCTCACGCGCGGTCAGTACTACTTCGACGTGTTCGCGCAGCACACACCGACGCAGCGCTTCATGGGCCGGCTCAGGCCGGCGGGTCACGTCACCATCGCCGAAGCGCGGACCTGGGGCGGCGTGGCCGACGTCGCGGCGCGCGCCTCGCTCGTGACCGCCCGCGATCCGCGCCACACTGGCGCGCGGGCCCCCGAGCCGGTCACCCTCTGTTGAAACCGAAACGGATCGAGTCCATGTCTCAGCAGCACAAACCGGTCAGGATCGCGGTTGTCGGATGCGGTGCGGTCACGCAGAGCTTTCACCTGCCGGTGCTGGCCGGACACGCAGGCGTGTCGATCGCCGCGCTCGTCGATCCCGACGTCGCCCGCGCGCGGCGGCTGGCCGCGCTGTACCACGCGCCGACGGTATTGCCTTCGGCCGAGGAGCTCGACGGCACCGTGGCGGACGCGGCGCTGATTGCTACGCCGGCGTTCCTGCACGCGCCCGGATCGATCGCGCTGATGAACCGCGGCCTCCACGTGTTGGTGGAGAAGCCGATGGCGCTGACCCTCGCCGACGGCGAGCGCATGGTCACGACGGCGCGCGACCGCGGCGTCATCCTCACGGTCGGGCTGTTTCGCCGGCTGCTTCCGGCGATTCGGCTGTTCCGCGCCGCGCTGGACGCGGGCCAGATCGGCGATCTGCTGAACGTCACGGCCGAAGTGGGCGACGCCTACACCTGGAACCTCACGACACTCGCCGGGATGCGCCGGCAGGAGGCCGGCGGCGGCATGCTCGTCGACATGGGGTCCCACGTGCTCGACCTCCTTCTCTACATCTGCGATGCCACGCCGGCGCTGGTCGAGTACACCGACAACGCCGGCTCCGGCATCGAGACCGACTGCACCATCGAGCTCGGGCTCTCGCGGCGGGGCGTATTCGTGCCCGCTCACGTCGAGTTGAGCCGCACGCGCAAGCTGACCAATGCGATCCGCGTCGAAGGCACGCGCGGCACCCTCGAATGGAAATTCGGCGAGCGGGCGCGGGTGCTGCTGCACACGCCGTCGACCTACGTCGACACGCTCACGGCCTCGGTGCGCGACTGCGCGATCGAAGCGCGGTGGCGCGACGAACCGGAGCAGCAGGGCTACGAGGGGTTCCGCGCCCAGATCGACGACTTCGTCGGCGCCATCAACGGCGATCATCCGCCGCAGCTGTCCGGCGCCTCGGTGCTGCCGAGCGTGCAGCTGATCGAGCAGTGCTACGCGCAACGGCGGCCGCTGCCGGAGCCGTGGTTCGCCGAACGGCTGCCGCAGGAAAGGGCCGCCGTCTCCCGGCCCGAAGGCGCGCACCGCGTGCTCATCACCGGCGCGAGCGGCTTCATCGGCTGCCGTCTCAGCGAGCGGCTGCACTTCGACTCCGACTGGCGCGTCAAGGCGATGATCAGGACGCCGGGGCGGGCGGTCCGGCTGGCGCGGATGCCGATTGAGTTCGCGATTGGCGACCTCGCGTCGGCGCCGAATCTGGACAAGGCGCTCGACGGCTGCACGGCGGTCGTGCACGCCGGCATCGGTACGTCATGGCGCCGCTCGGAGCGGATCGCGACCAACGTCGACGGCACCCGGAAACTCGTCGACGCGGCGCTGCGCGCCGGCGTCAAGCGCTTCGTCCACATCAGCACCATCTCGCTCTACGGCGATCGCGTCAACGGCGTGATCACCGAGGAAACGCCGGCGCAGCCGAAAAAGGGATGGGACTACGCGGAAAGCAAGTACGCCGCCGAGCAGATCGTGCTCGAAGCGGCCGCGAAGGGGCTGCCGGCCGTCATCTTGCGCGTGGCGGTCGTCTACGGGCCGCACAACATGACGATCACCGCTCGCCCGCTCGAACACCTGGTGAAGGATCGCCTCTTCCTGGCCGATTGCGACACAGTGCCGTCGAACACCATCTATGTCGACAATCTGTGCCACGGGATTCAGCTGGCACTCGACGGCGGCCCCGAGATCAACGGGCAGACGTTTCTCCTCACCGACGACGACGGCTACACGTGGGGAGAGTACTTCGGGTATTTCGCCGACCGGCTCGGAGCGACGGTCCATCACGTGCCCAAGCCGGCCGGGCAAACGGGCGCGGCGAGTGCGGCCGCTCCGTCGCTACCCGCGCGCTGGCTGCGAAGCACCCGCGACGTCATCATGTCCTCCGAGACCAAGGCGCTCGCGCGCCGCATCTATCTGGCGGACCCGTGGGGCACGCCGGTGCGCTGGGGCATCGCCCGGTTTCCGGCCGCCGCAGAAAAGGTGAAGCGGCTGATTCGCCCCGAAGAGGGCATGGTCTACCGGCCCAATCCCGTCGCGACGGACGAGCTGCCGCCGTTCACGGTCGATCCGATCGACGCCCGCGTGAGCGCGGAGAAAGCGGCCCGCGTGCTCGGCTATCAACCGCTGATTGCCAGGCCGCGCGCGATGGAGCTGACGCTGGCGTGGGCGCGTCACGCCCGTCTGGTGCCGGATCTCTCGCGCGATGCGATTGCGGCGGGCCGCTGAGGCACAGCATGCCGCGCCGCGTGCTCTACCTCGCCTGGGCGCCGTTCTTCAGCGGTGCGGAGCGCGCCCTGATTCTGACGCTGCAGTCCCTCGATCGGGCGCGTTATTCGCCATCTGTGCTCGCCGGAACCGACGGGGAATTCGTGGCTCAAGTACGCCGCCTCGGCATTCCATGCGATGTCGCGGAGCTCCGTCCGTTCGACGCACGCCACCCATTTGCCAGCAGCCGCTCCATCGCCTCGGTGCTGCGTGCGGCGATTCGGCATCGCGCCTCCGTGATCCACGCGAATGAAGTGCCCAGCTTTCAACCCGGCGGCTATGCGGCGCGCGTGCTGCGGATCCCCTCCGTGACACACGTTCGTTTCTTCGATCGGGGACCCGGGTATCGCTGGTTCTTGCGCGCGGGCCTCACGCAGGCCGTGTTCGTCTCGCGCAATCTGATGACTCACGCCGCCGCCGAGTCGCCCGCGATCTTCGAGGGCCGGTCGCAGGTGTTGTATGACGCCGTCGAGCCGCAGGAGGGGTGGTCGCCGGCGGAACGCGCGCGCGTGCGCCGCGAGCTCGGATTGCCGCACGACCGCGCGATTGTCGCCATCGCCGGCCAGATCGCCGAGATCAAAGGCATCTGGGATTTCGTCGATGCCATCGGTCTGCTGGCCGCTCGCGGCGAGGAGCCCAGCTTCGCGGTGCTCGGCGACGACCTCAAGAGCGGCGGCACGGTTCGGCGCGCGATGGAGGAACGGGTCGCCGCGCTGGGGCTGAGCGCGCGGGTCACGTTCCTCGGGTTCCGCACCGACGCGCCGCGCATCGTCCAGGCCTTCGACGTCATTGCCGTGCCCTCGCACGAAGAACCGCTCGGCAACGCCACGCTGGAGGCGATGGCGGCGGGACGCCCCGTGGTCGGCACCCGCGTCGGAGGCATTCCCGAAATGATCGTCGATGGCGAGACCGGCTTGCTGGTGCCGCCCTCGGATCCGCCGGCGCTGGCCGACGCCATCGGCCGCCTGGTGCACGACCAGCAGTTGCGCGCGCGGATGTCGGCGGCGGCGACGCAGCGTGCGCGCGACACCTTCGGCTTGGCGGTGCACGGCCGGCGGCTCCAGGCGCTCTACGACCGCTTGTGCGCGCACACCGCCCCGGAAGCCGAGCCTGAAGGGCAACTGGCATGAAGGGGCTGATCTTCGTCTACGTCCTGACGGCGCTGGGCGTCTTCGGATCGTTGCGCAAGCCGATCATCGGCCTCTACGTGTACATCGGCTTCGCCGTGCTGCGGCCGCAAAACCTGTGGGCTTTCGCCGGCGACATGAGCAATCTGAGCCTGATGGTCGGCGTGGCCATGCTCGCGGGCTGGGCCCTCAATGGCTTCGGGGAGAAGCGTGTCGGACGCGGCGGGATCGTCGTCGCGCTGCTGCTCTTGTTCCTGTGCTGGACGTCGCTGTCCGCGGTGCAGGCCGTCAACCCGGACGTGGCGTTCACGTGGGTGATCGAGCTCCTCAAGATCGTGGCGCCGTTCCTGGTC
This sequence comes from Acidobacteriota bacterium, assembly GCA_025463215.1. Taxonomy (GTDB): domain Bacteria; phylum Acidobacteriota; class Vicinamibacteria; order Vicinamibacterales; family CAVVIG01; genus CAVQFC01. The sequence goes on along the minus strand of JAOBWF010000094.1, from coordinate 9,747 downwards.
GGTATCACCCTGCTCGACGTGAAAAAGGATGTGCGAGGCCTGATCTGGCTGATCGTAATCGCACAGGCGTACATCAGCCTGGAAATGAACCTGAGCTACTACGTGGACGGCTACAACCGCGCCAGGGATGCCGGGTTCGGCGGGATGGACAACAACTCGTTCGGCATCAGCCTGGTGTCGACGATTGGCCCCACGCTCGCGCTGGCGCTCACCGAGAAGCGCTGGCTCCTTCGCGCCGGCGCGGCATCCTGTGCCGTGTTGATTCTTCATGCGACGCTGCTGACGTTTTCCCGCGGCGCCATGATCGGCCTCGTCGCCGTCGGGTTCACGGCCTTCGTGCTGATGCCGAAACGGCCGTCGTACATGGCGGTGCTCGCGCTGGCGGGGCTGTTGGCGCTACGGCTGACCGGGCCGGAGTTGCTGGCGCGATACTCCACTACTGTCGCTGACGAAGGCGACCGCGACGATTCCGCCGAGAGCCGCTTCGAGCTGTGGCGCGACTGTCTCAAGGTGGCGTCCGAATCCCCCCTGTTCGGGATTGGAGCGCGAAACTGGCCGCTCGTCGCCGCGCGATTCGGATGGCCCGAAGGCAAGGAGGCCCACAGCACCTGGATGCAGACGACCGCCGAGACCGGCTTTCCCGGGGTCTTGAGCCTGCTGCTGTTCTTCGGCATCGCCGCGGTGAAAGTCTGGCCCACCGCCCATCGCCTGCCCACCGAAGAAACGAGGTACCAGGTCGCAGGTGCGCGGGCGGTGGTCATGTCGATCGCCGGCTTCGTCGTCGCCGCACAGTTCGTAACGCTCGCCGGCCTCGAGATTCCGTATTACATGGCGATGATCGGCGTCGTGATTCTGAAGGATGTCCCGGCCGCCGCGGAGGTGCGCGCGGCGATGCCTTTCTCGGCCGCGAGGTCGACGGCGCCGCGCCCCGGATTGGCGTTCGGAACATCTCGTGCGTCATCGAAAACCGGCATGCGGCGAAACATGAGCTAGGCGGGATTCGGTAACGGACGCCATCGTCACGTGATGAGGAATGCACAGCTCGACGTTCTGAGGACGGTCGCCGTCCTGATGGTGATCCTCAGTCACCTGCCGATACCACCGACGGGGACCTCCGGCGTGGTGATGGCGCTGGGGAATTTCTTTCGAACCTATGGCGGGCTCGGCGTTGACCTGTTTTTTGTGCTGAGCGGCTTCCTCGTGTCCGGTCTGCTGTTTCGTGAATACTCGTCCACCGGGCACGCGCGCGTCGGACGCTTCCTCCTCCGGCGCGCCTTCAAGATCTATCCGCCGTTCTACGTGTTTCTCGTCGTCACCGTGTTGCTGCGGATTCAACGCGGAGACGTGCCCGCGCGCCTCGACATGCTGTGCGAGATGCTGTTCGTGCAGAACTATGGGCCGCATGTCTGGAGCCACACGTGGTCGCTCGCGGTCGAGGAACATTTCTACATACTGCTCGCGCTGCTGGTGTTCGGACTGCAGCGCTGGCGGCGCGCGAATCCGTTTGCCGGCATGCCGGCGATTTTCCTCGGCGCCACCGCGGCGGTGTCCGCGGCGCGCTGGGTGTCCTTCGTGTTGCTCCCTCACACGAACATGGACTTGCGCTTTCCCACGCACCTGCAAGTCGATTCATTGTTCTTCGGCGTGCTGATGGCCTTCTATTGCAGCACCGCGCCATCGCTTCTCGAGACGATACGCTCGCATCGACGCTGGTTGTGGCTCGGCGGCCCGGTGTGCATCATCGTCTCGCAGGCGATTCCGAATCCGATCGCGCAATATCTTGCCGGCCACATCCTGGCGTACATCGGGTTCGGGTGCGTGATCATGGCTGCCGTCACGACACCGCTCCCCGGGCGAGGACGTCGACTCGTCGAAGCCGCCGCCTTCGTCGGCACCCATTCCTATTCGATTTATCTGTGGCACACCGCGGTGCTCGCGTTCGGCCTGGTGCTGGCCACCAAGCTTCTTGGCCGATCGCCGGGCTACTACGAAATGTCGTCGATGTATGTCGTCGCCGCGTTCGTCTGGGGAATCGTCACCGCACGCGGCATCGAGTGGCCGGCGCTGGCGCTGAGAGAGCGGCTCTACGGGAGTCGGACGGCGCCGCAGATCCACGTCGCCATCGCCCCGACCGCGTAGACGCCGGCCCGCGACGAGGCTCCCGCGCTACGTCGTCTTTGAATTCGCGGCCGCGTCGATCCGGTTGAACTGTTCCACCGCCTGCCGCGCGAGGATGTCCCAGCCGAAACGCTCGACCACCCATTGACGGGCCGCGGCGCCCATCCGCTCCCGCCGCCCTTCGTCTTCCAGCAGACCTGCCGCGACGTCCCCTAACTGATCGGGCGTCTCGCATGACACGAGCTCGCCGGTCCTGGATGGATCCAGCGTCTCGGCGGTGCCGCCGGATCGGCCGGCGATGACCGGCCTGCCGCAGGCCTGCGCCTCGAGCAGCACGATGCCGAATCCCTCGAAATCCCAGCCGACCTGACGGTTGGGCAGCGCGAAGAGATCGCATTGCTGATAGCACTCGATGAGCTCGTCGTCTGACGGGATGCCACGGAACTGGACGAGGTCGGCGACGCCGCATTCGGCGGCAAGCGCTTCGAGCGAGGGACGCTCCCAACCCTCCCCGGCAATGGCATAGAGCACGTCGGGGCAGCGTTGGCGAATTGCCGGCAGTGCGCGAATCAGCATGTCCTGGCCCTTGCGCTTCTGAAGCGCGCCGACCGTCAGGATCACCCGCCGCCCTTCCCACCCGAGGCGCCGGCGGATCGCCGCGCTCCTGGATGTCGGGACGAACCGCGTGGTGTCGACGCCGGGGTGCATCACCACGATCGCCTCGCCGGGGACCTCCCACTTTTCCATCAGCAGCGTTCGGCTGTGGTGGCTGTTCGCGATGACCGCGCTTGCCGTGCGCAGCACTTTCTGCGTGAGCCGGCGCAGCTGCCGGCTGGACGCGGCGAGCGTGAGCTCCTCGCCATGGACGAATACGAGAAAAGGGATCCGGAGCCAGCGGCGGATCGACGCCGCGAGGAGCCCCTCGGGGAGACACTTGCCGCAATGAACGGCGTCGGGACGCGTCGCGGCGACCAGGCGGCGGAGTCGCATGAAGGCCGCCGCGTATTGCGGGCCGCCCTTCGGGTCCCACACGCCCCAGCTCGAGAAGTCGAGCGGCATACGCGAGATCTGGAGATCCGATGTGCGATCGAACTCGGAAGCGCCCGCGGTGGGCGCGGTCACCACGTGGACGCCGATGCCGGGGAGCCGGCGATACAGGTCCCACAGCCAGCGCCCGCTGCCGCCGTGCCTTGGCGGGAAGACCTGCGCCAGGACCAGAATTTTCACCGGGCGAGCACGGCGCGGTATTCCACGGCGAGTTGATCCACGGACCGGCGGAGATTGAATCGCTCGGCCCGTTCGCGGGCGGCGACCGCCATCTCGCCGCGATACGATCGATCGGACGCCAGGGTGCGAACGGCTTCGGTGAGGGCCAACAGATTCCCGTCTTCGACCAGCAGACCGCCGTCGCCCAGCACCTCCGCGACCGATCCGCCGGGATACGCGACGACCGGGCATCGGCACGCCATCGCCTCGAGCACGGTCATGCCGAATGTTTCGTATGCCGACGTGCTGACGCACACGTCCCACGCGTGGTAGAGCGGCTCGGCAGGTTCCACATAGCCCAAAAAGGTCACCCGATCGTCGACGCCCAGTGCCTTGGTGAGCGCGTGCAGTGAACGGAGCTCGTCTTCGTCCGCCGGGAAGTACGGCTGCCCAGCGATGAACCCGCGTACGTCGAGACCAGCGCCCGCGAGCGCGGCAATCACGCGCACGAAATGATCGAGGCGTTTTCGCGACGAGATCGAGCTCGCGGTGCCGATCGCCACCGTGGCCGGCTCGAGCTTCCAGTCGCGGCGCAAGCGGTCGCGCGACGCGCGATCATTGCCGAACGTGGCGAAGTCGAGGCCGTTGTACACCAGACGCCAGCGGTCTCGGGGCACCGCCGAAGCGACCGCGTCGGCGCTGTCGTCCATTTGCGTCTGGCTGGTGAAGAACAGGCGCCGCGGCGTGTAAGGCGGCTTGAACAGCCACCGGCACATCGCCGCCTCGGGACGGAACCGCAGATGCACGACCACCGGCACGCGCGCCAGATAGGCGGCACGCGCCACCACCGGATAGTGCTCGTGCTCGTTCACGTGCACGAGATCGATGCGATGCGCGCGGATCCGCACGATCAGCCGCAGCATCTCCCAGAGGAACGGCAACGGGCGACGGGCGTAGAAGAACACCCGGATCGGGTGCACGTACACCGGCACGTGCGCCTCCCGTAGCGCCGTCATCAAGGGTCCGTCGCCGCCGACAGTGACTTCAGACTCGACCCCGTGCGCCGGCAAGAAACGAAGCCAGCCCTCGAGCGTGCGAGAGGTGCTGCCACGGTCCCGGCTATTCGTACACAAGAGTAAGCGCAAGGCGGGTATCATACCCTCATCCGATAATCCCCCATGCCACGTGTCAGCATCATCCTGCCGACGTTCAACCGCGCTCGATTTCTCCCCGAGGCCTTTGCGTCGATCCGTCATCAGACGTTCTCCGACTGGGAGCTCGTCATCGTCGACGATGGGAGCACCGACGATACCGAGGCGGTGGTGCAGCTCGCGCTTCAGGGGATCGCGCAGCGCGTGCACTACGTGAAGCAGGAGAATCAGGGCGCCTACGGCGCGCGCAACACTGGTGTCAATCACGCCACCGGCGACTACTTCGCCTTCTTCGACAGCGACGACCTCTGGCTGCCGCATCATCTCGACCGCTGCGTCGCGGCCTTGGGCGCCGCGCCCGAGGTCGATTGGGTGTACGCGGCGTGCCGTTGCGTCGATGCGGCAGGGACCGTCGTCGCGCCGACGACCTTCGAGACCGGCGGCGGGCCGCGCCCGTTCCTGTCGCTGCACACCAGAGCGGTCGGCGATCTCCATGTCATCGACGACGCGGGGATCGTCGAGTGTCAGCTGACGCATGGACTCTATACCGGCCTGCAGAACGCCCTGATCCGGCGTGAAGTTTTCCGCACCGAGCGCTTCTGGCCCGAGTACCGCGTGGTCGAAGACGTGTTGTTTCTGGTGCGCGCGCTGCTCCGGGGACTACGCGTCGGCTACCTGACTGACGTTCACGTCATCTACCGCATCCACGACGGCAACTCGTCGGGGTCGGCGGCGGGAGCGAGCCGCGCCGCGTTGTACCGGATCCGGCGCGAGAGCGTCGTCGGGCTCGAACGGATTCGCGAGGAAGTGCCCCTGACCGCCAGCCAGCGGCGGGCGCTCCAGCGCGCGCTCGGGCGCTACTACTTCTGGGATATCGGCTACGTCTGCTACCTGCAGGAAGGCGATACCGCCGGGGCTGCGGCCGCTTTTCGCAAGGGACTGCGGTTGAATCCCCTCGATCTGAAGATGTGGAAAACCTATCTCGCCTCGATTCCGCGGTCGTGGGTTTCGCGCCTCACCCGCGGCGCTCCGGCCCCCGCCCGCTTCGATTAGCCGCTTTCGACTGATCGCTTCCCGCGATTGCACACCGCCCCACCGGTATGCAAATTGAATAGTTCAGGATCATCGCATCGAACGAATCGTCATGCCGATGATTGTGGGCGCATTTTCCAACGCTTCATCGGCCATTAGTCCTCCATTTCGAGGATTTTTGTCTGATGTTCCTGGGATTCCTTGCCAATGACTGGGTTCTTCTCGAATTCACGGCGACCCGCGGCCCCGGATCATAGCCGCGCCGTCCTGACGACCGCGCTCGTGATCGGGCTCGTGATCCGGCTCGCGATCCTGTGGCAGACGCCCGGCCTGGTCACCAAAATCGTCGACGAGCAGCAGTACAGCCAGATCGCCCGCAGCATCGCCGCGGGCGACGGGTTCGCGTGGCACGCGGGCGCACCGACCTCGATTCGCCCGCCGCTCTATCCGGCGATGCTGGCGGCGATCTGGACCGCGGCCGGCTCTGAGAATCTGCAGGCGGTCAGGGTGATCCAGATTCTGCTGGCGCTGGCGACCACCGCGCTGGTCTACGTCCTCGGCGCGCGGCTGTATGGCCCGGTGGTGGGGCGATGGGCGGCGGCGGTGTGTTGGCTGTACCCGTCGTTCATTTTTTTCAATTTTCTGATCCTGACCGAAACGTTGTTCACGCTGCTCCTGGTCGCGTTCGTGCTGCTCACGGTGTTGCTGGTCCAGACTCCGCGCGCGCGGCTCGCCGTGGCGTGCGGCGTGGTGCTCGGCCTCGCCGCCCTGACGCGAAGCATCCTGTGGCCGCTGCCGCTGCTGCTGTGCCCGCTGCTGGCAATGGTGATTCGCGCACCGCTGGCGCGCCGCATCGCGCTCCCCTGTCTCGTGGCCATCGGCTACACGCTGGTGGTCGCGCCGTGGGCGATCCGCAACACGCGGCTGCAGGGCGTGCCGACCGTCGTGGACACGATGGGCGGCATGAACCTGCGCATGGGCAACTACGAGTACACGCCCGAAGATCGCATGTGGGACGCGGTGGCGCTCACCGGCGAGCAGAGTTGGGTCTATGGCATCGACGCGGACCTGCGCGGCCAGCAGATCACCGAGGGGCGCAAGGAGAAGTGGGCGCAGCACAAGGCGCTCGCGTTCATCGCCGCCCACCCGGGATTGACGCTGCGGCGCTCGTTCATCAAGTTCGCCGACTTCTGGGGCCTCGAGCGCGAGTTCATGGCCGGAGTGCAGAGCGGGCTCTACGCACCGGCGCGCTGGTTCGAGGTGCTGGCGTCAGCGGTGATCGTGCTCGCTTATGTCGCCATCGTGATCTCCGGCGCGGCGGGCATGTGGCTTGCCGGGCCAGACGATTGGCGGATGCAGCTCCTGGTGCTGCTGCCGGTTCTCCTCATCATGGGCGGGCACACCATTGTCTTCGGACATTCGCGGTATCACCTGCCGCTCATGCCGATCCTCGGGGTGTATGCCGCCGCGCTGTGGGCGAAGGCCCCCGCGTACGGCCTGTCGCATGGGGTCGTGCGCATCGGGGCGGCGATCAGCGTCACGGCGCTGCTGGCCGTCTGGATCCGCCAGGTGGCCGTCGTCGATGTCGCTCGGATCAGCTCGCTGTTGAACCATGTGGGTTGAGACGCAGGGCGGCGGCGGCACAGGCGCTGCGGTGGCGACGCGCCCGAGCATCGCGAGTCCGCTCGATCCCGGCCGCCGGATCCGGGCGGTGCTGTTCGATCTCGACGGCACGTTGTACGACCAGCGCCGGATGCGGACGCTGATGGCGATGGAGCTGGCGGCGATGCTGGTACGGCGGCCGTTTCAGGCGCCGCGCAGCTTGCGTGCGCTGGCGGCCTTTCGCAAGGCACAGGAGTCGCTGCGCCACGATGCCGGCTCCCGGCCTGGACCGGCCGCTCAACTCGAGGAAGCCGCGGCGCGCCTGCGGATGCCACTGGCCGAGACCGACGCCATCGTCACGGAGTGGATGATGCGGCGGCCGTTGAAGCACCTGGTCGGCTGTCGTGCCGGCGGCGTAATTGAGCTGCTCGCATGGCTGCGCACCCGCGGCATCGAGGCCGGCGTGCTCTCCGACTACCCGGCTGCGGCGAAGCTCGAGGCGCTCGAGGTCGCGGCATGGTTTTCGGTGGTGCTGTGCGCGACCGACGCGGAAGTGGGCGCATTCAAACCGAGCCCACGTGGATTTCTCGCGGCGGCCAATCGCTGGGGCATGGCGCCGGCCGAGATCCTCGTGGTGGGCGATCGGGCGGATGCCGACGCCGCCGGCGCGGCGGCCGCCGGCATGCCCTGCGTGATCATTGGACGTACTTCCACTCCGGCCGCCGATTCATCCCGTTGTCTGGTTCTTCCTTCTCTTGAAAGGCTTCGCCATGTCCTCGACCACGACCACGGCTGTCGCTGACCGTCCGGCGCGACTGGACCTTCTGGCCTACGTGCAGATTGCGCGGCTGGATCACTGGTTCAAGAACGTCTTCATGCTCCTTGGCGTCGTTCTCGCGGCATTCTACGAGCCGAGCGTGATGACGTGGTCCAGCATCGCGCCGCTGTCGATCGCGGTGCTCGCCACCTGCCTGGTGGCGTCGAGCAATTACGTGCTCAACGAGCTGCTCGACGGCCCGAACGATCTGCTGCACCCGGAAAAGCGATTTCGTCCCGTGCCGGCGGGCCGCGTGCGACCGGCGCTGGCGTATGCCGAGTGGCTGCTGCTTGCGGCCGCAGGATTCGGGCTGGCGCTCTCGTTGAACTGGTACTTTTTCGCGTCCGCCGCGTGGCTGTGGCTGATGGGCATCGCCTACAACGTGCCGCCGCTCCGGACGAAGGAGTGGCCCTATCTCGACGTGCTCAGCGAGTCGGTGAACAATCCGATCCGCCTCCTGCTCGGATGGTTCGCCCTCGTGTCCGGCCGATTCCCGCCGGTGTCTCTCGCGGTCTCGTACTGGATGGTCGGCGCTTTTTTCATGGCCATGAAGCGCTACGCGGAATATCGCCATATCGGCGATCCCAAGGTGGCGGCGGCGTACCGTGGGTCGTTCGCGTATTACACCGAGGATCGGCTGCTCATCAGCCTGTTCTTCTACGCGACCGCGTGCGCCTTGTTCGCGGGCATCTTCATCGTTCGCTACCACCCCGAGCTGATTCTGTTCGCGCCGCTCGCGGCCGGGCTGTTTGCCTACTACATGAAGCTGGGGCTGCAGCACGACAGTCCGGTGCAGAACCCGGAAAAGCTCTATCGGCAGCGCGGGTTCATGGTCTATCTGGTGGTGTGCACGGTGATGTTCATCGCGCTGATGTTCACCAGCATTCCGAGCATGTACGATCTGTTCAACGTCGCGCCGTCGGGCATGACGCCGTTGTGGACCCTGGGACAGCCCCAGCCATGAAGTCACCACGGGTCTCGTTCGTCATTCCGGTCCGCAACGACGCTGCCAGGCTGGAGACCTGCCTGCGCAGCATCCTGCGCAACGATTACCGTTCCGGCGACGTGGAGATCATCGTCGTCGACAACGGATCCTCGGACGGATCAGCGGAAGTGGCGACCCAGCTCGGGGCGCGGGTGATTCGGGTCGACCAGGGGCGGGTCGCCGAGCTGCGCAATCGCGGCGCGGCGCTCGCGAGCACCGAGGTCCTCGCCTTCGTGGATGCCGACAACGAGATCGTGGCGGGCTGGGTGTACGCCGCGCTCGCCTGCCTGCAGCTGCCGGGGGTTGGTGCCGCCGGAGCCTTGTGTCACGCGCCCGCGGACGGCACATGGGTGCAGCGCGCGTACAGTCATCTGCGCGGCGCGCCGCACGGCCAGCACGAAGCGGACTGGCTGGGCAGCGGCAATCTGGTGGTCTGGCGCCGGGCATTCGAGTCGGTCAACGGATTCGACAGCTCGCTCGAGACGTGCGAGGACGTCGATTTCTGCCATCGGCTGCGCGCGCGCGGCCTGCGGCTGGTCAGTGACGCGCGGCTCAAGAGCGTGCACCACGGGGACCCGGCGACGCTGCGTGACGTGTTTTCCAGCGAGCGGTGGCGGGGCCGCGACAATCTGCGCGTCAGCTTCCGCCGCCCGCTGTCGTGGGCGTCGATGCCGAGCGCGATCGTGCCGCTGATCGACACCGTCCTGATCGCGGCCGCGATTGGCGGACTGTTCGCATCGCTGCGTGCCGGATGGCTCGGCCTGCTGCTCGCCTCTGGCGCGCTGGCGGCATTTGCCGCCGCGTCCAGCCTGCGCGTGATGAACGCGACGCGGCGC
>JAOBWF010000089.1 GCA_025463215.1 Acidobacteriota bacterium | reverse complement strand
AGGCACGCCCTCGCCAGCGCTAGGAACCTCAAGCAGGTCAAGGCGATCCTCGATACGGCCGCAGCCGCCGAGCTATACGCCCGCTGGCAGAGGCTCTCAGACGAGACGGTGGGACATGCGCACGCGCTACGAATCGACAGCCTGGCCAAGCTCGGCACCATGCTGAAGCGGATGCCGAAGCACGTTGGCGGCCGGCGGTCTAAAACCGGTTCCAAGTGGGGACCGGTTAGGCTCGGAGACATCACTCGGATGCCAGCGTGCTTCTAATCTCGCGCTTCGCACCCGACGATCTCGAGACCAAATGGCAGACCCGAGTTCAACAGGCGATCCGATAGGAAATACCGAAAGCTTGCCAGAGACAGAAGGCGAAGGGCCGCGAGTCGATTCTGATCCTCGAATCGAACGACATCGCGTTGGCGAAACTCCAGCGTTGTTGGGGACGCGGTCGCGAAGGCTCGCAACTTGTCCGGAGCCTCCGGATCGCGTGTATCTCGTCGAAACAGACGGTCGACCTTGGTACCTTTACCGGTTGAAAGAAGGCGCGGATATCTATCCCAGTGTGCGCCTCCACGACTACAACACAATCGAGATTTAGTCTCCGCCGGCGGAACGTGGGACGTCGTTACTGACCGCGAATCAGATAGGCAGCGGGAGTCACGATTGCGATGCTGCGGAACGGATCGAGATCCAGGAGGTCTTTGTCGCCGGTCACGATCACGTCTGAGCGCCCGTTTACGGCCGCCTCGAGGAACTCGTCATCTTTCGGATCGCGCGATGCGCGAATCGATTGCAGTACGTCGATGATCTCCACGAGCGATGCGAAACGTTCAAGTAGCGCATCGCGCCGTTCTCGACGCACGTAGCGATCGAACTTGGGCGAATGCAGTTTCTCAATCAACGCACGCAGCGTTTCCGTCGTCGCAACGAGTTGCGCATTCGTGACCGCCTTGTCGACCGCTCGGGCAGGCGTGGATGTCGCTAAGAACAGGCTGCTGATCAAAACGTTGGTGTCGATGACAACGCGCTCACGCGTCATCGTCGGCGAGCAGTTCGTTCAAGCGTTCCTCGGTGAGGCCATTCGCGGCAGCTTCAGCCGCAACTTGATTCCTGAGATCGAGGAACGCTTGGATGTTTCCGGACCGAAGCCGCTCGTAGTCCGCCATCGACAGGACGACAGCGATGTCCCGGTCCTGGCGACGGATGACGACCGGCTCACGCTGTGCGTCGTCGAGAATTGCGCCGAGGCGGTTCTTAGCTTCGGTCGCAGCGACAGTCTTCATGGTGTCTCCAATGAGCTATTTTAGCTATTATAGCTCATAGCGGGAATCCCACGCAAAGACTTGATTCCACGACGAGGGCCAGGATGTCACAGGTCGTTGCCGCTCGATTCGCCTTTGGGCGGCACGTCCTCGCTGGTTTCAGAAAACACGCTAATTGACTCGTATGAGCCGCGCCCGTTTCCGGTTCGTGCCAGAATGGGCGAGGCGTTCCCGAGTAATAGAGCATGCCGAAAACATGGCGGGTGCCGGACAACGATGTGCCGATATGCCCAGACTGTCAGAGGGATCTGAGCTTTGTCGGCTCGTGGACCGTCCGTGGTCTCTGGGGTTACGACGAAGTCCGCACGTATGAGTGTCCAACGCACGGCCCGATCTTTGTCAGCCCGCAAGTAGCCGTCGGCCATAGTCCAGACCAAGGCCCGGACAAGAGTCCAAGCGACGGTGACCGCGATTCGTTGATCTCGGCGCCGCGCAAGCCGACGCCAACTCTCAACGCTGACGCGATCGCGATTCCTGAGCCAGATTCAGACTGATCCACTTCTGAACGATGAGCCACAGTCGCCGTGCCTTAACAGCACGCCAACCGCGCGGTCCTCACTCAACGTCGGAACGACTTCGATTGCGGAGCGACGGTCAGCCCAGTCGGACCCTGGCCTCCTTCACCATCGCGATCAACACATGGCGCAGCTCTTCTGACGTCGCGACCGGCGCCGCGAACGCCACGCGGACGGGACGAGGACCCTCGGCGGTCTTTGCCGACATCTCGAAGCCGTAGCGGTCGACGCCGGTCATGATGGCCGAGGCGACATCGCCGGCCTGCGAGAACGCCTTGCAGTACAGGACCATCGCATCGGCATGATCGGCGTTCATGTGCGCAATCGTGCCGGCCGCACACGATGCCAGCGGATCGGGCTCGGCGGCGTCCCACTCGGCCTGGCTGATCCAGGACATCCGTCCATACCCCCCGATATAGCGGATCGCATGCACGCGCAGCGTCCAGAAGGCGAAGTCGCGGAAGTCGGCGTAGTAGGCGGCATTCGGATGCGTCCCCAGGAACGCGGCGCGAGCGCTGCCGCCGTCGTCCTCCACCCGCGTGCACGGACCGATCATCGTCACGCGCCCGTTGGCGAGTGGATCCGATGCGCCACTCTCGGCAACCAGCAGCGAGGCGCGAGGATCCTGTTCCAGGTTCCTGGTGTGTTCGGCCAGTCCGCTGATCAGAAACACCGGATTGCCGCCCTCGAACGCGACGGTCACGAACGAGCCGTAGGGATACCCCGCCGGCTCCAGCGCCAGCGTGCAGAGGGTGCCGGTGGGGATCTGCGCCACCAGCGTTCGCGCGCGCTCGGCGTGCGTCGGCGTCGGAATCGTCATGTCGTACAGCGGCTCCGCCGCGCTGCCGGACGGCCGGTTGTGTCGGTCTTCGCTCATGGTCTCCGATCCTCGGTCTGCGATGGGTTGACGCGCTCCCAAGAGACTACCAGTTGGAGGGAGTGTGTCGTCACCACGTTGGACACCGGCATCGGATGGGCTTCGGCGCCGCGTCGTCGATGGATCAGCACCGTAGCAAGATCATGCGTCACCGCGTCGCGACGTCGGTTCGCAGCTGCGCATGTCGACCGGTCGCAAAAAGTGTTCAGTGTTTGGTTGGCGACGCGCTCGGCTGATCCTGAACACCGCTGACCGGACGCGCTCTTGCATCGCGTGTCCGCATGGCATCCGAACACGAACGCAACGGTCCCAGCGGCGCGCAACTCGACGCGGCGATTGAAGGCGCGCGCGACATGGTCGAGGCAAACCGCCATGTTGACGAAACGCACGGTCCGACCGATCGCGGCGGCGGCGGGGGCGTGCAGGGCGCCGGAGGCACGTCGCAGGGTGGCAGCAACAGCCCGGCCGGCACCGACGATGCCGTGGATCCCTCGGTCGAAACCGGCGGGCCTCGCGGCGCCGGCTATCCACCGAGCCGCACCAGCGGCGGCCGGCTCGATCCGGACGGCGACCCGCGCGGCGTCGAACCGGACGAAGCGATCAAACGCGAAACGGCCGTGTTCGAACCGGGCACGCACGGCCGCAAACCGGCCGCTGCCGAGACTGACGACTCAGTCTGAAGACTGACGCGGTGACGGAAGATTGAAGACCGGCGACCGACGACAGCGGCTATGCCGCCGTCGTTTGCCGCAGCTTCGCGATCGCGCGCGCCTCGATCTGCCGCACGCGCTCGCGCGACAGCGACAGCCGCCGTGCGATGTCCGCCAGCGTGTGCTCTTCCGCGTCGGTGCCGAGGCCGAACCGCAGCCGCAGCACTTCGCGCTCGCGGCTGTCGAGCGGCGCGAGCACATCCTCGATTCGGCCCGCCATCTCCTGCCGGATCGCTTCCTCCTCCGGCGACGCCGCCGTCGTGTTCGCCACCGTTTCGCGCAGCACTGGATCGTCATCGTCGCCCATCGGCACGTCGAGCGACGAGGGCAGCCGCGACGCTTCGATCAGCAGCCGCACCTTTTCAATCGGAATCTGCGTGCGATCCGCCAGCTCGCGCTCGGTCGGCTCGCGCGATTCGGCCTTCCGGATCTGCCGTCGCTCCCGCTCGATCTTGCCGAGTGATTCGACGACGTGGACCGGCAGCCGGATGACGCGGCCATAATCAGCGACGCCGCGGCTCAGCGACTGGCGGATCCACCACGTCGCGTAGGTCGAGAACCGCAGTCCGCGCGAAGGCTGGAAGCGATCCACCGCCTTCATCAGGCCGATGTTGCCTTCCTGGATCAGATCGAGCAGCGACAGGCCGCGGTTGAGGTATCGCTTCGCGATCGACACCACGAGCCGCAGATTGGACTCGATCAACACCTGCTTGACGTCCTGCAGTTCGCGCTCGGCCGCCGTGACGCGCCGCATGCGCTCGTTGAACACGTCGATCGGCAGGGCGGTGCGCTTCTTCACGTCGGCTGGCGAGAGGACCCCCGCGGCGACATCCTTGGTCAGCCGGTGCAGCTTGGCGACCATCTCGTCGACCACCGCCGGCCGCAGCGGCTGACGCGACAGCATGCGCGCCAGCAGGGTCCGTGCGCGCGCCTCACGATCGCGCGGCGCAGGCGCCGCGGCCGCGGTGCGCTTCCGCGGCGACGACACCAGGCACGGCCGCAGCCGCTTCGCGCGGCTGATCGCGCGCAGCACGGGCGCGACCCGGCCGGGCTCGAGCTCGCCGCCGTCGGGCAGCAGGATCAACGTCGCGGCCGGCGCCTGACCAGATTCCACGAGCGCCGCGAGGCGTCCGAGGCAGTCGATGACGCACGGAAACGCGGTCAGCGAGGCGATCAGCTCGGCGCGGGCGGCGTCCAGACGCGCGCCGACTTCGATTTCGCGCGCCGGCGTCAGCAACGGGTGACGGCCGACCTGCGACAAATACATCCGCACCAGGTCGACATCGTCGCTGACGCCGGCGGCCGCGGTCAGCGGCTGATCGGCGGCATCGGGGTCGCTGAGCTCGGGCTCCGGGTCGACACGGCCCTCGGGGTCCGCATCCTCGAAGATCTGCGCCGATGCGGCTTCGGGTTCTTCGGTCGCGAGCATCCGCGACAGGTCGGCGTCCGCGAGCTCGCCCGCATCGGGATCCTGTCCGGCGGACGGCATGAAGGCGCTGGTGCGCTGACGCCAGTCGAGGACCTGGCGCTGCGGTGATCCATCCTCCCAGTCCACGAGCGGCGGTGTCTCTTTCGTCGGCGATTTCCGGCGGGGCATACGCGCGTCACCTTCGGGGGCGGGCCGGGCAGCTCAGAACACTGGGCCGCGACTCGGCCGTTTGGTCGTACGTCGATTTCAACCCGCCCAATGCAAAATATCCGCCCGGCGACGTGTGTACTCGAGCGAGAGTTTTTTCAGCGGCGGCGGTTGAGAGGGCGTTTGCCCGGAAATGACGGGCCGTACTGTGTCATAATTGGGTGTGAACGAGAGGCCTAAGGCAACCACCCGCCCCGGCAAACCGAATCAACCGCAGCCCCCGACCGGGCGGCCGACGAGCGGTAAGGTCATCCGCATCCACGCCGGTCAGAGTCACGGATTCATCCGCGACGCCGACAGCCGTGAAGTCTTCTTCCACCGCAGCGACACGACGTTCGGCACCTTCAACAAGCTCACCGTCGGCGACAAAGTCGCCTTCGAGCTGATTGAAGACCGCGTCAGCGGCCCGCGCGCGACCAGCGTGCGTCTGCCCAAACCCGCCCGCGGTTAACCGTACCGCTGCTCGACCGTTTGGCGCGCGCGCTCGAGCGTGCGGTGGACCGGTCCGTCCGGGCCGGTCGCGATCGATCATGCTCAGCACCCGTGCCTCGGCAATCTTCAGTGCGTCCACCGCACCGGTTTGACGTCCGCGTCCCGGCCATTGCGCCGCAGGCCGAGGACGGCGCGTCGGCATGCGCGAGCGGCGACGTCGGGTCGCCGGCTTCCGTGCCGGGCGACTCGACGGTCGGTTTGATGAAGGCCGGATACAGCGAGAGGCTGGCGAGCAGCGCCAGCAGCGCGTCGGCGAGCCACGGATTACAGGAAGAGGCGCCGCGTGCGCGCGGCGGTCGCGCTACTCGGGGACGATCGGGTTTTCGCCGACGGGGATGCGGGCGACGAGGCCGGCCGCGACTTCGAGCTGCGCGGTGGTAATCACTTTGTGAGCGCGATCGACGCGGGGAACCGATCCGCGCATCAGCTGCGCGGCGCGCAACCCGGCGACGACGACAAACTCGAACGGGTTCGTACCGTGCGGACGTTGAACCACGAGACCTGCTTCTTTCTAGCGGCTTTGGTGAGGCTGAAGGCTGGAATAGCCGCCAGAGCTCAGGAAAGCGGGGGAGCCCCGATTATACCCCGGACTCACTCGCTGAAACGGTACTTCAGCAGGACCCACAGCGCGACGACGCCGTCGCGCCAGGTGATCTTCTTGCCTTCTTCGTAGCCGCGGCCGTCGTAGCTGATCGGCACTTCGTAGACCTTGTAGCCGCGTTTGAACACCTTCGCGGTGATCTCCGGCTCGATCCCGAAGCCGTTCGACTTCAGATCCATCGAGCGCAACACGTCGACCCGCATCAACTTGTAGCAGGTCTCCATGTCGGTCAGCATCGTGTTGTACAGCACGTTGGTGAGGAACGTGATCAGGCGGTTGCCGAGATAGTGCGTGAGCAGGAAGACGCGATGCGTGCCGAGGAAGCGCGAGCCGAACACGACGTCGGCCCGTCCCGACGTGATCAGCGGCGTCATCAGCGGGTACTCCTCCGGCGAGTACTCGAGATCGGCGTCCTGGATGATCATCATGTCGCCGGTCACCGCCGCGAAGCCGCGCCGCAGCGCCGCGCCCTTGCCGCCGTTCTGCGGCTGGCGCAGCAGCACGAAGCCGAGTTCCTTCTGCAGCCGCTCCAGAATCGCCGGCGTGCCGTCGGTCGACACGTCATCGACGACGATCAACTGGATGCGCATGTTCACGGCGAGCACGCGGCGGATGATCTCCTCGATCGTGTCCTGCTCGTTGAAGACCGGCATCACCACCGACAACAGTGGGTCGGCCGGAACTTTCTGGGCGGCGCGCTGGAGCTTGGAGAAGGGGACGCTCATGCGGCGTGGACGCGGGCGCGGCCGACGGCGAACAGCGACAGCCCGATCGGCGGCGCAATCAGACGGTCGAACGGCAGCGCCCACGGCGCGACGAGCTGCTCGAACAACCGGACCTGGCCGGGCGTGTGTTCGATCGTCTTGCTGACGTGGGCGTTATACATCCATCCGAGCAGACCGATCGGGTTGGTGTAGCGCAATTCGACGAGGTCGAGTCCGGCGGCGTCGAACGCGCGGCGCAGCGTCGGCTTCGAGTAGCGGCGATGGTGGCCGAGCGCGGCGTCGAGCGGACCGTAGGCGGCCTGGATCGCCGGCACGAAAATCAGGACCTTGCCGCCGGTCGGCGCGACCAGCTCGCGAAAGAGCGTCAGCGCGCGGACGTGATCCTCGATGTGTTCCAGGACGTTGACGCAGACGATCGTGTCGAACCGCTGCGCCGCGAGCTCCTCGCGGTCGCACTCCTCGAGATGGCAGGTCTTGAGCGCAATCTTCGGGTTGCCGTCGAGCGCGGCGCGCGCCCGCGAGACGCAGTTGGGATTCGGCTCGATGCAGACCAGGCGCTCGGCGATCTCGGCGAAGCGCAGGCTGGTGGTGCCGATGCCGCAGCCGACCTCGAGCACGCTGGCGCCGATGTGCGGCCGCAGCAGTTCGAAGACGTGGGCCTGGTACCGCTTCGCCTCGCTCATCGTTTCGAGGTCGTCGGCGGCGTACTGCTTTTGGGTTTGCGTAAACCGGTGGTCGACGTTCATATCTGAATGTGGGAACCTCGACAAGGTACCATATGGTATCGTCCGTCCGCTACTGTGATGTACAGGGTTCTCACCGCGCTCGCCGCCGCCTGGATCGCCGCCGCGCCGCAGCAGTCGCTCCCGGACGCCGTCGTCTATGGCCAGAGCGCCGCGGTGGCGGCGCTGATCAAGGGCGGCGCCGACGTCAATGCGCCGGACGACAATGGCCTCAGCCCGCTGGCGCTCGCGGCGATGCAGGGGCAGACCGCGGTCGCGCGGCTGCTGATCGACGCCAAGGCCGGCGTCAACGACGCGTCGAGCGACGGCACCACCCCGCTGATGCGCGCCGCGTCGGCCAATCATGGCGATACCGTGCGCCTGCTGCTCGCCCACGGCGCCGACGTCAACGCACGCAACTCCGGCGGTATGACCGCGCTGATGGTCGCCGCCTTCGGCGGCTACGCCGAACCGGTCCGCGCGCTGCTGGCCGGCAAAGCCGACGTCAATGCCAAGGACAATCAGGCGCGCACCGCGCTGATGGCGGCGGTGACCAACGGCGACGCCGCTGCGGTGCAGGCGCTGGTCACCGGAGGCGCCGACGTCAACGCGGTGGACGCGGGCGGCGGCGGGGTGATGACCTACGCCGCAGCCGCAGGGTCCGCCGGCGCGATCGACCTCCTGTTGAAGCGCGGCGCCAGGGCGGCACCGCGCGATCTGATACTCGCGGCGACCGGCTGCTACACCGATGCGGTGAAGGTGCTGCTCGCCTCCGGCCTGAAGGCGGACGTCATCGTCGAGGGGAACGCGCCGCTGCTCGCCGCCGCCGGCGAGAACTGCGTCGATACCGTGGCGCTGCTGCTCGACCGCGGCGCCGACGTCAACGTCAAGAACGGCGACGGCTGGACCGCGCTGATCAAGGCCGCGTCCGCCAACCTGCCCGATGTTGTCCGCGTCCTGCTCGCGCACGGCGCCGACATCGACGTCGTCGATCGGCTCGATCGGACCGCCTCGATGTACGCCGGTCTTGCCGGCCGTGAAGAGATCGCGGCGATGCTGAAACAGGCCAAGGCGAAGAAATAATTTGACCGGTGGAGCGAGACGCATGAAATTGACGCTGGCGTGGGTGACACTGCTGGCCTGGGCAACGCTGGCGGCGCAGACCGCACCGCAGCCGATCGTGGTCGGCAGCCCGGCGCTCGTCGCCGATCAGACGATGCCGCGGGACTACACGCCCGACGGACGCAACCTGTCGCCGCCGCTGACGTGGAGCAAGCTGCCCGCGGCAACCAAACAGATTGCGGTGGTGTGCGAGGATCCCGACGCCGGCAACCCGCCGCCGTTCGTGCATTGGGTGATCTACAACATCCCCGCGACGGCGAAGGGGCTTCCGGAAGGGCTGCCGATCGATCCTGCCGCGCCAATGCCTCCGGAGATCGGCGGTGCGATTCAAGGTGTGTCCGGTTTCCGCCGCGCGATCTACCGTGGTCCGGCGCCGCCGCCGGGCAAGCCGCATCACTATCATTTCGTCGTCTACGCGCTCGACGCCGATCTCGGCCTCAAGCCGGGCCTCACCCGGGGAGATCTGCTCGCCGCGATCAACGGCCACGTCGTCGGCCAGGGTGAGATCGTCAGCATCTACGAACGGAAGGCCACACCATGACATTCATCTCACGTCGCGATCTGCTGAAGCGCGCCGCCATCGTCGGCGCCGCGGCGGCGGCGTCGGACGACGTCTCGCGACGGCTCGAGCCGAGCGCCGAGGCCGCGGCCACTGAAGGGCCGGCGACAACGTCGGAGGCCCTGCACGGCGACGCCATCGCGGCGGCGCGCGAGCCGCTCGAGAATCTGACCGCGGCCGAAGCCGATCTGCTCGACGCGATCGTCGCGCGGCTGATTCCGAGCGACGCCAACGGCCCGGGCGCGACCGAAGCGCGCGCGGCGCACTACATCGACCGCGCCCTCGGTGGCGCGCTGGCCTCGTCGCGGCAGGCGTACACCGCCGGTTTCGCGGCGCTCGACCGCTACGCGCGCTCGTCACGCGGCAAGGGGTTCACCGAGCTGACGACGACCGATCAGGACTCGGTGCTGATCGACGTCGAGACCGGGGCCGCGACCGGCTTCGCGGGCAGCTCTGCGGCGTTCTTCGCGCTCGTCCTCAATCACACGCACCAGGGCACGTTCGGCGATCCGTACTACGGCGGCAACGCCAACTTCATCGGGTGGGACCTGATCGGCTATCCCGGCATCCGCACCATGGTGACGGCCGCGGATCAGCAGCAGCTCGAGCAGGGTCAGCTCAAACCGAATCACAAATCGGCCTACGACTATCAGAACTTCACGAAGGCGACGGCGCGCGCCGGCACGCACGAGGAAATGAAGCATGGCGACTAGGCTGAAGGAGACCGACGTCGTCATCATCGGCCTCGGCGCGGCGGGCGGCGTCGCCGCGCTGCCGCTGGCGCAGGCGGGGCTCGACGTCATCGGGCTCGAAGCGGGATCGTGGCTGACGCGGCGCGACTTCGCGCCCGACGAACTGCGCAACAACTATCGCGGCTGGCCGCAGGCGGTGCAGAAGGCCAACCAGGAGATCCCGACGTCGCGCGCCACCGCGTCGACGCCGACCGGGCCGCGCGGCAACATCCATCCCATGCAGAACGGCGTCGGCGGCACGACGCTGCATTACTGGGCTCAGAGCTGGCGGCTCAACCCGTGGGATTTCAAGGTCGTCAGCGAAACCACGCGGCGCTACGGCGCCTCGCGAATCCCGGCTGGATCGACGGTCGAGGATTGGCCGTTCGGCTACGAGGAGCTCGAGCCGTACTACGACAAGATCGAATATGAGGTCGGCATCTCCGGCCAGGCGGGGAACATCAACGGCACGATCGATCCGCGCGGCAACAGGTTCGAGGGGCCGCGCACGCGCGGCTACCCGATGCCGCCGCTGCGCGGCACCGCGTTCATCGAAAAGATGACGACGGCCGCGAAGACGATCGGCTGGCATCCGTTCCCGGGTCCGGCCGCGATCAACTCGCGGACCTATCAGAACCGCTCCGGCTGCATGTATCACGGCTTCTGCAACCGCGGCGGCTGTCACGTGGACGCCAAGAACTCCACGGCGGTGACGACGATCCCGCGCGCGGTCGACACCGGCCACCTCAAAGTCGTGACGCGCGCGCACGTCACGACGATCGACGTCGACCGCGACGGCCGGATGACCGGCGTCAACTACGTCACCGACGGCATCGAATATTTCCAGCCGGCGAAGGTGGTGCTGCTCGCGAGCTTCACCTACGAAAACACGCGGCTGCTGCTGCTGTCGAAGTCGGGCGCGTTTCCGAACGGGTTGTCGAACAACCACCGGCAGGTCGGCCGTCACTACTTCAGCCACCACCAGGGCGCGCCGGTCTCGGCGCTGTTCCCGTTCAACCTCGATAGCTGGTACGGCCTGCCGGCGCAGGGGGTCGCGGTCGACAACTGGGCCGACGACAACTTCGATCACTCGGGGCTCGACTTCATCGGCGGCGCCAATCTGTGGGCGATGTCCGACAAGCGGCCGATCGCGGCGGCCGGCATGAACACCTTCGGGCGCGTGCCGGGCTGGGGCGCGCAGTGGAAGGCGTTCATCAAGGAGAACGCCGATCGCGCGCACAGCTCGTACATCCAGAAGACGACGCTGCCGTACGAGGACAACTATCTCGATCTCGATCCGGTGGTGAAGGATCCGCTCGGCTATCCGGTCTGCCGCGTGACCGCGGAGTTCAAGGAGAACGAGCGCAGGATCGCCGCCTTCTCGCAGGACAAGATGGAGCAGTGGTACCGCGAGGCGGGCGCCGTCGCGGTGCAGCGCGCCCCGGTGGGCGGCGCCATGGGCGTGTCGACGCACGCCTACGGCGGCACCCGCATGGGCGACAACCCGGACACGAACGTCGTCAACCGCTACGGTTTTTCGCACGAAGTGCCGAACCTCGGCATCCTCGGCGCATCGGTGATGGGCACGAGCGGCGCGCGCAATCCGACGCTGACCGCGCAGGCCCTCGCCTGGCGGACGGCGGAACATCTGATCAAGAACTGGAAGGGGTAGCGAGCCGGCGGCTTGCGTGCCGGCTCGCTCGGGACGGCTAGTTGAAGATGTCGCCGACCGGCTTCTTCTTTTTCTTGGCGCCCTTCTTCGTGGCCGCCGTCTTCTTCGTCCCGCCCTTTTTCTTGCCTGCCGCAGCTTTCTTCTTCTTTGCCATCTAGCCTCCTGTTGGTTGACGATTGACGGACGTGAAACGAGCTTTGACGCGGGCGCGATCCGCGGCGTCGACATGGGCGAACAGCGGCCGCAGCCGCTTCATCGCGTCGGCTGACGGCTGGTAATCGCCGATCGGCACGGCGAGCGACAGGTATTTGGCCCCTTCGTTGAGCATCGCGCCGCCGGCGGCGATCGCCTGGAGGCGCGCGGTGCTGGGCGCGCCGAGCGTGCTGGCGTCGGTGATCGCGTCACAGGTCAGATAGAGCTCGCGATCGGCGCCGCTCAACACCGCGAATGGCGCCCTGGCACGCGGCCGGGTGTCGAACAGGAACAGGCGGTCGTCGAGATCGACCGACACCAGCTCCGCGTTCTTCCACGTCGTCTTCCAGGCGTGGACGCTGCGGACGAGCGGGTCGGCGTATTTGGCGACGTCCTGCGGCACCTTGTAGTCGTAGGCAAAATAGTACGCCAGGTTGTGCCGCGCCGGCTCCGGCAGATCGTAGAGAAACTCGTAGAACGGCAGCGGCCGCAGCTTGGTGAACCCGAGCTGCGCCGCCTCATTGAAGTTGGGGCTGAAGCGATCCAGCCGGATCATGTTCACGCCCGACGGCCGCGGCAGGTGGCAGACCCGCGCCGACAGCGCCGCCATCGCGACGTAGTCCTCAGGCGATTCGCGCGGGAATCCGATCAGCAGATACCAGATCGGGTGGACGCCGAGCTCCTTGCACCACTTCAGCAGCTGGATATTCTGGAGGCCGGTGACCCCCTTCTTCATCTGCTTCAGCACCTTGTCGCTGAAGCTCTCGATCCCGGGCTGAATCGTCAGCACGCCGGCGTCGCGCAGCAGCCGCACCTGATCCTTCTTCAGATTCGACTTCGTCTCGTAGAACAGCGAGACGTTCAGCTTGCGCTCGGCGAGATCCGGCAGCAGCGTCTTGAAGTACTTCAGGTCGAGGATGTTATCGACGACCTGAATGTCGCAGCCGGGATGCGACGTCGCCAGGTGCGTCAGCTCGTCGAGCGCCCGCGGCGCCGACTTGCTGCGGAACGCCATGGTGGCGCCGTTCAGGCCGCAGAAGGTGCAGTGCATCCGCTCGCCCCACCAGCAGCCGCGCGACGTTTCGACGAACACGCTCGGCTGCCATTCCGTGCCGAACCTGCTGCGCTCGAACTGCTCGAAGAAGTCGGAGAAGTCCGGGTAGGGCAGGCCGTCGAGGTCGGTAACCGCCGGCGCGGTCGGCGCGGGACCGAGGCCCGCCGGGCCGGCGACCGAGGCCTGCGTGATGACGCCGGGGATGCCATCGAGCGGCTGCTTCGCGGCGACGCGCGCGGCCAGCT
>JAOBWF010000283.1 GCA_025463215.1 Acidobacteriota bacterium | reverse complement strand
CCGCCGGACGACAGCATCTGGGCCCGGCCGCCCGCGGCGCAGCATCCGGTGATGCCGTTCGTCGAGCCACCCGCAGCCGCTGTACCGGGCGTTCCCGCGCCGCGCGCCGAACTGAACGACTACTTCGATCGGCTCGACGCGGCGTTCTCGACGCTGCCCCCTGGCGCGCCGCCGCCGAGCCCGACGCCGATCCCGCCGATCCCCGATCCGCCGGCGGCGTCGATCGAGACCGAGATCGACTGGTTCACCAACGCACCAGCAACCGGCAGCGCGCAGCCGTGGGATCTTCCCGCGTCACCCGCCTTCGACGCCGCGATCGATCTGCCCCTCTCGTACGTGGCGCCCGAGCCCCAGATCGCGACTCCCGAGGAACCCGCGACCGCGGCGCCTGATGCCGCGCCAGACGACCGGCTTTCGGCCATCGAAGAATCAATACCGCTCGAACCCGAGGTCGCCGGACCCGAGCCCACGGCCGAGATCTCGTCGACGCCGGACGCCGTCCATGAACCGGTCGCGCCGCTCGCATCCTCGGACATCGTGATGCATCACGCCGCCGCGTCGGCGCCGGCGCCGGTACCCACACCGGAGCCCACACCGGTGCCTGCGTTCGAACTGCCGATGCCCAACCGGCCGCCGCTGCCGCCGCTCGCGGACGCGTTCGCGGCCCTGCTCGCCGCGGAGCAGGGCGAGGCGCTGACGGCTGCGTCCGCGCTGTGGCCGACGATGCCGCCGCCTGCGCCGCCGGCCGTCCCGCCGGCGGCGGTGACCGACGACATCATCGAAGACGTGGTGCGCCGCGTGCTGGATCGGCTGTCCGATACGGTCGTTCGCGAATCGATCGCGGAGATCGCGTCGCAGGTCGCCGAACGGCTGGTGCGTGAAGAGATTGAACGGATCAAAGCGTCAATCAAATAAGATCAGGGGATGTCCGAATCGTCGACGCCCCTGACGCGCCTGGATCCCGCGCGTCTGCAGTTCCCCGACAAACCGGCCCTGGAAGGGCTCGAAGCGAAATGGGTGCCCCGCTGGGAGGCATCCGGCGTCTACCGCTTCACGCGCCCGGCGAACCGCGCCGACGTGTTTTCGATTGACACGCCGCCGCCGACGGTCAGCGGATCACTGCACGTCGGACACGTCTTCTCCTTCACCCACACCGACGTCGTCGCGCGCTTCCAGCGCATGCGCGGCAAGGCGGTGTTCTATCCGATGGGGTGGGACGACAACGGCCTGCCGACCGAGCGCCGGGTGCAGAACTATTACGGCGTCCGCTGCGACCCGTCGCTGCCGTACGTGCCGAACTTCGAGCCGCCGGCGCAGCCGCCCAAGCCGCCGCTGTCGGTGTCGCGCCCGAACTTCATCGAGCTGTGCGATCGCCTGACGAAGGAAGACGAGCGGATCTTCGAGCAGCTCTGGAAGACACTCAGCCTGTCGGTCGACTGGTCGATGACCTACGCCACGATCGGCAAGCGCGCGCAGCGCGTCTCGCAGCTCGTGTTTCTGCACCATCTCGAAAAGGGATTGGCCTACCAGGTCGAAGCGCCGACGCTGTGGGACATCGACTTCAAGACCGCGGTCGCGCAGGCCGAGCTCGAAGATCGCGAAATGCCGGCGGCCTATCACCGCATCTCGTTCAAGCTTGCCGGCGGCGCGCAGGGCTCCACCCCTGCGTTGATCGAGATCGACACCACCCGCCCCGAATTGATCCCGGCGTGCGTCGCACTGGTCGCGCACCCGGACGATGCGCGATATCAGCCGCTGTTCGGCAAAGAAGTGGAGACGCCGCTGTTCGGGGTCCGGGTGCCGGTGCGGGCGCACACGCTCGCCGATCCCGAGAAGGGCAGCGGCATCGCCATGATCTGCACGTTCGGCGACGTCACCGACGTCACCTGGTGGCGCGAGCTGAGCCTTCCGGTGCGCGCCATTCTCCAGATGGACGGCACGCTCCGGGACGTGTCGTGGGGCGCGCCTGGCTGGGAGTCTGCCGACGCGGCGCGGGCGCAGGGGTTCTACGCCGAGCTCAAGGGATTATCCGCGGCCAAGGCACGCACGAAGATCGTCGAGCAGTTGCGCGCGAGCGGCGATCTCGTCGGCGAGCCGCGGCCGATTACCCACGCCGTCAAGTTCTACGAAAAGGGCGATCGGCCGCTGGAGATCATCACCAGCCGACAGTGGTTCATCAAGACGATCGAGCTCCGCGATGCGTTGATTGCGCGCGGCCGCGAACTGAAGTGGCACCCCGAGTACATGCAGATGCGGTTCGAGAACTGGGCCAACGGCCTGAACGGCGATTGGTGCATCAGCCGGCAGCGGTTCTTCGGTGTGCCGTTCCCCGTGTGGTACCCGCTCGACGCCGGCGGCCGGCCGCAGCACGACAAGGCGATCCGGGCGCGCGAGGATCAGCTGCCGGTCGACCCGTCGACTGACGTGCCCGACGGCTATCGCGAGGATCAGCGCGGCCAGCCTGGCGGCTTCGCCGGCGATCCCGACGTGATGGACACGTGGGCGACCTCATCGCTGTCGCCGCAGATCGTCTGCGGCTGGCCTGACGATCAGGAGCTGTTCACACTGACCTTCCCGATGGACCTGCGGCCGCAGGCGCACGACATCATCCGCACCTGGCTGTTCGACTCGGTCCTGCGCGCCCACCTCGAACACGACTCGCTGCCGTGGACCAACGCGGCGATCTCGGGATGGGTGCTGGATCCCGATCGCCATAAGATGTCGAAGTCCAAGGGCAACGTGGTGACGCCGATGGCGCTGCTCGAGGAGTACGGCTCCGACGGCGCCCGCTACTGGGCGGCGAGCGGGCGGCCGGGCACCGACACCGCGTTCGATCCGGGCCAGATGAAGGTCGGCCGGCGGCTCGCGATCAAGATCCTCAACGCCTCGAAGTTCGCGCTGATGAACACGGCGCCAGCCTCGCCGACGAGGCCGACTTGCCGGTCGACCCGTCCTCCGACGTGCCTGCCGGCTACCGCGCCGGGCAACGGGGCGAGCCGGGCGGGTTCATCGCCGACCCGGACGTCATGGACACCTGGGCCACCTCGTCGT